>JBBQWH010000086.1:0-10267 GCA_038210785.1 Sphingomonadales bacterium | reverse complement strand
GGGACTATCTGGCAAGCGGACACAAGAATGAATGAGCGTTGAGATAGGGGAGGCTGCCCAAAAGCTGCCAAGCCCCTGTGGAGCATGGAGAAATAAGTGGCTCGTATTGCCGGGGTGAATATCCCCACCAACAAGCGCGTGATCATCGCGCTGACATATATTCACGGAATTGGCCGCACCACGGCGACCCGGATTGCCGACAAGCTCGGGATTGCGCATTCTGCCCGCGTGCAAAACCTCTCTGATGAGGAAGTGCTGCGGATCCGCGAAGCGATTGATGCAGAATTAACCGTCGAAGGCGACTTGCGTCGTCAGACGGCGATGAACATTAAACGCTTGATGGACCTGCGTGCCTATCGCGGCTTGCGCCATCGCAGCGGCCTGCCTGTTCGCGGGCAGCGCACCCACACCAATGCCCGCACCCGCAAGGGCAAGGCCAAGCCCATCGCGGGCAAGAAGAAGTAAGCTGGCAAGCATCGCGCTCACCCGCTTTTACCTTCTGACGAGCTAGAGGACTTTTAACGATGGCACGCGAACCAGGCCGTATTCGGCGCCGTGACAAGAAGAACATCAGCAGCGGCGTTGCGCATATCAACGCCAGCTTCAACAATACCATGATCACCATCACCGATGCCCAGGGCAATGCGATCAGCTGGTCCAGTGCAGGCACGATGGGGTTCAAGGGTAGCCGCAAGTCAACGCCTTATGCCGCGCAGGTGGCAGCCGACGATGCGGGCAAGAAAGCCGCTGAACACGGCGTCCGTACGCTTGAAGTCGAAGTAAAAGGCCCGGGTTCGGGCCGTGAAAGCGCGCTGCGCGGTCTTGCCGCGGTGGGCTTCAACATTACTTCGATCCGCGACGTAACACCGATCCCGCATAACGGGGTCCGTCCTTCCAAGCGTCGCCGCGTCTGATCCGCCGGGATGGCGGCGGCAAATCGTGCCGTCGCCGCCCGAACGGGCCAGATGCCGCGCCTTTGCTTTCGCGCATCCCGCCCGTCCAGAATGTGAACCGCCTCCCACAGGCGAATTAGGGGAAATCCATGTCCGTCAACACCAAGAACTGGCAGGAACTCAAGAAACCCAACACCCTCGAAATCAAGGATGGCAGCGACCGCGCGCGCAAGGTGACATTCGTCGCCGAGCCGCTTGAGCGCGGCTTCGGCTTGACGCTTGGCAATTCGCTACGGCGCGTGCTGCTTTCGAGCCTGCAGGGCGCAGCGATCACGTCGATTAAAATCGAAAACGTGCTACACGAATTTTCGTCGCTGGCAGGCGTGCGCGAGGATGTCACCGACATCGTGCTGAACGTCAAGCAGATCGCGCTGCGCATGGAAGGCGAAGGCCCCAAGCGCTTGCAGCTTTCGGCCACTGGCCCGGGCGCCGTGAAAGCGGGCGATATTGCTGTCACCGGCGATATCGAGATCATGAACAAGGATCTGGTGATCTGTCAGCTCGATGAAGGCGCGACGCTCAACATGGAGCTGACCGCTGACACTGGGAAGGGCTATTCGCCCGCGGTGCAGAACCGTCCGGCGGACGCACCGATCGGGCTGATCCCGGTCGACTCGCTTTATTCGCCCGTTCGCCAGGTGAGCTACAAGGTCGAAAATGCGCGGGTCGGGCAGGAACTCGATTATGACCGCCTCAGCCTTACCGTTGAAACCGATGGCACTGTCACCCCAGAGGACGCGGTGGCCTATGCCGCGCGCATCCTTCAGGATCAGCTGACGCTGTTCGTCCACTTCGAAGACGGTATCCCGCAGCCGGTTGGCACCATGATCGGTCATGCCGCGCCGGCAGAAGAGAGCGACGCGAACCAGCTCAACCGTTACCTGCTCAAGAAGGTCGACGAGCTCGAACTGTCGGTGCGTTCGGCCAATTGCCTCAAAAACGACAACATCATTTACATCGGCGATCTGGTCCAGAAGACCGAAGCCGAGATGCTGCGCACGCCGAATTTCGGTCGCAAGTCCTTGAACGAGATCAAGGAAGTGCTTTCGAGCATGGGCCTGCGCCTCGGCATGGACATCCCCGGCTGGCCGCCGGAGAATATCGAAGAGATGGCCAAGAAGCTCGAACAAGAGCTTTTGGGCTGATGAATTCGTGAGCCCCTGCGAAAGCGGGGGCTTGCATATTGGGCGAAGGTGGCGGCCCTCATAGCCACCGGGACGGAGCTACCTGATACGGGCTCCTTACGAACGAAGGATAGATTCAATGCGTCATGGTATTTCGGGCCGCAAGCTTGGCCGCAAGACGGGGCACCGCAACGCCCTGTTCCGCAACATGGCTGCCGCGCTGATCAAGCACGAGCAAATCAAGACCACGCTGCCCAAGGCCAAGGAACTGCGCCCCTACATCGAAAAGCTGATCACGCTATCGAAGCGCGGCGGTCTTTCGAATCGCCGTTTGGCGATGAGCCGCCTGGGGGACGAAGCGCAGCTCAAGAAGCTGTTTGAAGTCCTGGCAGAGCGTTATTCGGACCGCGAAGGCGGCTACACCCGCGTTCTGCGTGCAGGTGTGCGTGCAGGCGATGCGGTGCAGATGGCGATCATCGAGCTGGTTGACCGTGACGAAAGCGCCAAGGGTCAGGATTCAGGCCCGGTGCAGTCGGAAGAATACGAAGATGCTTAAGGCGTGATTGTTATTCCGGATCATCGCCGGGACAACGTAATTGGCGCAAAGGGCCGGGGCGGAAACGCTTCCGGCCCTTTCCTTTTAAGCGGCGCGGCTTAGTGTCGCAGGCATGATCCGCACCGCCCTTGCAGCGACAGCGCTGCTCCTCGCCGCCCCCGCAATGTCGCAAAGCCAGCAGGAGCGCCTCGGCGCCAGCTACGACCGCGCCCTTGCTGCGGGTTACAAAGCGCTGATGCTGTGTAGCGCGATCGCGCATGCCGAAGCGAACGGCACCGCTCGAACCCCCGAAAGCGTCGCGCAGTGGGAACTGGCTGGCATTCAGACCCCGCTCGATGCCATCATCGGGGAGTTGCCCTTCGAAATCGTGCGCCGCCCGACCGGACAGATCGCTCACGTAGCGGTCATGTGGGCGGACGACATGCCCGCGCGGGTGGCGGCTTATTACGGGTCCGATACGGGATGTTCCGCGCTGCCGATTGGTGCGCCCGAGGACTGGAGCGAGCCCGAGCGAGCAATGCCGGCGGATAAGCCCAAGGGCGCTGATCAAGATCAGGCACCCATCAAGGTCAAACGCAATCCTCGCCTCGCAGCCGTCGCCGCGCGCGCCTTGTCCGGCGCGGATTATGAAACCGGTGTTCGCACGACAGCCGTTGTGGTCCTTCTTAAGGGGGCCAGCCTGGTCGACCTTTACGCCCCCGGCTTCGACGCCAAGACCCCGCAACGCACCTGGTCGGTCGCCAAGTCGATCGCCGCCACCTTGGTCGGCGCAGCGGTGCACGCCGGGGACGCCAGCGTCGATAGCCCGGTCGGGCTCAATTACTGGCGCAGCGGCGGGGCGGCGGATGTGCGGGGTGCGATCACTATCGATCACGCGCTGCGGATGGCCACTGGCCGCTATTCCGACACTCCCGGCAACCGCACCGATCCGCTCTATTGGGGCGGCTCGAGCGTCGATGAGACCACCACCCAATGGCCGGTGCTCCATCCGCCGGGGAGCGTGTTCCGCTACGCCAACAACGACACTCTGATCGCGGTCAAGGCGATCGAACAATGGTTGGGGTTCTACCCGCCAGCGGATTTCTTCGCCATGCTGGGTATGACCAACACGGTGGCCGAGACTGACTGGAAGGGCTCCTACATCCTCTCCTCGCAGGTCTGGACCACCGCTGGCGATCTGGCCAAGTTCGGCCAGCTCTACCTCAACGATGGTAAGCTGCCCAATGGCACCCGCGTCCTGCCTGAGGGCTGGGTCACATACGTGTCCGCTCCGAGCGGCCCGCAGCCCCAAGGTGATTTCGGCTATGGCGCGGGGTTCTGGTTGATGAACCGCTCAGACGGCGTACCCGCAGATACGATCGCGGCGTTCGGCAATCGCGGGCAGTATGTCGTGATCGTGCCGTCGCGCCATGTCGTGATCGTACGCCGGGGCGAGGATCCGGCGGGCATCGGGTTCGATATCGCCGCCTTCACCCGCGATGTGCTGGCGGCGATTGAGGCTGGCTAGGGTTCAGCGTTCATAAAACCGCTGGTTTAGATTAACAGAACCTGCCAACACAATTCAGCCAAGCCTCAGCCCGAATCGTCCAGAAAGTCCTTGTCACCGCCTGCAATCAAGCGCGCGGTGCGAGACGAGGATTCATCTGATGACCACCAAGACCAACCGGCTGGCCTCCGGCAAAACGGCTCGGTTTGTACTCGGCGCGGTTGCAGCCACAGCGCTGACGGCAGCCTCTGTCACCCCGGCGATGGCGCAGGATCGCCGCGACCGTGACCGTGATGGCATCAGCGCGGGCGAAGTTATCGCCGGTGCGGTGGTGATCGGCGGCATTGCCGCGCTCGCCGGAGCCTTCGATGGCGACCGCGGTGACCGCCGCTACGATAACCGCGACTACCGCTACGATGACAACCGCAACTACAACCGCGACTTTCGTGGTGACCGCAATGACCGCGGCAACTATGGCTACGCCGGAGGGTCGCGCGCCGCAGTGGAACGCTGCGTCCGCGCTGCCGAAAATCAGGCGCGGCGCTTTGGCGGATACCGCTATGCCGACGTGATCGACGTGCGCGATCTTGATCGCACCCGCGATGGCTTTCGGGTCAAGGGCCGGATCGCCGTGGAAGGATCGCCCCGTTGGGGTGGTCGCCGCAGCGATCGTGGTAACTTCACCTGCTTCCTCGACGGACGCGGCGCCCCGCAGATTGACTTCAACGGCGTGCGCGGACTCTGACCCTTCGGTTGATAATACCAGCTTCTGCGCGCCCCGCCGCTCTCCCATGAGCGGCGGGGCGATGCATTTGCGCGAGGGACTTGGTTCAGCCCAGCGCAAGCCTGGCACGGTTAATTCTACCGCATCGGGGTGCTTGGTGGGCGCTCGCAATTGAACTGGAGGGCGCATCAATGGCTCTGAACATCCGTGCGCTGGCGCTGGCTGGCGCGTTGGCCGGCACCACCGTCCTTGCCTCACCCGCTGCAGCGGCGGCACGTCCCGCTACTGAGATTGGCGCGGTGCCGGCCGCCTTTGAAGGTAGCCGTTTCGATCCTGTCGCTGCCACTGCCGAATGGCGTTGCCGAGGATTCGGGTGTGGTTGGGGCTACCCGCGCGGTCATCGGCGCAACCGGGTGGATGCAGGCGACGTGTTGATCGGCGCGGCGATCATCGGCGGAGTGGCCGCCATCCTCAGTTCTAACAACCGCCGGACGCGCGAGCGCGACGTCGTGCTCGTCGAGCGCGACCGCGATTTTCGTGACCGCGACCCGGATTACCGCGACGACCGCCGCGATGATCGGTCTTGGGATCGCCGCCCGGTTACCCGCAGCACCGGAGCCTCCGGCCTCGACAATGCGGCGGACCTCTGCGTCGACCAGATCGAGCGCGATGTGCGGGTCGAAACCGTCGACGATGTCGAGCGTACCGGAGCAGGCTGGCAGGTCAGCGGCACGCTTTTCAACGGATCGCCGTTCCAGTGCCGGATCGGCAATAACGGCCAGATCGACGGGATCGATTACGGCGACGGTTTTGCAGGCGCTTCGGACGCCTCGAGCGGGGCATATGCCCCGCGCGCCGACGGCCAATGGACCGACCGGCGCTATGCCGATGCGCGCCTTGCGGTAAACGGCGGCGTGGGCGGAATCGCGCAGCCCCAAGCGCAGGCCCCCGAAAGCTATGCTGCGGCCCCGGCGCAGCGCGTCAACACCGACCGGATGCCAGCCTATCCCGGCGGGCCGATCCCCGGTGAAGACATTCCCGAAACCATCGACGGCGAGCTGTAAGCGGCGGAAGAGGCGCTAGGCTCCTCCCGCCCGCTCACCGTAACTGGGCAGGCCCCATTGCCACCGGATCGCCGCGCTGCGCAGGGTAAAGCCGCAGCCGAAGGCGAGCGCCCAGGCCCAACCTTCGGGCACGCCGAGCAGCGGCGCGGCCAGTATCCCTGCAACCGTCAGCGCGGCGGTCAGGGCGGCGGGGGTGACGTAAAGTTCGGGGCTCATGACGATCGAAGGGCGGCCCGCGACCACATCGCGGATAATCCCGCCGATGCAGCCGGTGATCACCCCCATCAGCGCAGCGGGCACAGGCGGGATGCCGTAAGCTAGTGCCTTGGCGCTGCCGAGCACCGCATAGGCGGCAAGCCCCGCGCCATCGGCATAGGCGAACCCCTTGCCCTCCCACCAGCTTACAGGCGTGAACCACGCGATCAGCGCGGTGGCGAGGCACACGGCGGCGACCCACGGATCGTCGATCCAGAACACCGGCGCAGCGATTAACAGGTCGCGCACCGTCCCGCCGCCGACGCCGGTCACTAGCGCGAAGAACGCCATTGTGACAAAGGTCTGCCGAAGCCGCGCCGCCAGTACCGCGCCCGACAGAGCGAACAGCGCAATGCCCGCCAGGTCGAGCCCATCGAGGATCGGGGTTAGGACGGTCGGGGTCATGTCAGCCGTGCAAGATGTTCCAGATCGCTTCGGCGGCGGCGATGCAATCGAGGTCGCTCCAACGCGGGCCGATCACCTGCATCCCGCAAGGAAGCTGGCTTCCGAGATACGCGCCGCTGCCGATCGGAAGCACGGTGGCGGGCAGACCAGGAAAGGTTGCCAGCCCCGCCCAGGCGAGTGCGTTGCCGCCGGGCTCCTGTGCCCCGTTGATGGTGAGCGTGCCGCGGAACACCGCCGCATCGCTGTGCGGCACGGCGAGCACCGGCGCGGGCGGGGCGAGCACGAAGTCGTAATTCTCGAACAACGCTTCCCACTGCGCCATGCAGGCGGCTTGCGCATCGAGCAGGTCGAACCAGTCGGTTGCCGAAGCGCGCTGGCCGTCGGGCGCGGGCGCACCGCGCGCCAGGACGATGTTCATCATCTTGAGATAGCGGCGGTATTGCTGGGATTGATCGGGCAGCAGGTCGCTCGCCCGGTCAATCCGCACGCCCGCGCGGGCGAGCGTCTCGAGTGCGGCTTCGGTCGGTTCGAGCACGCTCGCATCGACCGGCGCGCCCGGCAGCGCGGTGATCGCCAGCAAGCGGCACGCGGCGATCGGCTTGGCGCGGCGGCGCAGCGGAACGTCCGCACCAATCTCGGTCAGCACGGCAAGATCTGCTGCGTTCCTTGCTAGCGGCCCGGCGATGCTCAGCGGGCTGTCATGCGCAGCGATGAAGCCCTCGCGCCGCGACATTGCGGGGGAATCGTGCCCGTGCTTGGGGACGAGGCCCCAGGTGGTCTTGTGCCCCCACACCCCGCAAAAATGCGCCGGCACCCGCACCGATCCGCCAATATCGGTACCGTAGTCGCACGGCACCATCCCGCTTGCTACGGCGGCCGCGCTCCCGCCCGATGATCCGCCGGGGGAACGCGCCGGGTCGTGCGGGTTGGAAGTGCGGCCATAGACCGGGTTGAAGCTCTGCCAATCGGTGAGATCAACCGGCACATTGGTTTTCCCGATGATCACCGCGCCCGCCGCCTTCAAGCGCCGCACCAGCAAGGCATCATGCGGCGCGATCTGGTTACGGAAGCCTGCGTGGCCGAAGGTGGTTGGCAGGCCTGCGACGTCGAAGCTTTCCTTGATCGTCATCGGCACGCCGAACAAGGGCTGGTTCTCGCGCGGACCGGCGGCGTCCAGCGCTTTGGCTTCTTCATAGGCCTGGCGGAAGTTCGGCACCGCCAGCGCATCAATTTCGGCATCGAGGTGTTCGAGCCTCACGATCGCGGCATCGACCGATTCGACGACGCTGAACTTGCCCGCGCGGATCGCTGCGGCAGAGGCGAGCGCACCGGGCTCGCGGGTCAGTTGCGGAAAGGCCATGTGGTAGAAATCTCCCCTTGTCGGAGGGGTCTAGCGAGTTACCGTGCGGCGCAAAAGCCCGTTTGGCGGGTCATTGCGTGCGCTCAAGAGGTTCGAGGAACTGGGCAGTCCTGATCTGCCCCGACCGCACAGTCACGCCGAGCGCCAAGCCGAAGCCGAGAATGGGCGAGGCGCCGTAGCCGAGCAGTGGGTACGGGAAGGGTGCGAGGATCGCTATCACGCCCAGCCCAACCAGCAACGCGGCAAGCGCATAGCCTTCGGTGCGCTGGGTTGGGGGGTCGATGACGAGCTGCCACAGCGGCACGGCGAACAGGAGCACTGCCAGAGCGACAGCCTGAAGCAGCGACCGCTCTGCCACCTGCGCCAGCACGTTTTCGGTGAAGACCTGCGGCTCCAACGTGCCGTCGCCGAACGTCAAGACGGAAAGGGCAAGGCCCGCAGCGGCAAGCATGGCCAAAGCAACACTTCGGTGCAGCCACGCCAGCACCGCTGCCAGCGCCCCTGCATTGATCAACACCAGGCGCAGCGGCGCATCATAGGCAAACAGGTAGTAAAGTCCGCCAGCGCACGGGAGCAGCAGCGGCAGGGCCAATCGGCGACGATCAAAGACGTGCGCGTACAACGCCCCGTTCCTGCGCGCCGGCTCTACATATGGATCGGCTTGCCCGTCACCGCCATCGCCGCTTCCTTCAAGGCTTCCGCGTGGGTGGGATGGGCGTGGCAGGTGTAGGCGATGTCCTCGCTGGTCGCGCCGAATTCCATCGCGACGCAAGCCTCGGCGATCATCGAGCCTGCAAGGCTGGCGATGATCCACACGCCGAGCACGCGGTCGGTTTCGGCATCGGCGATCACTTTGACGAAGCCATCAGTGTCACGGTTGGCTTTGGCGCGGCTGTTGGCCATCATCGGGAACTTGCCGATCTTGACCGCGATCCCGCGATCCTTGGCCTGTTCCTCGGTGAGGCCGACTCCGGCGATTTCCGGCGCGGTGTAGACCACATTGGGGATCACATCGTGGTTCACGATGCCGGTCAACCCAGCGATATTCTCGGCCACCGCAATACCCTCATCCTCGGCCTTGTGCGCGAGCATCGGGCCGGGGACGACATCGCCGATGCCCCAGATATTGGGAACGCTCGTGCGGAAATCGTGGTCGATCTCGACTTGCCCGCGATTGTTGACGGCGAGCCCTGCCTTGTCGAGCGCGAGGCCATCGGTGTTGGGCCGCCGCCCGATCGACACCAGCACGTGACTGGCGGTGAGCGTCTGCGCCTCGCCGCCCGCCGACTTTTCGATGGTGAGGGTGACCATCTTGCCATCCGCGCTTGCGCCAGTGACCTTGTGGCCGAGCATCATCTCCATGCCCTGCTTCTTGAACACCTTGCCCGCTTCCTTGCGCACATCGCCGTCCATGCCGGGGAGCAGCTGGTCGAGAAATTCGACCACGGTTACCTTGGCGCCAAGCCGCCGCCACACCGAGCCGAGTTCGAGGCCGATCACGCCGCCGCCGATCACCACGAGGTGCTCGGGCACTTCATCGAGATCGAGCGCGCCGGTGCTGTCGACGATCCGCTTGGCCGCGTTGTCGACAGTGACGCCGGGGAGCGGAGTGACGCTCGAACCGGTGGCGATCACGATATCCTTGGCGGTGACCTTTTCGCCGCCGACGTCGACCGTGTGCGCGTCTTCGAAGGCGGCATGGCCCTTGAGCCAAGTGACCTTGTTCTTCTTGAACAGGAATTCGATCCCGCCGGTCAGCTCGCCCACAGCCTTGGTTTTTTCCTGCATCATCCGCCCGAGATCGAGCGTTGGCGTGGCGGTGATGCCCCAAGTGGCAAAATGGCCGTTGGCGGCCTCGTCAAACAGTTCTGACCCGTGCAGCAGCGCCTTGGAAGGAATGCACCCGACGTTGAGGCAAGTCCCGCCGAGCGCGGCGCGGCTTTCGACGCAGGCGGTCTTCAGGCCGAGCTGCGCCGCGCGGATCGCCGCGACATAGCCGCCGGGGCCAGCACCGATGATGAGAACGTCGTAGTCGTAGGAATGGTCAGCCATTTGGCAAAAACTCCGTTTGCCCTGAGCTTGTCGAAGGGCTGCACTTCACGTGGGGTCCGTCGCGTCAAAAGAAAAGACAGGGCTGCGAAAAGCTTATCCTGAACGGACAGGGGAATTTCGAGGTTACAAATCAATCAGCATCCGCGTGGGATCTTCAATCGCTTCCTTGATGATCTTGAGCGCGGTCACCGCCTCGCGCCCGTCGATCAGGCGGTGGTCGTAGGACAAGGCGAGATACATCATTGGGCGGATCACGATCTCGCCATTGCGCACAACCGCGCGGTCTTC
>JBBQWH010000085.1:0-10467 GCA_038210785.1 Sphingomonadales bacterium | reverse complement strand
GTTTCGAACTGCCAGCCTCGAGCTGGAACGCGAGCGCAGCGAACGAACGGAGCGCGAGCGTTCACTGGCAGCACAAATTGAAGACCGCGAGCGGCAGTTCGAGAAGGAACTTAAGCGGCTGGTCGATGCCGAAGACAAGCTACAGGCCAAATTCGGTGAAATCGGCGAAAAGATGCTCGCTGGGGCGGGGGTTAAGTTTCTTGAAGGCGCGCAAGCGCAACTGGCGGCGATAAATCAGAAGGGTCTTGCGGAAATCGAACAAAAGGTCGCACCGGTCGGGCAGACTCTTGAGCGGTATCGCCTGCGGGTCGAAGAACTCGAAAAGAATCGTACCGAAGCCTATCACCAGCTTCAAGGTGTCATCCACGAGGTCAAGGCAGGTCAGCGCGAGGTGATCGACGGAGCCAATCGTATCACCACCACTTTGCGTGGCGCGACTAAAGCGCGCGGGGACTGGGGTGAACTGCAGCTCGCCAATCTGCTTGAAAGCTGTGGCCTTTATGACAAGGCTGATTTCGACTTTCAGCTCAATGTGAAGGATGCTGACGGGAACAATCTGCGTCCTGACGCAGTCATCAACATCCCCGGAGGGCGGTGTCTGGTGGTCGATGTGAAGAATGTCTTCAATACCTACGCGCGCGCCAACGAGGCAGAAAGCGATGAAGCACGGGCAGAGCTTTTGCGAGCCCACGCGCGCGAAGTTCGTGGTCACATCGACGATTTGTCGAGCAAGCGCTATCAAGATTATGTCAAGGGTTCAGCAGATTTCGTTGTCATGTTCGTGCCAGGGGAGCATGTGCTTTATGCGGCGCTAACGCATGACAGCGGCCTGCTCGAATATGCGCTCAAGCGGCAGATTGTGTTGACATCGCCGCTCAATTTCATGTCGATCGCACTCACTGTCAGTACCGTGTGGCGGCAGGCTGGCGTACAGGCGGATGCCATGGAGATCGCGAAGCTGGGCAAGGAAATCTATGATCAGCTTGGTGTTGTCGCGGGTCACCTCAGCAAGGTCCGCAAGAGCCTAAAAAGCACTAACGAGCATTTTGACGCACTGGTCGGAAGTTTCGATAAAAAGCTAAGGATCAAAGGCGAGAAATTCGAATCGCTTAGTGTGGATACTTCAGCCCAAAATCTGTCCGAGGCGTTGCCGCTTAACACTGAGCCGCGCCGGCTGGCCCATTTTGAAGATCCAGATATTCCGACCGCAACGTAGAATCGGTCGAACGGTCAAAGCTTAAGGTACCCAAAAAGCTCCGACTCCGCTTGGTCTCTATCCCGCCACCCCCGCCAGCACTTCATAGGCCAGCACCGCCGACGCCACCGCAGCGTTGAGCGAATCCGCCCGTCCCCTCATCGGCATGGTCACCCGCAGATCACAGGCAGCCTCGTAGGCCTCGGGCAGCCCCTGCGATTCGTTGCCGACCAGAATGAAGCACGGGGCTTGGTAAGCCGCGCCGCGATAGGGCACCGCATCGCGTAAGCTTGCCGCGACCAACTGGCCGCCATATTCCTCGGCACGGCCGCGCAACCACGGCAAAAACTCCTCCCACCGCGCCTGGGCGAGCGGCATCGTGAACACCGCGCCCATGCTCGCGCGCACGGCTTCGGCGCTGAAGGGGTCGGCGCAGTCGTCGATCAGGATCAATCCGCCCGCTCCCACCGCGTCGCCGGTGCGCAGCATTGTGCCGAGGTTGCCTGGATCGCGCAACGCCTGCGCCACCAGCCAGATCGGTGCGGCGCTGCGGCCCAGCGCCTCCAGCGATGTGTCCCATTCGTCGAACACCCCCGCAAGGCTCTGGGCATTGTCCTTGCCGGTGATCTTGGAGAGGATGTCGGGGGTGGTGGTGATCACCTCGCCGCCGGCCGAAACCACCTCGGCCTCCAGCCGCACCAGCCGGCCATGCGCTGCGTTAGCGCGTTCGTTTCCGGCTGCCATAACCAGTGTCTTCGGCAGCCGCCCGACACTGCGCGCATCTTCGAGCAGCCGCAGCCCCTCGACCAGGAACTGGCCGCTACGCTTGCGATGCTTCTTGTCGCGCAGGGAGCGCAGATATTTGACGGTCGGATTGGAAAAGCCGGTGATGTGCCTGCGCATGGGTGAAACCGCTGGCGGCTGCGCACCGCCACGTCAATCCCCGACCTAGTCTTCGCCGAATCCGGCGGCGATCAGCGCGACCAGATCGGCAAGTACGGCCTCGGCGCTCTCGCCTTCAACCACGACCTCAACGGTGTCGCCCTTGGCCGCGCCCAGCATCATCAGTCCGAGGATCGAGCCCCCGGCGGCGCTGTGCGGAGCCTTTGTTACGGTCACGTTCACCCCCTCGGGCAGCACTGCCACTGCGCCGACGAACTTCGCGCTCGCCCGGGCGTGCAAGCCCCGGCGGTTGACGATGGTGACGCTCTGCCGTGCTTCCCCCACGTGGCTGCCCTCAAGCCTTGACCCGTGCGGGTGCCGTATCCTGGCCCAGCAGTTCGCTGGCAATGGTGATGTAGTTGCGGCCAGCAGCTTGCGCGGCGTGGACTGCAGCGCTCACGTCCATTGCCTTGCGCGCGCCCGCGAGACGGATCAGCATCGGCAGGTTGATTCCTGCGATCACTTCGACGTGTCCGGCATCGAGCAGCGAGATCGCGAGGTTCGACGGGGTGCCGCCGAACAGATCAGTAAGGATGATGACGCCGCCGCCGCTGTCGACCGCAGCAATCGCCTCTGCGATATCGGCCCGGCGCTGTTCCATGTCGTCATGCGGGCCGATGCAGACCGTGACGATCCCATCCTGCGGGCCGACCACGTGCTCCATCGCCTCGACGAACTGGTCCGCGAGGCGGCCATGGGTTACCAGGATCAAGCCGATCATGTGTGAATAGGGATCCGTTAACTGCCCGCTTAGGGCATGGCTTAAGCGTTTCTGACACTCTGGACAATGCGCCGCAGCATCGTGCCACTTATTTCCTGAGAACTGCCACTAACGGCGATCCCGTTCGATAGCATCGGCCGCGCGCGAACCCAGATTACGATGGCGGACAGTGGGCGAAAATCCGGCCGCGCGCAAGCTTTCTGCCATACGTTCGGCGGTGAAGACCGAACGGTGTCTCCCCCCGGTACAGCCGAAAGCGACGTGAACATAGGGTTTGCCTTGCGCGGCGTAGCGCGGGAGCAACATCAGCAGCAGATCGCGGATGCGGCCAAAGCCATCGGCAAAGGCGGGATCGCGCATGATATGTTCGCCCACGGCTGCGTCCTGCCCGGTCTGCTCGCGCAGGTCAGGCACCCAGTGCGGATTGTCGAGAAAGCGCATGTCGAACACCAGATCGGCGAGCGGCGGCATCCCGCGCGCAAAGCCGAAGCTCGACAATGTCAGCGTCAGCGCCGCTTCCTCGCTGCTGGGGGCGAACAGCTGCCGGATATGGCCTTGCAGGTCGTTACTGGTCATCGCCGAGGTGTCGATCATGACCTCGGCCCAGCGCCGGAGCGGTTCGAGCAACTCGCGCTCGGCTGCGATGCCCTCCATCACCGGGCGCCCGGCGGCCATCGGATGGCGGCGGCGGGTCTCGTTGAAGCGGCGTTCGAGCTCGCCCCCGGCGCAGTCGAGGAACAGGAACGTGAGCGCGATGTCGGGCCGGGCGGCAAGACCCTTGACCAGCGCGATGATGTCGGATGGCACGAAGCCGCGAGTGCGCGAATCAAAGCCGATTGCGAGCGGCCCGCGCGCCTCGTCGGGCATGGTGACAAGCCGCTTGAGCATCCGCACTGGGAAATTGTCGATCGTCTCCCAGCCGAGATCCTCGAGCACTGCAAGCGCAGTCGATTTGCCCGCGCCCGCAAGGCCGGTGACCAGCAGCAGCTGCTGAGGCTTGTTGGCGAACGGGGCGGGAGTATCGCTCATGATCGCACATCTTGCGCGTTGGCGCCGCAAAGGGAAGTCGGTTTGATTACGAAGCCGTGCACCCGCAGCGCCCATTCGGCGCGCAGCCCCGGCGCGACGAGGCCGGGGTCGAAGGCCAGCACCGGCACCGCCACGCCGCCGATTGTGCGGCGGGTGAGCGGCGTCTCGGGCAGACGCTGCCCTTGCGGGCCGCCCAGCTGGAGGATCAGCGCTACCGGGGCGGGCGCGGCGAGGCTCAAGCGGATCAGGCCGACCCCGCGCACTTCCAGCAGCCCTTCGATGGTGGGCGGCGGGCTGGCGATAAGGCGCTCGCTCCCGGCGATCCCGGTGCGCACCAGCGTCACCGCGTCATCGCCGATCAACCCCGCGCCGCGATCGATCAATGCCAGCGCGAGGGTGGATTTGCCGCTGCCGGGCGGGCCTTCGATCAGCAGCGCCCGGCCGCCGATCGCAACTGCGCTGGCCTGGATCACTTGCGGTTCGGGATTGCTCACGGCGCGGCCCGCAAGCGCAGGCGCAGGCATGCGCCGGGTGCGCCATCGGGCCGGGCGTCGGCGGCCAGCGTCCCGTCATGCGCCACCGCAATCGCGCGGCCGATCGCGAGGCCAAGCCCGGAGTGATTGCCGAAGCCCTCGCCTTCGGGCCGGTCGGAATGGAACCGCCGGAACACATCCTCGCGCCGCTCGGGCGCGATCCCGGGGCCCTGGTCGCAGACTTCAGTGATGACGTGGCGGTCGGCCTGGCGGATCCAGACGCTGACCACGCCATCGGGCGGAGAGAAAGACACGGCGTTGTCGAGCAGGTTTTCGGCCACCCGCTCAAGCTGGATCGGCACGCCCATCACGATCTGGCTGCCGCGGCTGCATTCCAGCACCAGCTTGCGCCCGCCGTTCATCCCGCGATCCTCGCGGCTGCGGATCAGGTTGGCAAACAGGTCGGCCAGATCGACCCGTTCGAGCGTCGCGCGGCTTATTTCGGAATCGACCCTGCTGGCGGCGGAGATCTCGGTCACCAGTCGGTCGATCCGGCGAACGTCATGCGCGGCGATCTGGATTAGCTCGGCGCGCAAGCCGGGATCCTCCACCCGGGAGAGCGATTCGACTGCGCTGCGCAGCGATGCGAGCGGGTTCTTGATCTCGTGTGCCACGTCGGCGGCAAAGCTGTCGACCGCGTCGATCCGCTGGCGCAGGCCTGCGGTCATGTCCGAGACCGCACGGGCGAGCAGGCCTATCTCGTCGCTGCGCTGCGGCAGGCGGGGCACCTCGACCTCGCGCTCGCGCCCCTGTCGCACCCGCACCGCCGCCTTCGCCAGCTGGCGCAGCGGCGTGACGATAGTGCGCGCCAAGAACAGCGAAAGCAGCGCCGAGGCAGCCAGCACCAGCAACATCGCAAAGCCCAGCGTGGTGCGCGCGGCGCGCACGCTTTCGGTGATGTCGACTGCGTTGCGGACCGTCAGCAGCGTTGCGCCTTGGAGGCCGACCGGCGCGGCCGCGGTGATCACCGGGGTGCCGTCACTCCAATCATAAAGCCGCACTTGGCTGAGTCCGAGCTCGCGCGCGCGCGCCAGTTCGGGCCAGGCATCAGCCTCTTTGGCCTCAGGATCGATGTAATCTGCCACCGGCTCGGCGCTGACGATGGTATCGACCGTGCGGTCAAGCCAGCGGGCAATTTCCTGCTCCCAGTTGTCGTCACTGATGTCGTTAAACGCAAAGGCAGGCGCGGCGAGCGCGAAACTGTCGGCCTCAAGCTGGCCATTGGCATCGAACAGCCGCAGGCGCATGCGCTGTTCCTTGCCGATCTGCACCAGCAGCGCCTCTTGCCGCGCGCGGGTCGCCCCAGCGAGCGCTTCGGCGGTGATCTGCGCTTCGATTCGGGCAAGCTTGAAGCGTTCATTGATCAGCTGCGTGCGGTAGCTGTCGAGATAGAACAATCCGCCGCCCATGATCAGCAGCGGCAGGATGTTGACCGCAAGGATGCGGCCCGTGAGCGCAAACCGTCCGGTCGCGCTAAGCTGTTCGCCGCTTGCGGTGTCAGCCATCGGTAAAGCTGTAGCCCGCGCCATAGAGGGTATCGATCGCATCGAAGGCGGGATCAACCAGCTTGAACTTGCGCCGCATTCGCTTGATGTGGCTGTCGACCGTGCGATCATCGACGAACACGTCGTCGGGATAAGCGGCGTCCATCAACTGGTTGCGGCTCTTGATTACGCCGGGGCGCAGCGCCAGCGCTTCGAGGATCAGGAACTCGGTGACAGTGAGGCTGACCGGCAGGCCCATCCACGTCACCTGATGGCGCGCCGGATCGATGAACAATCGCCCGCGCGTGAGGTTGGCTGGCGCAGGTTCGGGCGGGACGCCGAGGTTATCGTCCGTTTGCACCGGCTCGGCGCGGCGCAAGATCGCGCGGATGCGGGCGATCAACAGCCGCAGGCTGAAGGGTTTGGCGATGTAATCGTCCGCGCCCAGTTCGAGCCCGCGCTCCTCGTCGCTCTCGTCGTCCTTGCTGGTCAGGAAGATCACTGGCAGCGGCGAATGCGCGCGCAACCGGCGTAGCAGTTCCAGCCCGTCCATCTTGGGCATCTTGATGTCGAATACCGCAAGGTCGGGCGGATTGTCGAGCAGCGCCTTCAGGGCGGTCTCCCCGTCGGAATAAAGCCGCGTGGCAAAGCCTTCGGCCTGCAGCGCTATCGCAACCGTGGTGAGGATATTGCGATCATCATCAACCAGCGCGATCTGCAATTTGCGAGCTTCGCTGCCGACCGGTTCCGGTGTTGCCAGGGCCGGGGCGGGGGCCGGGGCCGGGGCCGGAGCGGGGGCCGGAGCGGGGGCCAGAGCGGGGACGGCCGCCGGATCGGTGGTGCTGTCGGACATTGTCGCTATCCTCTCTGCCGCCGCCATCGCATGGCCGCTGGGGTAGCGCTATCTAGGCGCCGCCGCAATTGCCCGTGCGAGCGCGCAAGTGCGCAATTCAGCGCCCCCCACAATTGCCCCCAGATTAGATCCCCAGATTTGATATGCCGCACCCTGTTTGACGCCGACGGAACCGCCAACTAAGGCGCAAGGCCACGGATCGAACCGTTGAGCCCGATCGGCCCGAGCCCAAGGTTGCATACCTTTTTGCGGATGCTACTGACAGGCTCATGGATTCGCTGGTGCCAGCCGGCCTCGTTCCCTTGCACACTACCCTGCCGTTTTGCTCAGGAGACGTAAGTTGACTTCGCTCGCAACCCCGCTGGCCGCCCAGAACATCGCAACCCGCGCGCGCCTCCACGCCAACCTTGGCACTGCCGCGCTGATCGAACACGCGCTGACCAAGGGGGAAGGCAGGCTCACTCGGGATGGGGCACTGCTGGTCGAAACCGGCAAGTTCACCGGGCGTAGCGTCAAAGACAAGTTCATCGTACGCGACGCCGCGACCGAGGATACAATCAACTGGGGCCCGATCAACCAGCCGATGAGCCTGGAGCATTTCGCTGCGCTCAAGGCCGATTTCCTTGCTCACCTCGAAGGTCAGGATGAACTCTACGTCGCCGACCTGTTTGGCGGTTCGCAGCCTGAATACCGCGTCAACGTGCGGGTCATCACGCAGATGGCGTGGCACAGCATGTTCGTGCGTACGCTGCTGGTTCGCCCCCTGGCAGACGAAGTGGCCAGCTTTGTCCCCGAATATACCATCATCAACCTACCCAGTTTCAAGGCTGATCCGGCACGTCACGGCTGCCGCAGCGACACGGTGATTGCGGTGAGCTTTACCGAAAAGCTGATCCTGATCGGCAACACCGAATATTCGGGCGAGATGAAGAAGGGCGTGTTCGGCCTACTCAACTATCTTCTGCCCGCGCAGGGTGTGATGCCGATGCACTGCAGCGCCAACATCGGCGCCGACGGCAAGAGCGCGATCTTCTTCGGCCTGTCGGGCACTGGCAAGACCACGCTGTCGGCCGACGCCAGCCGGACCCTCATTGGCGATGATGAACATGGTTGGTCTGATACCGCCGTGTTCAACTTCGAAGGCGGCTGCTACGCCAAGATGATCAACCTTTCGGCCGAGGGTGAGCCGGAAATCTACGCCACCACCAAGATGTTCGGCACGATTCTCGAAAACGTCACGATGGACGAGACGACCCGCGAACTGGACTTCACCGACGGCAGCAAGACCGAGAACACCCGCGGTGCTTACCCGATCGAGTTCATCCCCAACACCTCCGAGAAGAACCTCGGCCCCGCGCCCGCTAACGTGATCATGCTGACCGCCGATGCCTTCGGTGTGCTGCCCCCAATCGCCCGGCTGACTGCGGATCAGGCAATGTATTATTTCCTCTCGGGTTACACCGCCAAGGTTGCCGGCACCGAAATCGGCGTCACCGAGCCGGAAGCAACCTTCAGCACCTGCTTCGGCGCCGCCTTTATGCCGCGCCACCCGAGCGTCTACGGCAACCTTCTTAAGGAGCGCATCGCCAAGGGCGGAGCCCAAGGCGGGGTGTCGTGCTGGCTGGTCAACACCGGCTGGACCGGCGGCAAGTATGGAACCGGCTCGCGTATGCCGATCAAGGCGACCCGCGCGCTGCTGAACGCGGTGCTCGATGGCAAGATGGACGCGGTCGAGTTCCGCAAGGATCCGAACTTCGGCTTCGACGTGCCGGTCTTTGTGCCCTCGCTGGCCGAGGCGGGTCTCGACCAGATGATCCTCGATCCGCGCAGCACCTGGGCCGACGGCGCCGAATACGACGCGACCGCCACGAAACTGGTGCAGCTGTTCATCGACAACTTCGCGCAGTTCGAAGCGCACGTGGACGAAGGCGTGCGCCAGGCTGCTCCGGCGCCCGTTGCGGCCTGACCTGCTGGCCTAACCTGCAATAGGGGCGGAACATGAATCACGAGGTATAACGCTCCACCATCCAAGGGAAAACACCATGAGCATTCTCGACGGGATTCTGAAGAACATCGGCGGCGCCCCTGACGATGTGATGAACCTTGCCAAGCAGATCGGGATCGATCCGGCGATGGCCGAGCAAGCGATTGCGGCGCTGGGCAAGACGCATCAGCTCGATGGCGACACCGTGACTCTGGCGGCCGAGAAGACCGGCATCAGCCCCGATGTTCTGACCCAAGTGGTGGCCGCGATCGGCGGCGAAGGCTCGCTGTCCCAGTTCGCCTCGATTATCGACCGCGACGGGGACGGCAATCCGGTCAACGACATCCTCGGCATGGCCAAGGGCCTGTTCGGCAAGGACTGATCCAATGTGGGTGAGGGGGGCCTAAAGCAAGCTCCCCTGCTTGCCCGCGTCCATATCTTCCGCCTTCGCCTGCTTGCCGCCGCTCGCCGCATCGACCAGCGGGATATTGGGCCGCTTGCCTTGGAATATCTCGGCCAGCGTCAGGATTTGCAGGCGCGGGTATGTGCGCCCCGTGGTGGGGTTCTCCCACAATCCGACCGCCGCCGCGTCGCGCTCCATTGCGCGGGTCGGGGGCCGGGCGGTGAGGAACACGCCAAACGGCGCGCGTTCGCGTTCGATCACTTGCGCCAGGCGGCCAATATCCTTCACGCCGATGCCGCCGCCTTTCACTTCGACGATGGCGCGCTCGGTCTTTTTGCCATCGGGCTTGAAGTAGATGATCCCGTCGATCCCGCCGTCTGCCCCCTTGCGCCCGCCCTTCCACGGCTGGGCTTCGACCACGGAGAGCGCCCACAGTTCAAACTGGTGCTTGTCGCGCGCCGCCAGATCGCGCGCAGAATTGAGGTCTTGCGGACGGCCCACCACGTCGAAGGCAAGGCCGGGGAAGGCCTGCTTCATCCGCTTTTCGATCAGGCCGATGGCGAGGTGGGTGACATCAATCCCGATCCATTCGCGCCCAAGTTTCTGCGCGGCGTGAACGGCGGTGCCGCAGCCGCAGAACGGATCGAGCACCACATCGCCCTCGTTCGAGGAGGCAGCGATGATGCGTTCGAGCAGCGCGAGCGGTTTTTGGGTGGGGTAGCCGAGGCGTTCTTGCGACATATTGTGAATAGGCCGCAGATCATTCCAAACGTCTTGGGCCGGTATTCCAGGAGCATCCTCTAAATAGCGCTTCCCACGGGGCGTCCCGCCTACCTTCGCGGGCTTATGGATCAGACCGATCCGATCAAGCTCGTCGAAGCGTTGCAAAAAGGGGAAATCTGCTAGCGGTCGGCCAGTCAATTTTTCATATTTATCATAGAAATACGACGGCGGTTGCCAGTGACGCTTTTTATCGGTGGGGTCATAGCCGCCCCACGGTAAGCCAGACTCACCCTTTCGGATGCCGGGGCCGGTTAAGTCGGTTCTCTGCCAACGCCGCCCGTCCGCGTCCTCGTGCGTAAAAAACTGCCGGACGTATTCATCTTCGTAGGGCGTGTATTGCAGGTTCCAAACAAAGTCCTGCGACTTCGCGTAAAATAGGATCACGTCGTGAACGGGGCCGAAACGCTTTGCACCGCTATGTGCGCTTGTCCTTTTCCAGATGATTTCGCTTTGGAAGTTCGGCGCCCCAAACACCCCATCCAGCAGCAGCTTAAGGTAGTGGCTCGCGGTCGGGTCGCAGTGCAGATACAGGCTGCCGGT
>JBBQWH010000084.1:0-10736 GCA_038210785.1 Sphingomonadales bacterium | reverse complement strand
GCGCCTGGCTGATTGCTGACCGATTCTTAACAAGAACCGTGCCAAGTCTAAAGGTGGTGGCTGCGAACGATCCTTGCCTCCTGAAGACTCGGGGCAACGCATGTCTTTCACCTTTTGAAGTTGGTTAGCAAGATTATGGTGCACTGCGCAATGGTGCACAGCTTCTGATCGCAGCATGCCTATATTTTAAGCAGACGCGCAAGCGTTACAGGCGCAGGCCGGTGGTTTCGGGCAGGCTGCACATAATGTTGAGGTTCTGGATCGCCGCGCCGCTCGCGCCCTTGCCGAGATTGTCGAGCACGGCGACGAGCCGGGCGTGCCATCCGCCGGCATTGCCGAACACGTGCATTATCATCGAATCGCTAGGGTCGGCGCTGCGTTCCAGCAGGATTTCGCCGATATCGGCATCGTGGCCTATCGCGATGACCGGCGATTCGGCGTAAAATTCGCCCAGCGCCTCACGCAGCCGATCGGCGGTCGGCTCGCCCGGCATCGCGCCGAGATGGAGCGGCACTTCCACCACCATCCCGCGATAGGCTGGAACCACGGCGGGCGCGAAGATCACCTCGTGTTTGAGACCCGCGTAAGCTTTCATCTCCGGGCGGTGCTTGTGCGCCATGTCATATCCATAGGCGCGAAATGCCGGCGCGCCGCTGGCTTCGAACCGCGCGATCAGCGCATTGCCGCCGCCCGAATAGCCGCTCACCGCGTTGACGGTGTAAGGCCAATCGGCGGGCAGCAGCCCGGCGCGCACCAGCGGCGCTACCAGCGCGAGAAAGCCGGTCGGGTAGCAGCCAGGGTTGCTCAAAAATTGGGCATTGGCGATTTTGTCGTGCCCGATCAGCTCGGGAAAACCATAGGTCCAACCCTCGGCCACCCGGTGCGCGGATGAGGCATCGATGATGCGCGTCCCTGAGCCCTTGGCCAGCTTCACCGCGTCCTTCGCTGCCTCGTCCGGCAGGCACAAAATCGCGATGTCGGCGGCGTGGAGCGCGTCGCGGCGGGCGGCTTCGTCCTTGCGCTGCGCGTCATCGAGCACCAGCAATTCAAACTCGCTGCGCCCCTGCAAACGCTCGCGGATTTCAAGGCCGGTGGTGCCTGCCGCGCCGTCGATGAACAGCCGGATCGCCACGGCTCAGGCGGCGGCTTCAGGGGCGAGGTCGCTGGCCCGGCACCAGCCAGCAGGGCCTGCCGGGCCGGGGCAGCCCCACACCCATTCGCCCGCGAAATCGAGCAGTTCGAACCGGCTATCCGGACCAAGCTGGGCGAACAGTTCGCTATCCTCGCGCGGGGCCAGCCGCAGCCCCGCGCCCGCTTTGCCCACGGCGCGCACCTGCGGGATTACATAATGCGCGGCGAGATGCGTCCCGGCAAGTGCGATATGCGCCAGATCGCCGCGCAACGGCAGCGCTCCTGGCGCAGGCCTTTCAACCGGGCCCTTCAGACCCAGCACGCCCGCAGGCACGGCATATCTGATCGTGTCGCGCGCCGTGCCGCTCATCTGCGTTCCGTCAACCGAGGTTCGAGTGCCAGCTGCGCCCCAAGGCTGGCGTGGCAGGCCCGTTAGCGGCAAGCGCGCGGCTGAGCAAGCGTGCGACGCTGATGCTCATGCGCCGTAGCGCGCGCAGATCGCGTGCCAAGAAGCGCGCAGCCCCAGCCCGCGTCCGCCGCGCGCGCGGCCGGGGCGGGGAAACGGGTTCCAGGCGAAGGTATCGAAATGCACCCAATCGAGCGGGGTGCCATCGTCCTTGAGCCCGACAAAGCGGTCAAGAAACAGCCCGGCAACGCTCGCCCCGGCGAAAGGATTGGCCGAAGCGTTGGTCATGTCGGCGATATCCGAAGCGAGGTATTCACGGTAGGCTTCGGGCAGCGGCAGCCGCCAGGCGGTGTCGTCATTGGCTTTGCCGGCCATCAAAAACGCCTCTGCCGTCTCGTCGCGCCGCGCCATCATCGCGGGCAAATCCGGCCCCAGCGCCACCCGCGCCGCACCGGTCAGCGTGGCGAAATTGACGATCAGATCGGGGCTTTCCTCGCTCGCGCGGGTCAGCGCATCGCCGAGGATCAGGCGGCCTTCGGCATCGGTGTTGTGGATCTCGACCGTCAGCCCCTTGCGGGTTTTGAGCACATCGCCGGGGCGAAACGCGTTGCCCGAAATTGCGTTGTCAACCGCCGGGATCAGCAAGTGCAGCCGCACCTTCAGCCGCGCTCCCATGATCAGCCCCGCCAGCGCCAGCGCGTGGGCTGCACCGCCCATGTCCTTCTTCATCAGCCGCATGCCAGTGGACGGCTTGATATCGAGCCCGCCGGTGTCGAAGCACACCCCCTTGCCGACCACCGCCAGCACCGGATGCGCCGGATCGCCCCAGACGAGGTGCATCAGCCGCGGGGCATGATGCCGCGCCGCCGCGCGGCCGACGGCGTGCACCATCGGATAGCCCTGCTCCAGCGCATCGCCGCGCACCACGGTAAGCTCAGCCTTGTTCGCCTTGGCCAGCGCCGCGCACTCGGCCTCAAGCGTGGCTGGCCCCATGTCTTCGGCGGGGGTATTCACGAGATCGCGCAGATAGCATTCTGCCGCAGCCTCGGCAGTGATGGTGTCGATCGCCGCCACCTGCGTGGTCAGTAGCACGCGTGGGCCTTGCGTCTTGTCCTCGCTACGGTAGCGGTTGAACCGGTACTGCCCGGTAATCCATCCGAACATCGCCGGGCCGGGATCGCCGGTGGCAACGCGGTACGTACCCTCGGGCAGTTCCTCGGCGAGCTTGGCGAGGCACCAGCTCGATAGGCTTTCGGGGTTCGCGACCCCGCTGACAACGAACCACGAATCCCCGTCGGGCACGATCCCGAACTGATACCCGCCGCCCTCGAATTTTTGCGCACCCAGCGCCGCCCTCTGGCCCGGGGCCAGGCCCTTGGCAAAGGCCTCGAAGCCGTCCTTGTTGACCAAATGAATGGCAATCGCATCCTCGCCGCGGTCGGGCCGGATCAGTGCTTTGGGTTCGTTCATCCCTGTTCCATAATCGCCGTAGCGCACTTGTCACCAGCGGATTCGGACCATGCCAGGAGAGCGACGATGGAAACCGGAATGTTTCGCGTGAAACATCGGACAAATCGGGGCCGGAGGGGGTCTAGGAGGGGTCTAGGCGGGTCTAGAGCGGGCGCGGCTATTGCATCCTTGCGACAAGCGGCAGCATTACTTCTTGCGATCAGCGTCGCCCTTTCGGCATGCTCCTCACCCCAAGAAATGGCCGAAAAGACCGGTGTTGCCGCCAAACCAAGCGCCGCTGTGATCGCGACCGCCGCCGCCGCGCCGGCAGGGGCTGCCGCCTTCGAAGACAATGCCGAGCACAACGGCCGCACCCGCGAATTCGCCTACAAGTGGCCCGCTGCCGTCTCTGCCATCCCCGCGCTCGCCCAGTACCTCACTGAAGAGCGTGACAAGGCGGTGCTGGCGCAGAAGGGCGAGTGGCAGCAGACGTTGGGCGATCCCGACATGACGGACTGCATGACCTGCGCCAACCTGAGTTTCGCTAAGGAATGGAAGGTGACCGCCAACCTGCCGCGTTATCTTTCGCTCTCGGCCGACATGTATTTCTACAGCGGCGGCGCGCATGGCGGTTCGGACTTCGAGGCGCTGGTGTGGGACCGCGAGACGGGCGAAGCGCTCGCGCCGGAGCGGATGTTCGCTTCCTCTGAAACGTTGCAAGCCGCGCTCCACCCCGCGTGGTGCAAGGCGCTGATGGCCGAGCGGACCCGGCGGCTGGGCGCTGAGTATGCAGCCGACGAAATCTTCCCGTGTCCCGATATTGCCGAGCTGACGGTGCTGCTCGGCTCATCCAACAAGCAGGCGTTCGACCGGATCGGCTTGATCGCTGCGCCCTATGTCGCGGGCTCTTACGCCGAAGGGCCCTACGAGGTGACTTTGCCGGTGACCAAGGCTGTCATCGGCGCGCTGGCGCCCCAATACAAAACGGCTTTCGCGTTGGCGAAGTAGCAATTCGCGCGCGCCTTTGCTATGTAGCGGTGATGCACGAGTATCAATTTGTCGACGGCGCTACGGGCGTCTACCGCGATGGCACCATCAAGCTGCATGGGGCTGACGGATTTGCGGCAATGCGCAAGGCGGGCCGCTTGGCGGCCGAGATCCTTGATGCCTGCGCCGATCTGGTGAGGCCCGGCGTCACCACCGGCAGCATCGATGATGCGGTGCGGGGCATGATGCTCGATGCGGGCGCGGTTCCCGCCACGCTCGGCTATCGCGGCTATGCGCATTCCTCGTGTATCTCGATCAACCATGTGATCTGCCACGGCATTCCGGGCGACAAGGTGCTGAAGGATGGCGACATCCTTAACATCGACGTGACCCCGCTGGTCGATGGCTGGCACGGCGACACAAGCCGGATGTTCTACGCAGGCGAGCCATCGCTTAAGGCCAAGAAGCTGGTTGAAGTGACGTATGAATGCCTGATGCTCGGTATCGCGGCAGCGCAGCCCGGCGCGCGGCTGGGCGATATCGGCGCTGCGATCGAGGCCCACGCCAACAGCTTCCGTTACGGCGTGGTGCGCGAGTTTTGCGGGCATGGATTGGGAAGGCTGTTCCACGACGCGCCCGAAGTGATCCATGCCGCCAAGGCTGGGACGGGACCGGAATTGAAGCCGGGGATGTTCTTCACCATCGAACCGATGATCAACCTCGGTAAGCCGTGGGCCAAGGTGCTGGGCGATGGGTGGACGGCGGTAACGCGGGATAAGTCGCTCTCCGCGCAGTTCGAGCATTCGATTGCGATTACAGAGACGGGCAACGAGATATTCACGAAGAGCGCGGCGGGGCGGGATTGCCCGCCTTACGTTTAGTTTTCCGCACGCCGCTCCGGGCGCGCGATCTTCGTTTGACGGGCAGCAAAGCTGCCCCGCTGCGGGCGGGCGCTCGCCCTTGCGGCCTTGCGGGCCGACTTACCCCCTTCGTCATCCCGGACTTGATCCGGGATCCAGCTTCTTTTTTTTCCGGGTGGTAGCCCCCATGCGCAAACTGATCGAGAATGCGAGCCGCGAGACCTTGGTGGAGTTCGTGCTGGCCGTGATCCACGGATATACGATCATGGCACGAGACCCAGATTTGAACGACGATGAACGGGCGGTCATCAATAACCGTATCCATTACCACGTCGGCCATGCACTGTCGCTGGTGACGGGCCTTGAACTGGATCGGTGGATCATTGAGGGAATTGCCCAGCACTCTGCCCAACTCGTCCCCTCGCTCCTCAAGCACCCGACAGCGATCCTGAAGAAGCCGGACCCCGGATCAAGTCCGGGGTGACGGGGAGGGGTGGGCGGTGATTAAAGAAACCACACCGCCAGCACCCCAACCATCACCAGCACCACCGCGACCGAAAACCCCAGCATCGCCAGGGTCGGCCGCGTCACCCGCCCATGCAGCACCCAATCATACCCGCAGGCAATCGCAATCGTGATCGGCGGCTGGACCCCGATGGCGACCGGATCAGGCAGGCCCAGCACCTGCACCACGCGGGCATAGGCAGGCGTCATCAGCGCCAGCGTCGCGATCAGCATCGCTTGTCGGTGCGCGGCGATGTCGCGGCGGCGGGCAAAGTGCAGCGCGGCGAAATAGAGCGGGATGAAGGTCACAAATGCGGCGAGGTTCACCACCGTTACCTCGGGACGGCCCAATTCCTGCCCGATGTTCCACGAAATCGCCGATCCGCTCGCCAGCATCGCTGCCACCAGCGCAATCGAGGCGCGCCCGCTCGCGCGGTGCGCCGCCAGTTTGAAGCGCGCGGCGAAGAAGGTCTGGCTGGCCAGAAGGCCGAGCCATGCAATCATGCTCACCGCGTGGAACACCACCAGCGGGGTGTAGCGCGCCTGTACCTGCGGATGCGCGGCCGCCTTCAATGCAAAAGCGAACAGCGTGAAGCCCAGCAGGCCCAGCGCGATCCGCCCCATTAATTCATTCGCCCGGATGTAGTTTTCAGGTGCGCGCACTAATTCTCCCTTGCCGCCCGGATCGCGGCCCCTGCGGCAAACGGAGCGAGTGCCACCAGCGCGAGGCTTATCGCTGCAACGAAGCCGAGGCTCACTTGATCCTGACGGGCAAGCGCACCGGCGCCGAAAATCAGGATCGGCAACGCGAGCGGGATCAGCAGCAGGCCGGACAGCGCCGCGCCAGCGCGCAAGCTTGCAGTCAGCGCGGCGATGATCAGCCCGATGGCAGCGAGCCCCGGCGTCCCCGCCAGCAGCCCGAGCAGCAGGATCGAGAAAGTCTCGCCCTCGATCTTGAGCAGCGCGGCGGCGGGGAAGGTCGCCAGCACCAGCGGCGGGCCGAAGCTGAGCCAGTGCGCGATCAGCCGCACCGCCATCATTGCTTCCTCGGTTACCCCGCGCAATTTGAGCTGATCGAAGAACCCCAGCTCGATATCGCGCGCGACCAGCTTTTCCAAGGGCAGGATCGCCGCCAGCAGCGCCGCGATCCACACCACCCCGCCGCCGGTCTTGGTCATTAGGTTGGCGTCCGGCCCCACCGCGAAGGGATACAGCATCGCCACCGCGACAAAGAACACCACCGGCAGCGCCGCGCCGCCGCCTGCAAACGGGAAGAACTGCGCCAAGTCACGCCGGAGGAGGGCGGCGATCATGCGTCTTCCCCTTGAGGCGCATGGTCCTCGATCGCGAAGTTCGTTATCCCCGGCACACCAAGCGGCTGGTGCGAGGCGATCATCGCGATGCCGCCGCTGGCGCAATGCTCGCGCACCAGTTCGTTCACCAGCGCTTGCGAGGCGGTGTCGAGGCCTGAGAGCGGCTCATCCAGCAGCCACACGCTCGCGCGCTGCCCCAGCAGCCGGGCGAGTGCGGCGCGCTTTTTCTGCCCGGTCGAAAGGTAGCGCACCGGCACGTCGAGCAAGCCGCCCAGTCGCAGCCGCGCGATGATCGCATCGCGGCCCGCAGTATCGTCCAGCCCGAACCAGAACGCCAACGCGCGGCCCAAGGGCAGATCGGGATCGAGCCCGCTGCGTTCATCGAGCAGGCCGAGCGTGCCCTTGCGCGTTACTGTGCCAGCATAGGGCGTGGTCAGCCCCGCAAGCACCCGGATCAGCGTGGTCTTGCCCGCGCCATTTACCCCCGTCACATGGCACGCCGCGCCCGGCGCGAGCGCGAAACTCAGCCGCCGGAACAACAATCGCTCACCCCGGCGGCAGGCGAGATCATGCGCGGTGAGGGCGGGGGAGGACGCTTGCATTGACGCGCAGCGTTAGGGAAAAGGGGCGCAGCAAACAAGCGACCCCGATCAAGGAACCTTCGGCCATGACTGTCCCCGAACTCGATCCGCAGGCCATCGACCTGCTGCTCAGCCAGCATCCCCACTGGAGCCTGTCGCGCGAAGGCAAGGCGATCCTTCGAACGTTCCAGTTCAAGGACTTTTCGCAGGCCTGGGGCTTCATGAGCCGGGTCGCGCTGCTGGCCGAGGCGCAGGACCATCACCCCGAATGGTTCAACGTCTATGCCAAGGTCGAGATAACGCTGACCACCCACGATGCCGGCGCCAGCGGCGGACTATCGCAGCGCGATGCCAAGTTGGCGGCCGCGATTGATGCGCTTATGTGATTTCGTACGCCCTCCGGCGTGCGCTATCCTCTCGGTTGGGTATCACTTCCCCAGCACCCCCGAACTTGCGCGCAACTGCTTGCGCACCATGCCCGGCAGCCACCGCTTGGTGAAGGCCATCTGCTTGGAGGTCTTACCCACGAAGTAATCGAGCTTGTGGCCGTGGACCGCGTCCCACACCGCTGCGGCGACATCCTCAACCGGGCTGATCTCCAGCCCGGCGGCGCGCACCCGGTCGCGGATCTGCTGGTTCGAATTGCGGCTGCCGGTGCCGTCGAGCAGCGGGGTCTCGATGAAGCTCGGGCAGACCGAGGCGACAGTGATGTGGTCGCCCGCCCATTCGGCATCGAGGCTTTCGGAGACCGCGCGCACCCCGAATTTGGTCGCGCAATAGACGCTCATCCCGGCAGAGCCTGCAATCCCGGCGGCGCTGGCAATGTTGATCAATGCTGATCCCGGCGCGTTCGCCTTGAGGTAGGGATAGGCCGCTTGCGCACCGTAGAGCACACCCTTGAGATTGATATCGAGGCAGCGGTCGATCTCGTCGGTCTCCATTTCCGCCAACTGGCCGCCCGCGCCGATCCCGGCATTGTTGATCACCGCGTCGATCCGCCCGCCCGCAGCTGTGTTGAAACCCGCGAGGACTGCGTCCCACGCGGCGCGGTCACGCACGTCGAGCTTGCCCGCCCACTTGGCGTCGCCTGCGACTTGTTCCAGCGTCGCGGCCATACCCGCGTCGTTGATATCGGCGACACCGACGAACCAGCCGCGCGCGGCAAAGTGCAGCGCGGTGGCGCGTCCGATGCCGGAGCCGCCGCCGGTGATGAAGATGCTGCGCTGTTCACTCATGAGATCCCCTCTCGATTGCGTTTTGCAACTCGTTACAGCGGTTAGGCCAGCTTGTCAGCAGGTGGTTTGCAGCCCGGTCAGACCGCCATCAAAGGGCCGGGTTGGCGTAGAAATGCCAGGTGAAGATCGCCATGCTGCCGCGCTGCGGGGACCATTCTTCCGCGAGTTGGCGGGTGGCCTTCTCGGACGGGCGTTCCTCCAGCCAGAGCAGCCGCTTCACCCCCTCCTGCACGGCAAGATCGCCCGCAGGCCAGATATCGGGGCGGCCCTCGGCAAACAGCAGATAGATTTCCGCCGACCAGCGCCCGATCCCCTTGATCCGGGTGAGCAGCTCGATCGCTTCCTCGTCATCTTTGGGCAGGGTATCGAAATCGAGTTCGCCCGCCGCAACCAGCTCGCACAATGACCGGACATAGCCCTGTTTCTGGCGCGATAATCCGCAGGCGCGCAAGGCGTCGAAATCCCGCGCCAGCACGCAGGCAGGAGTGAAATCGGCGCCTAGCTCTGCCTCCAGCTTGGTCCACACCGATGCCGCCGACGCGACCGAGACTTGCTGGCCGAGGATGGTGCGCAGCAGCGTTTTGTAGCCGGGATCGCGGATGCGCGCATCGGGATAGCCGACGCGCACCAGGGCGCTGGCAAGCTGCGGTTCGCGCGCTGCCAAGGCGTCGAGGTCCCCGCGCAATTTTTCCGCCGTCAGTCCCACTGCCACTTTCCTTAACTTGCCTTGGCCCCAAGAGTATCTTAGCAGCCCGTCTGCACTCTCACAGCGCAGAACCTTGCGCCCAATAGCCCAAAAGGAACTCCGATCCATGCCCAGACTGGTCGTCACCAACCGCGAAGGCGAAACCAGCGAGATCACCGTCGATGACGGCCTGACCGTGATGGAAGCAATCCGCGACAATGGCTTTGACGAGCTGCTGGCGCTGTGCGGCGGGTGCTGTTCATGCGCGACATGCCATATCCATGTCGATCCGGCGTTCGCAGAACTGATGCCCAAGATGAGCGAAGACGAGGACGATTTGCTCGAATCCTCCGATCACCGCGTGCCCACCTCGCGCCTGTCGTGCCAGATTCCCTTCACCCCCGCGCTCGACGGGCTGCACGTCACCATCGCTCCGGAAGATTGATCGCGCAGGCGCAGGGGGTCAGGCCGGTGCACGATGACCTGGCCCGGTTCCTGCGCGATGATCTCGGCCACGCGCCTGACGGCTCGGCGGGGCCATGGCAGGTGTGCGGGTCGGTGTGGCTATGGCAGGGGGCGGAAGGCGCTCGGGCGAAGGGCAGTTGGTTCTTCCTGACCATTGATGGCGACACGGCTCAGGCCATCCGCGCCCATGCCGTCAACGCTGCGGCATGGGGCTCGGTCTATGTCGAAGCTTCCATCGGCGGGACGACGTGGCGGACTTCGCTGTTCCCCTCGAAACAGGCGGGCGGATGGTTGTTGCCTTTGAAAGCAGCGGTGCGAAAAGCCGAGACAATCGTCGAGGGCAGCATAATCGCGGTGGCGCTCACCCTTGCGCCGTGATGGGCCAACTGATGCTCGGACTTGGGCAGTTGCGGCCAGCGGCGTGAGCGCCTAATTCATTTGTCATGAACATCACCCGGCCCCTTGCCGACACACTCGCGCTGATCGGTAACACCCCCATGGTCCGCCTCGCCGGACCCAGCGAAGCGGCGGGCTGCACCATCTGGGGCAAGTGCGAATTCGCCAACCCCGGCTCCTCGGTCAAGGATCGCGCGGCGCTGTGGATCATCCGCGATGCGGAAGGCCGCGGCGAATTGCTGCCCGGCGGAACTGTGGTCGAAGGCACGGCGGGCAATACCGGGATCGGGATCGCGCTGGTGGCGAACGCGCGCGGTTACAAAACGATCATCGTGATGCCCGACAACCAGTCCAAGGAGAAGATGGACACGCTGCGTGCGCTGGGCGCCGAGCTGGTGTTGGTGCCGCCGACCAAATTCGCCAACCCCGGCCACTTCGTCCACACCTCGCGCCGTCTGGCAGAGGAAACTTCGGGCGCGGTGTGGGCCAATCAGTTCGACAACATCGCCAATCGCCGCGCGCATATCGAAGGCACCGCGCCCGAAATCTGGGAGCAGCTCGGTGGGCGGGTGGATGGCTTCACCTGCGCGGCAGGCACGGGCGGGACGATCGCGGGCGTGGGCCGTGCGCTCAAGGCGTGCGACGAGAAAAACAGCATCGCGCGCACCGACCCCCACGGCGCGGCGCAGACGAACAACAATCCGCGCGCCGAGCGGCCGGAGCA
>JBBQWH010000083.1:0-10745 GCA_038210785.1 Sphingomonadales bacterium | reverse complement strand
CGTCCAGGACGAGAACAGCTGCATTACACCATTCCTCCCACGAGCCAGCCAGCCACGAAAGCAAGCAGACCCAGCGCCAGCGCGACCCGACGTGTCACGATAATACCACCTGACAAGTTAACGCGCACCCCATTCGGATCGACGACAAAACGTCTATGTGCTGCGGGCCAGATGGCAGGCGGCGGGGCTTTGCCGAAAGCGGCTTCATAAGCAGCGAGCGTGGCGGCATATTGGTGGTAGAACCGGCCGCGCTCGGCCGTGCCGCCTTTGGTCGGGCCATGATGCAGATCGGCCCCGAGTACCTCCGGGCAGAATACCTGCCAGTAATCGCGGCTATAGGTAAGATGGAGGTGCCAGGCCTGATCGACCGCATCGGACGGGGTGACCTCGTGCCCGGTGGTCATGGCGAGATAGCAGAACCGCTTGTATTCGCCGACCACCGCCTCGGCATGGGGCAAGCTCCAGCGGTTTTCGCGCGCGAGCCGGGCGGCGAAGCTTAGAGATGCGTCACCAGGACCAACGGCGTAGGCTGCAATACGGAGCCACAACGCAGAGCTCGTCGCCTGCACCGCCCGCCCCGCTACTCGAACATCTGCGGGTCGAACCGGGTTTCCCGGTCGAGCCGTCGCGTGGCGAACTGGGCGACGGGCCAGCCAAGAGCACAACACATCGCCATAAGGACGAGAAAGATCCCTGCCAGTTCCAGCAGCGAGCGGTCGGAATTGTCGACCCAGCCCAGCAACATGATCGGCATAATCACGGTAACGGGGCCAATCAGCGTGGCAGCGACCACTCGGCCCGTGCGGTTTTCAGACCCAAGCACGAAACGCACCAGCAGCACCGCTCCCAGCGTTGCCAGATAGAGGATCGCAACAATCAGCAGCAAAACGAGCAGAGCAAGTAGCATACAGCTCAATCTTCGGCGAAAGCGGCTCCGATCACAAGCCTTCCTGCGTCCCATTCAAGGACCGCGGCGGGAATGAGCGGCACCATGAAGGTCTTCGGCCCTTTCGCCGGCACCGGATCACGTGTAATTTCGATGATGTCGGTCGCGCCGAAGTTCTCGATTGCGAGCACGGTTCCCACGGCATCGCCAGCATCGGTCACAACTGATAGGCCAAGCATGTCTGCATGGTAGAACTCGCCCTCGGCCAAGGGCGGCAGCGCCGCACGCGGTACGGTCAGCGCGGTCCCACGCAGCCGTTCGGCATCGGCGCGGGACGTAGCTTCAGCGAGGCGGGCGACAGCGCCGCCCTTCCCGTCATCGCGGATCTTGACGAGGGTCAGCGCGCCGTCATTGAAGTTTTTGTGGTGGGCAAGCGCGGCAACGCTTTGCCCAAACAGCTTCAACCGCACCTCGCCCGCCACCCCATGCGCGCCAGCGATGGCTGCAAGGGTGATGGGTTTGCTATTCATATCCCGCTCCCGTTCTTCATGATCCTGCCCAAAACCTGCTTTTCCTCTGCGCCGGAGCGAAAAAGAAGGACAGGGCTTCGACAAGTTCAGCCCGAACGGGTTGCAGCATCACAATCAACCTTAGGGCTGCTTTTAGGCAGCCGGGGCTTCGTCAGCAGCAGCGGCTTCGTCAGCAGTAGCGGCTTCGTCAGCAGCAGCGGTTTCTTCCGCAGCCGGAGCTTCCTCCGCAGCAGCGCCTTCCACAGGTGCTTCATCGGCAGCAGGTTCTTCTGCGGCAGGCGCAGCGGCAGCGGCGGCCGCAGCGGCTTTGGCCTCTTCTTCAGCAGCGCGCGCGGCTTCCTCGGCTTCGGCAAGCTTGGCAGCGCGATCTTCGGCGCGGTTCTTAGCCTTTTCGCCCGGCACACCCTTCTGCAAGTTTTCGCGGGCGGCACGCTCCCTGATGCCGGCGGCATCGAGGAAGCGAGCGACGCGGTCGGTCGGCTGCGCGCCCACGCCGAGCCAGTACCGCGCGCGGTCCTCGACGAGCTTGATCCGCTCAGGGCTGTCCTTGGCGAGCAGCGGGTTATAGGTCCCGATCTGTTCGAGATACTTGCCATCGCGCGGGCTACGGCTGGTAGCGACGACGATGCGGTAATAGGGGCGCTTCTTGGCTCCGCCGCGCGAGAGCCGGATGGAAATGGACATGGATTGTTACCTTTCGATTGGAATTGATTGAAACTATTGAACTGAAACTGTTGAACTGAAGCCTATTTTTTGCCGCGCGGTGGGCTGCCGAGACCGGGCAATCCGCCGCCGCCGAAACCGCCGGGGCCACCGAGACCCGGAAGGCCGCTTGACCCTCCTATGGGACCGCCGGGCCCGCCCCCAAATCCTCCGGCGCCGGGCATACCGCCCATCCCGCCGCCCCCCATGCCGCCGCCCCCGCCGAACATCGATGCCAGCCCTTTGAGGCCGCCCATCTTTTTGATCTGCTTCATCGCGCGCGCCATCTCCTGATGCATCTTGAGCACCTTGTTGACCGTTTGCACATCGGTGCCGCTGCCTGCCGCGACCCGCTTCTTGCGCTTGGCGTTCATCAAATCAGGGTTGGCGCGCTCCTTGGCGGTCATCGACCCGATGATCGCTTCCATATGGATCAGCACCTTGTCGTCCATACCCGAGGACGCCATCGCTGCCTTGGCCTTCTTCATCCCCGGCATCATCCCGGCGAGCATCCCCAGCCCGCCCATCGCGCGCATCTGCTTGAGCTGCATAGCGAGATCGCTGAGATCGAACTTGCCCTTCTCAAGATTGCGGGCAAGCTTTTCGGCGTCTTCTTCCTTGATCGTCGCAGCCGCGCGTTCGACCAGGCTGACGACGTCGCCCATGCCGAGGATGCGGTCGGCGACGGAGCCCGGCCGAAACGGATCGATCGCATCGAGCTTCTCGCCCGTCCCTGCAAACTTGATTGGCTTGCCGGTAACCGCGCGCATCGAAAGCGCCGCGCCGCCGCGCGCATCGCCGTCCATCCGGGTCAGCACCACACCGGTTAGCGGCACTTCGCCGCTGAAGCTCTGCGCCACGTTGACCGCGTCCTGCCCGGTGAGCGAATCGACCACGAGCAGCACTTCATTCGGGGCCGATACGCCCGCGACCGCCTTCATTTCGGCCATCAGCGCATCATCGACATGTAGTCGGCCTGCAGTGTCGAGCAGTAGCACGTCGAAATTCTGGAGCCGCGCGGCTTCCATCGCGCGCCTGGCGATATCGACCGGCTGCTGGCCAGCAAGGATCGGCAGGGTAGCGACTTCGACCTGTTGGCCCAGCACCGCTAGCTGCTCCTGGGCGGCGGGACGATTGACGTCGAGCGAAGCCATCAGCGCCTTCTTGCCGTGGCGTTCGCGGATCAGCTTGGCGAGCTTGGCAGTGGTCGTGGTCTTGCCCGAGCCTTGCAGGCCGACCATCATGATCACCACTGGCGGCCGCGCGTCGAGGTTCAGGCCCTCGGTTTCCATCCCTCCGAGCATTGCGACCAGCTCGTCATGCACGATCTTGATGACCTGCTGGCCCGGGGTGACCGAGCGCAGCACGTCCTGGCCCACGGCCTTCTCGGTAACGGCATCGATGAAGCGGCGGGCGACCGGGAGCGCGACATCGGCTTCGAGCAATGCGATGCGCACTTCGCGCATGGCGTCGCGCACATCCTGCTCACGCAGCGCGCCGCGGCCTTTCAGCTTGTCAAATACGCCTCCCAAACGGTCGGACAGCGTGTCAAACATCGCCCACTTCTCCTCGCGGACACCGCCGCGTTCGCATCATGCAAAAAACGCCGGCGGACGAAACCTCGTCGGCCAGCGTTGCGGAAAATGTCCCATCAGGGACCGGCTTTTCCGACTTTGATCAAGGTGACTGGTGGAGCCTAGCGGGATCGAACCGCTGACCTCAACACTGCCAGTGTTGCGCTCTCCCAGCTGAGCTAAGGCCCCAATACAAGTCATCATACGAACCGGGCAACGTACCCTGTTCGCGGGAGGCGGCCATTATAAGGGCCGCCTCCCCTTTGCAAGATTAAATTCAAGTCTCGTCGACGTCGTCATCGCCGGTGGTGGCAACGCCAAGATCATCATCGCCGCCCAGATCGACGTCGTTGTCGGGCGAGTCGCCATCCTCGTCGATATCCTCGATGTCCGCCAGATCGCCCAGATCGCTGTCACCGCTGAGATCAGCATCGGCTTCGACATCGACTTTCTTCTCGACTTCCTCGAACGGAATCGGTTGCTTGGACTTGAGCACCGGCTCGGGCGACCAGGACTCGCCGCATTCGATGCAGGTCACCGGATTATCCTGACCGAGATCGTAAAAGCGTTCCGCGCACTTGGGGCAGGTACGCTTGGTACCCCATTCGGGCTTTGCCATCTGTATTCCTCAAACTGGCCGCCCCAAGGCAGGGCGGGCGAAGCGCGGTTGCGGATTCGCGGGATTAAACGGGAAGTGTGGGGTCCGGCCAGCTTTGATTCAAGGATTCTGAATCAAGGGGTCCAGCCCGGTGCGCGGCGCGCCTTGCCAGAAGCGCGGGGCGCTGTCAAAGACCGCGGCCTTATGACCAGCCATACCTTTGCGCCTTCTGGCCCGCTGACAGGCACGATCAGCATTCCCGGCGACAAATCGATCAGCCACCGCGCGCTGATGTTTACAGGACTGGCGGTGGGGCGCAGCACGATCCACGGACTGCTCGAAGGCGACGACGTTTTGGCGACCGCAGCGGCAATGCGGCAGTTCGGCGCCGCGGTGGAGCGCGGTGCGGATGGCGCGTGGACGGTGTACGGCGCCGGCGTAGGCAGCCTGCAGGAGCCTCGCCAAGCGCTCGGCATGGGCAATTCTGGCACTTCGACGCGGCTCCTGATGGGGCTGGTCGCCAGCCACGCTATCACCGCAACATTTGTGGGCGATGCGAGCCTTTCGGGCCGCCCGATGAACCGCGTGATCGAGCCACTGTCGCAGATGGGCGCGAGTATCGAGGCCAGCGCGGGCGGCACCCTGCCGCTCATGCTGCGCGGTACAGCGCCCGCCGTGCCGATTACCTACCGCCTCCCAGTAGCGAGCGCGCAAGTCAAAAGTGCGGTGCTGCTGGCGGGCCTCAACACCCCTGGCATTACCCGCGTGATCGAACCGATCGCCACGCGCGACCACACCGAGCGAATGCTGGCTGGCTTCGGCGCGCGGCTTGAGTTGGGCGAGGAAAATGGAGAACGCATTATCGCCATCCACGGCGAGGCCGACTTAATGCCGATGGACGTGACCGTGCCGGGCGATCCGTCCTCCGCCGCGTTCTTCATGGTTGCGGCGACGCTGGTCCCAGGCAGCGACCTCACCATCCGCAATGTCTGCCTCAACCCGACCCGCGCCGGGCTGCTCCACGTGCTGCGGGCGATGGGCGCGAACATCGAGGAGTTGGACGTGCGCGAGGTCGGCGGCGAGCCGGTGGCGGATCTGCGGGTGCACCACGCGGTGCTGACCGGCATCGATGTCGACCCGGCAATTGTGCCTGCGATGATCGACGAATTCCCGGTGCTGTTCGTCGCCGCCGCGCTTGCATGCGGCACCACACGGACGACCGGACTGGAAGAGCTGCGGGTCAAGGAGAGTGATCGCCTCGCCGCGATGGCAGCCGCGCTCATGCTGGCAGGCGCGCGACTAGAGGAACACGCCGACGGCCTCATTATTCACGGCACCGGCGGCGAACTCCTCCCCGGCACGCCGAACGGTGCGAGCATCGCCACCCGGCTCGATCACCGCATCGCAATGAGCATGGCGGTGGCGGGAATGGTGAGCCGCGGCGGGGTGCGTGTCGACGACACCAGCCCGATCAACACCAGTTTCCCCACATTTATGGGGCTGCTGCGCGAGGTGGGCGCATGATCATCGCAGTCGACGGACCGACCGCCTCGGGCAAGGGCACCATTGCCAGGGCGCTGGCGGCCGATTTCGGCCTGCCGCATCTCGATACCGGGCTGCTCTACCGCGCGGTCGGGCGGCAGGTGGCGCTAACCGGCGGCGATCCTGACTGCGCCGCCGATGCGCTGGCCGCCTGCGCCTTTGCCGACAGCCTGCTCGATGACGAAATCCTGCGCTCCGAGGAGGTCGGCGGCCTTGCAAGCCGCGTGTCGATCCACCCGCCGGTGCGCCATGCCCTGTTCGAACGCCAGCGCACCTTCGCCACGCAACCGGGCGGCGCAGTGCTTGACGGGCGCGATATCGGCACGGTGATTGCGCCGGACGCAGAGGTGAAACTGTTCGTCATTGCAAGCGTGCAGCAACGCGCACGTCGCCGCTGGCTGGAGCTGCAAACCTGCGGGATCGAAGCATCCTTTGCCGCGATCGAGCGCGACATCGCCGCCCGCGACGCGCGCGACATCGGCCGTAAGGATGCCCCCCTGCTTGCCGCCTACGACGCGCTTGTGATCGACACCACGCAGTTCGACCGCCAACAGGCAATCGAAGCGGTGCTGGAAGCGGTGCGGACACGCTTGGGCTGACTCCGCGCATTCCCTTGCCCCAATTTCCTTGCTTTTTGCTAGGCTCTCGCGTAGGCGCGCGGCCGTTCTGACAACTTTTATCGGTTCAAGAACCTTCGCTGCGGCATTCGGCCTCACGAAGAAAGCGGCCTCTTGCCCTGCCAGCCCGCGCAATGGTGCACGGGAAGCAGTTTAAGACCCCGGAACAACCGGTGGCCGGTAGCACAACGAACACAGGACTTATCTCGCCTATGGCAACCCAGATGCCCACCCGCGCCGATTTTGAGGCGATGCTCAATGAACAACTCGGCGGTGCCGGCGAAGACGGTTTTGAAGGCCGCGTGGTAAAAGGCACCGTGACTGCGATCGAAAACGGGTTTGCCGTGATCGACGTCGGCCTCAAGAGCGAAGGCCGCATCTCTCTCAAGGAATTTTCGCGCGGCGATGACGATCACGGCCTGACCGTGGGCGGCGAAGTCGAAGTCTATGTCGACCGGGTCGAAAACGCTGACGGCGAAGCGATGCTGTCGCGCGACCGCGCCCGCCGCGAAGCTGCGTGGGACAAGCTCGAAAGCGAATTTGGCGAAGGCAAGCGCGTCGAAGGCAGGATCTTTGGCCGCGTTAAGGGCGGCTTCACCGTCGATCTCGATGGCGCCGTGGCGTTCCTCCCCGGCTCGCAGGTCGACATCCGCCCGGTGCGCGATGTCACTCCGCTGATGGATGTGCCGCAGCCGTTCCAGATCCTCAAGATGGACCGCCGCCGCGGCAACATCGTCGTCTCGCGCCGCGCGGTGCTGGAAGAAACCCGCGCCGAACAGCGCAGCGAGTTGATCAACGATCTGGTCGAAGGCCAAGTGATCGACGGCGTGGTCAAGAATATTACCGATTACTGTGCGTTCGTCGACCTCGGCGGGATCGACGGCCTGCTGCATGTCACCGACATGAGCTACAAGCGCGTCAACCACCCAAGCGAAGTGATCGCCATCGGCGATACAGTGAAGGTGCAGATTGTCCGCATCAACGCCGAAACCCAGCGCATAAGCCTCGGCATGAAGCAGCTGGAAAGCGATCCGTGGGATGGCGTTGCGGCCAAGTATCCAGTCGGCTTAAAGCTCACTGGGCAAGTCACCAACATCACCGAATATGGCGCCTTCGTGGAACTCGAAGCGGGCATCGAAGGTCTTGTCCATGTCTCGGAAATGAGCTGGACCAAAAAGAACGTCCACCCGGGCAAGATCGTCTCGACCTCGCAGGAAGTCGACGTCATGGTGCTCGAAGTAGATAGCGACAAGCGCCGCATCAGCCTTGGCCTCAAGCAGGCCCAGGGCAACCCGTGGGACGAGTTCGCCGATAAGCACCCGGTAGGCTCGGTCGTCGAGGGCGAAGTCAAGAATGCCACCGAATTCGGCCTGTTTATCGGCCTCGACGGCGACGTCGATGGCATGGTCCACATGTCCGACATTGCATGGGGCATCTCTGGCGAGGACGCGCTTGCGCTCCACCGCAAGGGCGAGGCGGTCAGCGCCGTGGTGCTCGACGTGGATGTCGAAAAGGAGCGCATCACCCTCGGTATGAAGCAGCTCGAAAAGGGCGCGCCGTCGGCTGAAGGCGCATCGACCGGAGGCAGCTTGCGCAAGAACCAGACCGTCACCGTCACCGTGCTCGAAGTGCGTGACGGCGGGTTGGAAGTGCAGGTTGGCGACGACGGTGCGACCGGCTTCATCAAGCGCGCAGACCTTGGCCGCGACCGCGACGAACAGCGCCCTGACCGCTTCCAGGTCGGCAGCAAGCTTGACGCGTTGGTGATCGGGTTCGACCGTTCGAAGAAGCCCAACTTCTCGATCAAGGCGCGCCAGATCTCCGAGGAAAAGGAAGCCGTGGCGCAGTTCGGTTCATCCGACAGCGGCGCATCGCTGGGCGACATTCTCGGCGCTGCGCTTAAGAAGAAGGACGATTGAGACGCCTGAGCGTCGCTCGCCCCTCCGGGCGAGCGTCCTCGGTGCTGTTTCGCGCTGGCGCGCGAGCACCTGCGGGCGGCCGGTCGGCCTTGCGGCACCGTTGGTGCCGTTGACCCGCAATCGGTCAGCCTATCAGAGGTAAAGCGAACAGGCCCGCCCGCTCAACCGAGCAGGCGGGCCTTTTCCTTTGGCGGCGCACCCTGTAAGGTCGCACGCATGATCCATGTTCACCAGTTCCCCTGCCTTAGTGACAACTACGGCTACCTCCTTCACGATACCGAAAGCCACGAAACCGCGGCGATCGATACCCCCGATGCCAAGGCGTATCTGCTCGAAGCCGAGATGAAGGGTTGGCGGATCACGCAGATCTGGAACACCCACTGGCATCCCGATCACGCGGGCGGCAACGCTGCGATCAAGGCCGCAACCGGGTGCACCATCACTGGTCCTGCCGAGATCGAAGGCAAGTTCCCGACAGGTCGGATCATCGCCCACGGCGACACGATCAAGCTGGGAGACGTCGAGGCGCAAGTGATCGACGTTTCGGGCCACACCAACGGCCACATCGCTTATCATTTGCCAAGCGCGGGCGTCGCCTTTGTCGGCGATTCTGTGTTTGCTCTGGGCTGCGGGCGCATGTTCGAGGGCGAGCCGGGGCAGTTCTGGGCGAGCCTCAGCCGCATCAAAGCGTTGCCGTCCGAAACATTGCTGTACTGCGCGCACGAATACACCGCCTCGAACGCCCGCTTCGCGCTCCACGCCGACCCGGACAACGCTGCCTTGCAGGCTTATGCCGATGAAATCAAGGCCAAGCGCGCAAAAGACGAATGGACAGTGCCGACAACGCTTGAACGCGAGCTCGCCACCAACCCCTTCCTGCGCGCCGATGACCCGGCGATGATGGCGCGGTGGGGCGGCAATGCCCCGCAGGAGACTTTCGCGGCGCTGAGAGCGGCCAAAGATAGTTTCTGAGCATGGAGGCCGCCAGCGCGATCCGCGGTTACCACGCCCACATCTATTTCGATCCCGACCAGCTTGCCGCCGCAGAAGCCTTTGCCGCTGCGGCAAAGGCCCGTTTCAAGCTGGCGGTGGGGCATTTCCACGATGCCCCGGTCGGCCCGCACCGGCGCGGCAGCTGCCAGCTAACGCTTCGACGCGAGGTGTTTGCAGCCTTTGCACTTTGGGCACCCGAAGCGCGCGGTGATCTGACCATCTTCGCGCACGGCCTGTCAGGCGATGATCGAGCGGATCACACCCGGTTTGTGATCTGGTTCGGTCCCTCGGAGCCGCTCGACCTGTTGATCTTTGACTGACATGCAGGCTCTGCGCGTCTTCGACCTTTCGCCCGATTTGTCAGGCGTCACCCTCGCCTATAGCCCCACCCCCATCCGCGCTTCTGGTGAGGTGCTGGTGCAGGTGCGCGCGGCGTCGCTCAACTTTCCCGACCTGTTGATGACACGCGGCGAGTATCAGTTCAAACCAGACGTGCCCTTCACAAGCGGGCTGGAACTGGCGGGTCAGGTGATCGAAGCCGATTCCGGTAGCGGTTTTGCCCCCGGTGATCGTATCATGGGCGGCAACAAGACCGGCGCCTTTGCCGAATTCGCCAGCGTCCCCGCCGACAAGCTCTCCGCAATGCCGCGCGGCATGGACTTCCCCGCCGCCGCGGCGATGGGCGCGGCCTATTCGACCGCTTACACTGGGTTGGTGGAGCTCTGCGGCGTGCAAGCTGGCCAATGGGTACTGGTGCATGGCGCGAGCGGCGGGGTAGGTCTGGCCGCCTGCGACCTCGCCCGCGCGCTAGGGGCCAAGGTCATCGCCACCACCGGCAGCGCGAACAAAATCGCGCGCATCGCCGCTTTTGCCCGCCCTGACGCTGTGATCCTTGCCCAAGGGCGGTTCCGCGAACAGGTGGCTGAGCTCACCGGCGGCACGCTCGCCGATATCGTGTTCGATCCTGTGGGCGGCGATGTGTTCGACGAATCGACTCGCTGCGTTGCCTTTGGCGGCAAGCTGATGGTGGTGGGTTTCACCTCAGGCCGCATCGCCGAGGTTGCGACCAATATCCCTCTCATCAAGGGCTTCAGCATTATCGGCCTGCGCGCCGGGGAATATGCGCGCCGCTTCCCCGAACGCGGACGGGCGATCAGCCAAGCAATTATCGCCCTGGCCGAGGAAGGCCGCATCGCCCCCGCGATCGACCGCGTAATACCGCTCTCGCGCTGGCGCGAGGGCTTCGATGCGATGGCGCAGCGCGCGTTGGTGGGCAAGGTGGTGTTCGAACCGGGCGTCTGACCCCGATCGACAAAGGCCAAAGAAAGGCGGCCTCGCTGGACCGCCCCCCGTCTCCATCCTGTGACCCCGTGCCGCTCAGAGC
>JBBQWH010000082.1:0-11025 GCA_038210785.1 Sphingomonadales bacterium | reverse complement strand
AACCAGGTGGAGCACCGTCGACGAATCAGGCGACGAAGAATATGTCGGTACCGACCGCGCCACAGGCGAGGAGAAATGGCGGGCGACCCGCACCGATCTGGTGTTCGGCTCAAACTCGATGCTGCGCGCGCAGGCCGAGGTCTATGCCGAGAGCGGGAACGAGGGCAAGTTCGTGTGCGACTTCATATCGGCATGGACCAAGGTGATGAACGCGGATCGCTTCGATGTGAGCTACGCCCGGCACCGCTGAGCTTATCGCTGAGCAAGCGAATGAACCAACAGGGCCTCCGGTAACGCTACCGGAGGCCTTTTTGTGGTCCATCAAATCCAGCGCGCGTCGCGCAGGTCGGCGAGTTTGGCGCGCGCCACCGGGGCCTCGATCCCGCGCGTCAGCCGCAGCCGGACGTTGCGCCCATCGCGCAAGGCATCCTCCACTGCGCCGCGTGCCACCCACCAGCTGCGGTGGACCTGCATCCCGTCGGTCTCCCCCATCAACATAATCGCATCGCGCAGCCGCATCAGCACCAACGCCGATCCCAGCATCGTGTGGACGCGGACATAATGGTCCTCCATCTCCAGCGCGATGATGTCACTGCCGAGTTCGGGGGGAAGCTGATCGAACAGCGGATTGCGCGGCGGGGCGGCGGCCGCGGGCGTAGGAACGGGTGAAGGTGCCGTTGCGGGCGCAGCTGGCTGCGCCATGGGCACAGGCTGGGGGGCCAAGGCTGGAGCCAGAGCTGGAGCCGGTGCCCGTGACGAAAGCGGTGCCGGTGTCGCAACGCGCGGGCCAGACTGCATCAGATTGAACAACAGCGTCACCGCGCCGCCAATCATCAGCACCGAGAAATAGGTCGCCATCGCATCATCAAGGCCGGGCCACGCCAAACTGCCGAACGGAACGCTGTTGATCGCCAGCACTGCTGCAGTCATCGGCACGGTCGCTGCCAGACAGGTCGCCGCCAGAAGCCCCCACCGCGGCAGCGCCAGCGCCCGCTCACCCCAAGTGACCACGCTTTGCATCGGGCGGTAGCAGCTATAGCCGAGCCAAGCGAAGCCGATCCAGCTGACCAGCCGTTCGGGCAAGGGCGCAGCGATGCTGCCAAACGGCCCGATCAGCGCAAGGAACACGCCGATCGCGGTCATCACCGCCAAATCGATGATGATGCGGCGGACAAGCGCATGACGCGGCGATGCCAGCTGGGCCAGTTGGGAGGTCATCGCTCTTAACTGACTGCCCGTTCGCGCTTCGTAAAGTGGCAAAGCCCCGCAGGCCCGGCCTATTCCCACCATTTTGCGAAGAGTTTGGACCCTTTGCGCAGCCGCGATTGCTCGCGAACGGCCCGGCGGCATGTTGGCTTCAGCAAGCAACCCACCCCCTTAAGGAGACCCGCCATGAACGCCATCACCCTACCCTTTACTGCCAACACAGCTGGCAAAACCGCCGCCAAGAACACCGCCGCCAATTTCGACATCGGCCCGGTCGCACGCACAGCGATCAGCCTGTCATGCTTTACCATGAGCTTTGCGGTGCTGGTGGCGCTTGGCAAGGCGGGGTTGGGCATGGTCGATAACCTGCATCTTTATGCCAAGCTGCCGATCATCATCCATGTCGCCGCCGTGCTCCCGGCAATCCCCCTTGGCGGCTGGGTGATGCTGGCGCGCAAGGGTACCGCGCTGCACAAGCGGCTGGGCAAGATCTGGCTGGTGCTGATGCTGATCACCGCCACCTCGGCGATCTTTATCCAGACGTCGGGCGGGTTCAGCCCCATCCATATTTTCGTGCCGGTGACGTTCCATGCGGCGTGGAAAGTGGTGGCGACCGCGCGGCGCGGCGATATCCGGGCGCACAAGCGGCACCTGGTGTTCACTTACCTGACCGCGCTGATGATCCCGGGCATCGCGGCTTTCATGGTGCCCGGCCGACTGATGAACGTGATGCTGCTTGGCTGAGGCAGGGGTGCTAGGCTGGCAGCGCCAGATGCTTGGCCCCGAACACCGCCTGCCAGCTGGCGATTTCGTCTACCACCGCCTCGTCGAGTGCGTGGATGAGATCGGCGGCAGCGGCGTAGGTCAGCCCGGCCGGCGCGCCTGACAACAGCAGCGCGATGCGCGCCTCGATCCCGCCGAGCCGCTCCGCCGCCACCCGCGAGATCGCCCCGAACCGTTCGAAATCGCCGAAATAGCGGATCCCGGCAAGGTTCGCGCCGAGCGTCGGAAAGGCGACGCCGCAAAAGGTCAGAACCGGCGACAGGTCCGCGGCCAGCGTCTTGGGCGCAAGGCCCATGACGCCTGCGCCCTTCGCCAGCAGATAGGTCAGCACTGAAACCACCGCGAGCGCAAAGCAACTCTCCGCCGCCTTGTCGAGCCGGTGGTGGACGCTTTCCAGCCGGTGCGCCTTGATGGTGTGATAGGCGGCTTGCGCCGTCACATGGGGAAGCACCACTCCGGCCAGACCCGCGCGCAGATAGTCGCGCGTCACCGCCACGATCGGCAACCCGACATCGCGCAAGGCGTGGCGGGCGAAATGCTCGGGCCAGGCGGCGCCGCCTGCGTGCCCCGCGCTCCCATGCCCGCCTCCCCCGTGCCCGCCTCCCCCATGCCCGCCTCCCTGCGGCCAGCGCCCGGTCGGCCTCGCCACCCCGAGCAGCAGCAGCGCGGGCGCGTGGCGCAGATATTCGGCCACCCGCCGCATTTCGAACCAGCGCCGGTGCCAGCCCATCCGCGATCCCGCCGCCGTCAGCGCCAGGATCCCGCCGAGCAGCAGCAGCTCGACCAACGCGAAGGCCCATTTGACGTCGCCCATCCCGGCCGGCAGAAACAGGATGCCGACCATCACCGCCAACGCCGCGAGCACGAAATTGATGCACATCCCGCTGCGATACGCATCGGCAAGGCGGCTGGCGATGCCATCGGCCCATGCGAACATCGGCAGCACATCCTCGGCGAGCTGACGCGCGACCCGCGCATCGCCGCCGGGCATTGCCGCTGCAGCAGCGATCACGCCTGCGCCGCTACCCGCCGCAATCACGCCCGGCGCTTCGTAATCGACCCTGAGCGTCCCGAACCAGTTGCCGCCGCCGAACACCCGCTCGATCCGGCGATAAAACCCGAAAGCGCGCGAAGACCGCGGGCGCCAGTGCTCGCGCGCCAGCAGCGCCGGGCTCCAGCCGTCGACCAGCACCGCAGCACGGATGATCGCCTCGAGCCGCGCCAAATCGGGCGCCGCGTCAGCGACCGAAGGCTCATCAAGGTGCCCTAACTCCTCGGGCCGGGTGAGGATTCGCCACGCCTCGGGCGCGGCGGGATCGATCAGCAGCACCGGCGCGCCCATCGCCAGCGCGGCGGTGACGGTGTGGCCGGTGCCGCCGGGCAGATTGGCGACCATCCCGTCCCACACCGCGATGACGAGATCGGTGCGCTCTATCATCACGCGGCCAGCCAGCGCGACATTGTCCGACGCCAGCGCCTCGAACGCGCGCACGGCGGCGCGGTCGTCGGGATCGGCGAGGCTGGCCCGCCACAGCGCCGCGACTTCGGCATCACGGTCGGCCAGTTCGAACAGCTGCGCGCGCGCAGTGATCGCACGGATCGCGTCCGCCCGCGCCGCGACTGCCGGATCGCTCGCTGCCCCGCCCTCCAGCAGCGCAGCGGCATCTGCAAGACGTTCAGGATGGGCGTTGATCGCGCAATTGAGCGCAGCACCAAACGGCAGCGGCACCGCCAGTTCCCAGCCCTGCACGAGCGCGCGTTCGGCCGCGATCTGATCGGTACCATCGACCAGCAAGCTGTGCAGCCGCACCGCCCCGCGCGTGCCCGGAAGCGCGCTCGTAATCGTCTCGATCCGGGCAAACAGCGCCGCCAGTGCATCGGCAATTGCCGGGGCATGGGCGCGGAACGAGGCGTTGGAAGCGCGGTGCCCGGTGATCCCGAGCGCCAGATGCGGCTGCCAGCTGTCACGGATCGGGGCGGGCAGGCTCGCTGGCATTGGAACATCGTCTCCCGCCCGCGTGCAGCCACAGGCAGGAAGGTGCTTAAGCGTTTGTGTTCTCCAGTTACAAGCGCGGATGCACACCTGTAGCAGTGCGTTTGACCTTGCCGGGCGCAAAGCGCATAATCTGAACAACGTGGGGGGACACGCAATGCGCAAACTGGTGGCGGCATGGCTGGGGGCGCTGATCCTGATCTCAGCGCCAGCCGCGCCTGCTTTGGCGGTTCAGGAGCAGGCACCAGAACCGGCACAGGATTTAGCCGATGGGCCGATCCCGCGCGAATATCCCAGATTCAATCCGGGCAGCTTCGGCTCCTTCCAGCCCCGCGATCAGTCGGTGCCGCCTGAGGCGAGGGCCGATGCCGATGAAAGCGCATGCAACGCGCAAAATCTCGTCGCCTGTGCCGATCTTGCAGAGGCTTACCATCGCGGCAAGGGCCGCCCGCTCAATCGCCCGGTGGCAGAGTTACTCTATCGCAAGGCCTGCGAGGGCGTGGTGGGCAAGGCCTGCGTTGGGCTTGGCGACTTGCTGCCGAGCACTATGTTGCCGGATGACCAGCGTGTGGCGGCCGGTTTCCACGCCCGCGCCTGCCGTCTCGACTGGCTGGCAGGGTGTGACGCCGAGGCCGATGATATCGCCCGCGGCGTGCTGGGGCCACCCGATCCGCAGGCCGCCGAAGCCCTGCGCCGCGCCACCTGCGAACGCGGCGGGCTGGTCGCCTGCCGCACGCTGGCAGCCGGGCTGCTGGGCCGCGACCGCAGCAGCGCAGACCGTGACCAAGGCCTGGCGCTGCTCGACAGGCAATGCCGCGCGGGCGATTTTGTCGCGTGCCAGGATGCCATGCGCACGCTCGGCCAGAATGACCCACCTGCACCGCCTGTGGTGATCGAGGCCTATCGACAGCTCGCCTGCGATGCGGGCAGCGCCAGCGCCTGCCGTGATCTGGCCAAGGCGCAGTTGGCATCTGACCCGAGCGTGGCGGGCCGAGCGGCGGCGCTGGCACAGATTGATCGTGCCTGCCAATTGGCGCAATTCAATTGCCGTGAGGCAACCGAAGTGCGCGATGCGCCGGCACTTGCCGCCCGCTGCGATGCAGGGGATCAGGGCGCCTGCATCGCGCTTGCCAAATTGCTGTCGGCATGGGGCGGGCTGCAGGAGGATCGCGCGCGGGCGCTGACGCTGTTCGGTGCGGCTTGCGACGCGCAGGCCGCCGAGGCCTGCATGCCCGCCGCATTGCTGGTGTTCGAACGATGGGACGACATTGGTGTGGCAGCACCCGCCCAGGCCGAGGCCTATCTGTCAGCCAGTTGCGTTGCTGGCACGAACGAGGCCTGCGAGAAGCTGGCCGATGAACTGGCGACCGGCGAAAGACTGGTTCAGGATCCGGCCCGCGCGGCCGCGCTGTATCACCCGCAATGCGATGAGGGGCAGGCTGAGGCCTGTGACTTTCTCCAGATGCAGGTGCTGAACGATCCCAGCGGCCCGCTACCGCTCGCCCATGCCGACTTCGCTCCGCAGCTCACGCCCGAAGAAGACGCCGAAGCTGCCGCGAAGGGGGCCAATCAGGGGACGCAGGAGTTTTGCAACACCACCACCGTGGTCTACGAAGGCACGAGCTATAGCGATACCAGCTGCGTTTTCGTTGGCGGCGCCATTCGCGGCTTCGCTGCGCGGCAGGGGGAGACACCCTGGCAGGCGCTACTGTGGCGCCCGGAAAAGCTGAACCCCGGGACGCGCAGCGAGATGAGGCTCACGCCTGACCAGCAGGTGCTGTGCGGCGGCAGTGTCATTCGCACGGGCTGGATCCTCACCGCCGCGCATTGCCTTACCGATGATCGCGGGAAGGCGATCGCTACGGCTGGCTACCGGGTCCGCCTTGGTCTGTCCAATCCCTATGCCGAAGAGGGCCTGAGCTACCCGATCCTGCAGGTCATCCCCCACCCTAAATTCTGCCGCAACAAACCCTGCCCCAGATCCTTGGATTTTGATGTCGCGCTGGTGCAGTATGATCCGGCCCGCAATTCAGCCTCAGGCCGGGTGCTGCCGGTCTCGCGCATCCGGCTTGACCCGCTGCCGCTGGCCGCGCGCAAGAGCGAAACGGTAGAACGGGTGTTCACCTATGGCTGGGGCCGGACCGAGGTGGTGGGCGGCATGATCCCCGATCACCTGCGCGGAGCACGGGTCAAGCTGCGCGATGCGGCGACTTGCACCAGCATCACCAAATTCAACGATCCCGAACGGCGCGATACAGTGCTGTGTGCCGATGAGCGGATCGGGACTGGCGGCGGGCAGGCCTGCAGCGGCGATAGCGGCGGACCGCTTATCACCTTTGGCGACACCGACCAGCGCCCGACCTTGATCGGCGTGGTTAGCGGCGGGGTCAAATGCGGCAGCCTCGGCGAGCCAAGCCGCTATGTCCGGGTGGCGCATCCCGAGATTATCAGCTGGATCAACGCGACCTTGAACCCTGCTAGCCGGCGCTAGACCCCCTTTAGGGGTGCCTTTGCGCGATGTTTCATGTGAAACATCGCGCAAAGGTGTCAGACGCGGATTACTCTGCGGCGGGCGTTTCGGCCGCCATCGCGTCAGCTGCCGGGGCGGACTCAAGAGGGCCAATCGGATTGCCGGTTGGGTCGAGTCCATCAGCCGCAGCAGCCGCTTCATCGGTCGGTTCGACCGGGGCCATGGTTTCGGCCGCCATCGGTTCAGCCGGAGCCTCTTCCTTCTTGGCGCCGCACGCCGTCAGCGCCAGCGCACCGCCCGCCACAAGCGCGAAAGTCACGATTTTCTGCATAGTGTTACCCCCTCGTCTCGCCCTCTATTGGGCGCGCCGATGCTATCATGACCCGAGGCGGTAAAGCAAATCCTCGAACTTCGCCTCACCGCGCAACGGATCGAGCAGCGGATCATTGCGCACCCACAGCAGCCCCGGATCGCGCGCGGCATAGGCCCTTTCGAGCAGCGCCAAGGCGACCGGAGGCGCAGCGCGCTGGGCCTGAACCTGCGCTTGCTGGTACAGGCTGGCATCGCCATACTCGGAGATAAGTTGCCCAAACGCCGTGTCAGCCGCCGCGCTGTATCCAAGCTTGGCAGCGGCGATCGCTGTGCCCGTCTGCTGGAACAGCGGAACCCGCTCCGCCTTGGCTGAGGCCAGCGCGCCCGCCGCATCACCTTGTAGCAGCCGGGCAATGGCAATCACGAAATGCGCGCTCGCAAGACTGGGGTTGAGCGCCAACGCCCGCTCCATGTGAGTGAGAACCGCCGTATAATCGCGCCGGAACAACGCGATATTACCCGCCGACCGGAGCGCGCGGGCATTGAGCGGGTCGAGCTTAAGCACCTTTGCAATCATTCGCTGGGCTTGGTTTTGCTCGGCCACTTGTGCGGCCCCGTAGGAATAGAACGTCGCGACCGCGCGTAAGGCTTCGGCATCGCCGGGGGCCAGCTTCTCGGCGGCCTGATAATGCGGCAGCGCCGCGCGCCGGTTCAGTTGCCCGTTGCTCAGCGCAAAGCCAAGGGCAATATGCCCTTGCGCCAGCCGCTGCTCCAGAGCGATGGCGCGCTCGGCTGCGGCAATTGCCTGACCGTAAAGCGCGCGAACCTCGGCCAGATTGGTCGCCGAATTGGCAATCGCTGACAGCGACGTCGCGCGCAGTGCATGGGCGGCGGCGTAATCGGGATCGGCGGCAATCGCCGCATCGAACTGCACCAGCGCCGCGCGGTCGGTCTCCTCCCCGGCAGACAGGTCAGACAGAGCAAAGCCGCGCAAGAAGGCCTCGTAAGCGGCGACATTCTTAGTCCCGCCGACCCCCTGCTGCGCCGCCAGCGCGCGCCGAGCCTCTTCGTCGCCGGCGACTTCAGCCACTAGCGATAGCGCCACAGTTTCAGCGATTTCCGATTGCACCGCGAACACATCTTCAAGCGCGCGGTCGTAGCTTTCGCCCCAGCGCATCTCCCCGCCTTCAATCGCGACCAACTGAGCCGACACGCGCACCCGCTCCGCTTCACGCTGCACGCTGCCGCGCAGGATGTGGCCGACACCGAGCTTGCGGCCGATGGCGAATTCATCCTCCCCCTCGATCGCGCTCGAGGAGGTGGGAGCCGACACCCTGAGCCGCGGATTGCGCGCAAGGATCGAGCGCAGCTCATTGGAAAGCCCGTCGGAAAACCATTTATTTTCAACATCGTCGGAGAGGTTGGCAAACGGCAGCACCACCATCGAGATCGCCGCCGAGGCTGGACTGCCGAACAATCCGAACTGCCACGCGCCGAGCAGCCCCGCACCGCCCGCCAGCCCGGCGCCGCCGATCATCAGGGTGCGGCGCGAGAGCGGAAAGCCGCCAGTCTGCAGCGCAGCTGGAGGCGGCAAGACCGCGTCTGGAGCGGCCGACACCGGGGCTGGGGTGAACGATCCGCCGCCTGCTTTGGCCCGCACCGCGACCAGGATCCGTGCCGCCTCGGGGCTGCCAGCTGTCCCGTCCCAACCGCTGATATCGAGCAGTTGGACCTGCCGGAACCCCAGCGGCGCCATCGTCCCGTCGATCGTCAGCGGCACCAGACATCCGCGTTCGCGCCCGCGCTGAGCCTCGTCGCGCACCCAATGCGAATCCACCGATGTGGCCGACCACAGCACCACCACGCAATCCGCGTTCTCCAGCGCGGCTTCGGTGGTCTGGAGAAAATTCTCGCCGCCCTCAAGCCGCCCGTCCCACCACACGTCGAACCCGCTGGCTTCGAGCAGCGCCATCACCGGGCGGGCGCGCTCGAGATCGGTGCGCGAATAGCTGACGAACAGCGTTGGGCGCGGAACGGGGGCGCTGTCATTGCCGCTTTGCACTGCTCTTTGCCCTCCCTGTCGCCGCAGATCGCTGAGCGTTTGCTATAGCCAAACGGGCGGCTGCGCAAAGTGGTGATGCAAAAGCATTGCGCGATCGCCGCGCGCGAATCCGCTTGACCGCAATCACTTATGATATAAATATGATATCATAATTCTACTGTTCTGGAGATACGTCATGGCGCTTGCCGATACCCCCGCACTCAATCGCAGCCGCGAAGTCCCGGCGACCACGCAGAGCGGCTATGTGATGCTGTTGGTCAGTCTGGCACTTATGGGCGCGGCCTTGTGGCTGTTCCTGGGCGCGGTTGCCAGCAACGGTCCTCCCGGCGGCGGCGGGCTGCAACTGATCGGTGCGGTCATATCCGGCTTTCTTGGCTTGATGATCCTGAAGAGCTTTTACATGATCAACCCCAACGAAGCCGCCGCGATCCAGCTGTTCGGTGCTTACAAGGGCACTGACCGAAACGAAGGCCTGCGCTGGGCGCTGCCGTGGCTCGCGCGCAAGAAGATCGCGGTGCGCGCCAACAACGTGATTTCGCAGACCATCAAGGTCAATGACGCGCGCGGCAACCCGATCGAAATGGGCGCGCAGGTGGTGTGGCGCGTGACCGACACTGCGCAGGCACTGTTCGATGTCGATGACTATCGCGAATTCGTGACCGCCCAGATCGAGGCGGCGGTGCGCTCGATCGGATCGCGCTACCCCTATGACGATATCGAACACCTCGAAATCACGCTACGCGGCAATCACGATGAAGTCGGGACCGAACTGCGGGCGGCGCTGATCGAGCGGCTGACGGTCGCCGGGATCACGGTCGACGAATGCGGCCTCACGCACTTGGCCTATGCTCCCGAGATCGCTGGCGCGATGCTGCGCCGCCAGCAGGCCGAAGCGGTAATCTCGGCGCGCAAGAAGCTGGTCGAGGGCGCGGTGACGATGGTCGAGATGGCGCTGACCCAGCTATCGGAAAAGAATGTCGTCGAACTCGATGACGAGCGCCGCGCAACAATGGTGTGCAACCTGATGGTAGTGTTGTGCGGTGAGCGCGAGGCGCAGCCGGTGGTCAATGCAGGGTCGCTCTACTGAACCGGCCATGTCCGCCAAAAAAGCTTTTCCCCTGCGCCTCGATCCGGCGCTGCACGACGCGGTCCAGCGGCTCGCGGATAGCGAGTTGCGCAGCGTGAACGCCGAGATCGAGGTGCTGCTGCGCGAGGCGCTGGCGCGGCGCGGGGTCAGGGTAACGGTCAGCAAGGGCGCCGCGCGCGGGCGCCCGCCGAGGACGGCCGGCGAAGGAGCGGACAATGCGTGACGAGGACAAGCCGTTCGTGCTGTACCGCAAGGGCCCGTACAATTTCACCATGGTGCCGCGCGGGACAAAGGGTTGGGCGCAGTTCGCTGTGTGGATGGCGCTGCTGGTGCCGCCCTGCGTGTGGTTCAGCGACTATACCGCTACGCATGGTGAGGGGCCGGGGCTTTCATTCGGGCTGGCGGTGTTCCTCGGCATGACGCTGATCTGGACCATGGGCGGCATCTGGTGGATGAAGGCCCGCGCCGAGGTGGTCGATGTTGCGGAACTGCTCAAGCTGAAGCGCGAACAGGAACGCAAGCGGCGGGGCGGGCGCTAGTATGGTTGTCGCAGGTTCGGCGGGGCGCTAAGCCAAAGGGCCAAGGTTTCGAGGAATTACCCGATGCTTGAGCGTTCGCTCGTTCTGATCGCCCTACTGGCCGCGCTGGCCGCGCTCACCCCCGCACGTGCCGCGCAGCCTGCGGCACCGCCCCCCGGTCTGGCCGAAGAACTGGTGCTCGAAGGCGACAACATCATCACCGTCGCGCTAAACGGCAATCCGGTCCGGCTGGAGGTCAGCGCCGAGGCGTTCGGCCCGATGGTAGTCAACCCCGAGGTCGCCGCGCGGCTGCAACTGCCCCCGACCTTTCGGCGCGGCTGGCGGTTCGGGCCGGTGGTGGTCGTGGGCAGCGCCGCCGCCGCCAGCGCCGACTTCGGCGCAGGGCCGGCGCCGCTGACGGTGAGCTGGTCGGACCGCCCGGCCTCGGCCAAGGCCGACGGGGTGATCGGCGTCCACCACCTGCCCTACAGCCGCGTGACCTTCGCCCTCCACGCGCGGCAAGCAGACGAGACGGTGGAGAGCTTCCCCCTCAAGCGTACCGGCGGGGACCGCAACACCCGGCTCGGCACCGAA
>JBBQWH010000081.1:0-11264 GCA_038210785.1 Sphingomonadales bacterium | reverse complement strand
GCGGCTGATTTCTTCCTCGAAGATTTCTTCAGCCCGTGGACGGCCGAAATCGTCAAGAAAACCCGCAAGCCGTGGATCGCGGCAGTGAACGGCTTTGCGCTGGGCGGCGGGTGCGAGCTTGCCATGATGGCGGATTTTATCATTGCTTCGGACAAGGCGCAGTTTGGCCAGCCCGAGATCAAGCTGGGCGTCGCGCCGGGCATGGGCGGATCACAGCGGCTAACCCGCGCAATCGGCAAGTCAAAATCGATGGAAATGTGCCTGACGGGCCGGATGATGGACGCGGCCGAGGCCGAGCGCAGCAATCTGGTGGCGCGCGTCGTTCCGCATCAGGAGCTGATCGCCGAGTGCCTCAAGACCGCGGCGACCATCGCCGCGATGCCGCCGATGGCCGTGATCGCCAACAAGGAAATGGTCAACTCAGCGTTTGAAATGACGCTGGATCAAGGCCTGATCGTCGAGCGCCGGATCTTCCAGATCCTCACCGCGAGCGAGGACAAGGCCGAAGGCATGGCGGCGTTTATCGAGAAGCGGGAAGGGCAGTGGAAGGGGCGGTGACCGCAGGCCTGGTGTTGCTTCTCGGCGGGCTCCCCACCGCCAGGTTCGCCATTTGGCGGGCACGAATTGAAACGCAGTCGCGCCTCTTGAAGATCATCAACACCGTTGAGGGTTGGCTTTACGGAGTGGGCGGCGTCCTGGTCGCATTGCTCGAAGCTGCAATCCTGATCGAGCAAATCGGGTGAGGGAGAAAGAAATGAAAATCGCCTTTATCGGACTTGGCAACATGGGCGGCGGGATGGCTGCCAATCTGGTCAAGGCGGGGTACGAAGTCCATGCCTTCGACCTCAGCGAACCAGCGCTCGCCGCGGCGCGCGAGGCTGGGTGCGTGACCTTCGTTACCGCCAAGGAAGCCTGCGCCGAGGCCGAGGCTGTCGTCTCGATGCTGCCCAACGGCGCAATCGTCAAACAAGTTTATTGGGACGATGTCATCGGCCATGCGCCTGAGGGCGCGATCATGATGGATTGCTCCACCATCGACGTCGCCACCGCGCGCGCGGTGATCGAAGTGACCGAGGCGCACATCTACGACATGGTCGACGCGCCGGTATCTGGCGGGATCGCAGCGGCCAACGCGGGCACGCTGACCTTCATGGTCGGCGGCAGCGCCAAGGCGTTTGCGCGCGCTGAGCCAATCCTTGCCGCGATGGGCAAGGCGGTTATCCATGCCGGCGATGCGGGCACAGGCCAGGCCGCCAAGATCTGCAACAACATGCTGCTAGCGATCCACATGATCGGCACCTGCGAAGCCTTCGCCATGGCCGAAAAGCTGGGGCTGGATGCGCAGACCTTCTACGACATTTCCAGCGTTTCGAGCGGCCAGAACTGGTCGATGACCTCCTATTGCCCAGTCCCCGGCGTCGGCCCTGTCACCCCTGCGGACAATGACTATCAGGGCGGGTTCGCCGCCGGGCTGATGCTCAAGGATCTGCGGCTGGCGATGGAGGCGGCGGCGAGTGCGGGGGCCAAAGTCGAGCTTGGCGAGCACGCCCGCGCGATCTACGAAGCTTTCGCCAAGGACAATGCGAGCACGGATTTCTCCGGAATCATCCGCGCGCTTTAGGGGCACGCCCGCTTGGCAGCATCGGCCAGCCGCTGCGCCGCCGCCGCGTCGCGCTGGCGCACACCTTCAACCGCGCGCCTCAACGGATCGCATTCGAACATCACACCGCGTTTGATCGCAGCAGTAGCGATTTCGCTGAAAGCATCGGGCGGCATGACACGCGGCCCGCGCTCCATAAACAAAGTATGCCACCTTTCGGCACCCACGATAATGTCGGTTAGGGACTGCTGCCCTGCACCCCCCGGTTCGCCCAAAACTTCTGGTCCGAGCTGGATGAGCAAGGCATCGGGTGTGGCTTCGCGCCGCAGCAGCGCGCCATAGCGGCGCGCGGCTTCGGCCTTGTCTCCTGCCGCCAGCGCCAGCCGCAGCACTGCTTCCTGCGCCAACGGCTCGCGCCAGCCGCGCTGCCCGGCCACCTGGATGGTCAGCCCGGCCTGTTCGCCTTGTCCCGCCTTGGCCTGTGCAGCGGCCAGCAGCGTGAGGTATTCGGCCGGGACCGGACGGCGGCGCACCAGCCGCTGCGCCTCGGCGAGCGCGGTCTGGGGCTTGCCCGCTTTCATCGCGGCGAGCGTAATTTGCGTCTGCGCATAATTGCGCAAGGGTTCAGGGACGAGCGGGGCCAGCGCGGGGGTTGATTGCGACTGGCGGTCGATCTGCAGCGCACTTGTTACTGCAGCGATTGCCAGCAGGCAGACGATCCAGATAATTCGCGCGATCATGCCGGGTCTCGCCGAGATGCCTTGGCACTGCGCGCCAGCAGCAGCAGCGCAAACCCGCCAAACCCCAGGATGGTCTGGTTGCGCAGCGGATAATCGGTGATCGATTGCAAGGCGATGGCGAGCAGGAATCCGGCGCCCGCCCAGCCAGCCCAGACAATCGGCGAGCGGCGTGCCTGCCATGTCAGCCAGCCGCATAGTACCAGCCACAGGACGGCGAGCATCAACCCCGGCGCGCCAGCCTCGATCGCCAGTTCGATATAGTCGTTATGTGCCCTCCCAGCGGTGCGAAGAGTGATATTTTCGAGCGATTCGTCGACCTGGAACACCTCATCGAACGTGCCCATGCCGGCGCCTGTGGGCCAGTAACGCTCGACCGAATAGGAGGCATCCGCCCAGATGAAGCGGCGCGGGTCGTCCTTCGCCTGAAAGCGTTCGAGCGTTTCGCCGATTCGGCCCGGCGCGGCCACCGCCAAGCCGGCCGCGCCGATGCCGAGCAATGCGATAGCGCCCATGATGACGAGCGCTGGACGCGCGGTGCCGGTGGGCGCGGATGATGGTTCGGCGCGCCGGTTCAGCGTCCACCAAAGGGCCTTGAGCATCGCCAGCCCCACCGGGATCAGCGCGAGCACCAGCGCTGTGCGCGACTTGGTCAATACGATCGCGACAACCAGCAGCGCACACACCGCCAGCCGCACGGCAAGCACGGCTGGATGGGGTCTGGGGGCAGGCAAGAGGGCGGCAAGACCCAAGCTGAAGGTGAGCAAGAGGCCGGTAGAATTGCGATTTGCGAAGCTGCCGAGCAACGCGGTGCCGGGCTCACGCGATCCGAACAAGGTGACCGCATCACCGGTGGGATTGAGCTGCATCGCACCCCACAAAGTGGTGACAATGCCCAACCCCGCCACCACCCAGCCAAGGCTGATGAGCTGCGGGCGGGGCAGGCTCCAACCGATCATAAGCACGGCCAGTGGTGTGATGAGCGCGCTTAGCGCCAGCAAGGTCCTGAGCGGATCTAGGCTCCAGGGCATCCAACCGCTTTGCCCGGTCACCTCCAGCGACCGGGCCACCAATTGCCTGCCAGGAAGAACCGCCCAGAATTGCTCGGGCAAGGGGATGATTTGCACCACCGGCAGCGCCAGCGTCACGGCGATCATGATTCGCAAGAACCAGGGCGATTCGCGCCAGAACCGCGTGACGGGCTCGAACCGCAGCGCGAGTGCGGTCAACGCCGTGAGCTGGACGATCAGGTTGGCAAGGCCAAATCGGCTGCCGCCGCCGCCGAAAGCAAAAGCGGATAGCAGCAACACACACAGGGCAATAAAGGAGGCGCGATCAGCCGCAGATCTGTTCAAAACGAGGCCTCAGGCAGAAAAGGCAAAAAAATAACGCCCGGTTTTAGCCCGAGCGTTATCTGATAGTGTACTGTCAAGATTGACGAAATCTCAGCCCATCAAGTACCCGGCGACTGGCCATCGTCTTCCGAGTCAGCCGCGAAGTAGATCCCGGCAAAAAACAACCCGGCGGCCAGAAACGCGAGAACGATCGGGAAACCCTTCCCAATCGACTCGCCTTCGTCATCGCGACCAACGCCCGGTGCGCTGACCGAGTAAACTGCGGCGTTATCACTTGCGCGGGTACCAGCCTGAGCGGCGATCGGCGCAAAGGCCATGGTGGCTGCGGCGGCAGTCATCATCATACGAGTTGCGAACTTGGTCATCGTTTGGCCCTCTTGCAGGAATTACAATACAAGCCCTAGTGCATTGCAGCATGCTTGGCAACCGCAGATACGCTAAAATGGTTAAGGGAACCGGCATGCGAACACCGTCCTCGCTTGGTTTTTCGTGCTCTGCAAGCCTGCATGATTGGGCGCTCGAATCGGCCACGCCTCCTTAACAGACCGCATCCATCCAGACGATCTCAGCCCGGCCTGAAAATCGCGGTATCGGGTTCAAGCAGCGGCTGGAAGCGTGAGATGTCGCCGCCCAATACGATTCGGTCGCCCTGCCGCAGCCACGCGTGCGCATCGAAGGTGCCATCCGTGCCTTTCGCCGTCCCGACCACGATCTCGCTCGTAATCCCTTGGCGCGCTAGCCACCGCTGCCCGGCGAGCGCCTGAACCAAGCAATCGGATCGCCACGGCACACGGGCCGCCATGCGTGAAATGATGAAGGCTGCTTCGTCACAGCTGCGCGCGAGTTCGTCTGGGCCGTGGCGCGCTGATAACAGCAACGCGGTCTTGCGATTGCGCTCCAGCACACCGCTGGGCTTGATGCGGGAGAGTTCGGCACGCGCCGCCGCTAGGTCGATCAGGCCGCGCAGGGCAAACGCCAGCAAGCGGGGGAGGGAATATTCACTGCGCATGGCGGATCACACGCCGACCCGGGCCGGCTCACGCCTGCGCGATAAGGTCGCTTTCGGCCAGTTCGCCAAGAAACGTGCGAAGATCATGCTCCGCTGTATCACGGTCAACTTCGAAGTGATCAAGGATCCTGTCGCACACTTTATTCGGCAGATCGCCCGAAGTCAGGCCTTCCCACAGCAAGGCACCAATCGGGTCGAGGCCAAAATAGGTGCCGTTGGCGAGATGTAGGACGACCATTTCGTCGCCCACGCGGTTGGCGATGGCCTGATCGCTGATGGTCCAGTGCGAATTGAGGATATCAGTCACGTTCTCACTCCAGATCGTACTTGCGCGCTTGGCCAAACCTTGCGGCCTTGACGATAGCGGTTCGGGGGCGGTTTGGGCAGTTGCGTTCGGCTCAGTCGTTGCGATATCTTGAAAACAGCGAGACCACATGGTCGAGCGCAGCGCGGTAGGTCGGCAGGGCTTCCGGGTAACGCGCCATCAGCGCCTTAGCAATCCCGTCCTGATCGGTCCCGCCATCGACAAGTTCGAGGCAATCGGCATCGATCTGCATGCGGACCGAGCGCTGCGGGACGACAAGGTTTGATCCGGCCTTGGCGGCATCCTTTGCGATCACCCGGCCAAGAAAGTTCGATTGCCGGAAGCGATCGCGAGTGTTTCCGGTTGCGGCATCGATGGTTTCCCCATCCCACGACCAGACGTAGTTATTGTCGACAAGGTTGGCGCGAATCCGGGCCTTGACCCGGTCACCCGCCATCAGCTTGCGCGGATCGGCAAACGGCAGGAACATCTGGCCATAGACCAGCTCTGGCTGTCCGGGCGCGTTGGAATAGCCCAAGCCTTCGGCGATCTCGGCGTCGAACCAAACCAGCATGCCATGCGCGATGCTGTCGTTGGTTGCGACCATTTCGGCGGTCGACTCCATGTTGGGATCGGTCACCGTGCGGTAGTCGATGACGGCAAGATCCACTGCCTCGCTGACAAGCGAACGCGGCTTGAAATAGGCCTTGGCTTCGTTGTTGACCGCGAACGAGCGAGCCGCTGTCAGATCGAGACCGTACTTGTTTGACTGCCACGGGTAAAAACATTGGCGATAGGCCTTGGAAGAACGCGCCAGCGCTACCTTGAGCGTGTCGCGCATCGGCAGCAGTGTGCCGCCCGGCGCTAGCAGCCGCTCACGCGCGTCCTTGATCGTGGGGATATGGTGCTCGTAAAGCGATACCGCGCCGCGGCAGTCAGACACGACTACATCGGCTTTGATTTCAGGCGTGTACCGGGTCGAAAGATCGCGCACCACAGTGATGCGGTCGGCGCAATCATTGTCTTTCGCCAGCGTCTTGAGCAATTCGACACTGGGATCAGGCTCGATCGCGATCACCTTACCCGCGCCGAACTTGCAGGCGAGCAGCGCGAACACACCAAAGCCGGCACCCAGATCGATCACGGTGCAACCCGGAGTGACCGCGCGCCGCATCGCCTCGACATAGACGCCCATCCGCGGTTCGCAGTCGATCATCTCGCCGTAGCTGGCGACATCATAGCCGGAGACGCGAATCATGGAATGGGGCTCCCTTGCGGCGTGACCGGCACAATCGGACTACGCGCTTTCAAGATTGTTTCGATAACTTCATGCACTTCGCCCAGGCGAGCGAAATCATGCGGATAGGATAGGCGGTAGGCCGGAACCGCGAGCGCCAACTGCGACAGCGCGGCCAGACGGCGGGCGGCGCATTGGGGTTCCGTAGGATCGAGCGAGAAGCTTTGCTCGACCAGCGCGATGCAAGCGCGCGTGCTGTCCAGCAGTGTTGCGGCAGGCTCGGTCGCCCCGCGTTCGCCGTCGAGAAACACAATTGCCGCCACCGGCAGCGGGCGGGCCGGCGTGTGCGCGAGCGCGGGAAGGTGGACGTTCTGCTTGTCGGAGTGATCGGCCATCGGCGATGTCGCGGTGTTGCTGCCCATAAGGGCGGCGATCGTCTCGGGGTACAATCTGAGGCTCGGATAAACGGCCCGCGCCATGTATCCCGCCGGACCGAGCGTTACGATGGACGCGTCGTCCCCAAGCAGCTCATACCCTGCCTGGTGCAGACTGGTGGCCAGTGTCGATTTGCCGGAACCGGTTTCGCCCAGAAATAGCGCCAATTCGTCACCGAAACGCACTGCACTGGCATGCAGCACAAGCTCGCCGATTTCGGCGAGCAGACGCGGCGCAATATGATCGTTCAGAATGTGCTCGATGACGCAGTCGCTGGTGCCGGGTTCGATGTCGAAGGCAATGATGCTGCAATCGCTGAAATCGATTCGGAACCGGGCGACGTCGTGAAAGTGCAATGTCACGATATCGCCATTGCGCTCAACCAGCGGGGGCGGAGTCTCGTCATCATCGGACAGAATGGGAAGGCCATCGGGCAGACATACACCCGGAGGCACGCCCATCCCGAAATTGGCCAAACCCCAAATAGAAAGAAGGCCCGAATCGAACGGACCCCTTTCCAAAAATCGATCATTCATATTAGGTGATTCGTAATCGAAACCAATCCGTTATCACCCGAGGGGATCAGGCGCGCATCATCAGCGAAGTCATCATGTTACCCTCAACGATCGACCCGACACCACCAGCGGTCAGGTTGGCAAACTCCCCATAAACCGAAAGCGTCGGCCTCGAGTATTGGGCCTTGCCCTGTGAATTTTCGTTGCGCTGTGCCATATTCGAACTCCGTAAGAATACTTAGTCCCGCTCAACGGAACAACCATAGTTGCAGATAGCTCATGGTTATTCTTGTTGCAACCGCCAAGTCGCCCTGATGCGGGCTTTCAGCCAAGGTTAGTCGATCTGGCCTAACATAGGTTTGCAAACCCTTCGAAAGCGCGCCGCCCGATCCCGCGTGGAAACGGGCAATCACAGCATCCTCGAACTGGCCGCCGACATGTTCCTTGCCCACACGCCAGCGCACGGCATCGGGCAGCACATTAACCATCGCTCGCCGCAGCACGATCTTGGGCCAGCCGTCAAACTCGATCTGGTCGGCGGGCAGTGTGAGGCAGAACTCGACCACGCGGCGATCGAGGAACGGGTCGCGCGGCTCGACCCCCAGCGGCGCGGCGACCCGGTCATAGCGTTCGCGGGCCACCGCGACGAACGGGTGGGTGACTAGCGCCCTGCGGTCGTCGCAGCGGCCATCGAGCGACAGTCCGATATGCCGGGCATTGGCAGCGCGGCGCTCGGCCAGATTGACCCTCTGCGCGAGCGCCAGAGCGACCAGACTGGCCTCATCCTTAGCGCGATGCCGTGCGCCCGCGCCTGCTCTGCTGCGCAACGTGCGGAGCCATTCAGGCACCACGAGGTATCTGGCCCCGTTGACGAAGGTATTGAGGCTCGGCATTTCTGCGCCCCAGAACCGCCGCGCGCCGGACGCTTCGCGCCATGCGCCCGCAATGTCGCCGCGGCGCAGCCGCCAAGCGACCATATCATCCGCCATAAGCGTGGTATCGCCCCCCGCCCCGTCGAGCATGACCGTGATCCCGGCCTTGTGCGCGGCCAAATAGACCGCCCGCAACATTGCCATATGCCCATCGAACGGCTCGCCGCTGGCTTGCGTAAGCCGCAGCAGTTCGTCTGCATATTCGCCGAAACCCTCAAGCGCGACGTCGTTCGGGGCGATGTGCGGCAGGGTCTGCGCCGCGCGAATAGTGCGGGTTTCGACGCAATCGGGCGCGGCGCTGGTTGCAGAAAAGCTTGGCAACAACGGCGCTCCGGCCTTTCGCAGCAACCGCGCGGCCACCGCGGTGACCGAGCCTGAATCCATGCCGCCCGACAACATCGAGCCAAGCTTGCCCGGCGGCGCGCGCAGGCGGTCGCGCACGCTCTCGGTAAACACGCTAAGAAAGGCCTCGGCATAGGCCGCGTTATCTTTGAGCTGCAGCGTAACGGGCGGCTCCGGCTGCCAATAGCGCCAGGTTCTCAGACCATCCCCTTCGATGATCAGGGCATGGGCAGGGGGCAGGCGATAGAGATCGCGGTAGAAAGTCGAGGTAAGATCAAGCGCCTCCATATCCTCGAGAAAATCGGCAATCCGCGCGTCATTGATCCGGCTGGGAATCGCAGGATGAGCGAGTAACGCATCGGTCTCGGACGCGAAGGAGAACAGTGTGCCGGGTGCGTGATGATAGAGAAACGGGCGCATCCCCATCTGGTCGCGCGCGCACAGCAGCCGGTGGCGGGGCGCGTCCCAGATGGCGAAGGCAAAATCGCCCAGCAGCCGCGCGAGGCAATCGGTGCCCCATGTGAGATAGGCGTGCAGCACGATCTCGCCGTCACCGACAACTTGTCCGGCGGCATCGAAGCCGAGCGCTGCGACCAGTTCGCCGCGATTGTCGATCCGGATGTCCCCGGTGATCGTGCAGCCGCTGGGCGCATGATGCAGCGGCAGGCGCTCCACCATCGCTTCGGGCGTGGCGGCGAGCAGCGCGATCCCGAGCGCGGCCGGCCCTTCGGTCCACGCGGCGCGCGCATCGGGCCCGCGCCGGGCAAGCGCGTTCAGCATGGTGCCAAGCTCGTCTTGCGGGCTGGGGCTGCGGTCCAACCGGATAACGCCGCAAATCCCGCTCATGTGAGCGATCCTGCGCTGGCGGGCCGTCCCCGCAGTTCGATCTCCGATAGTCCCTGCGCGGTCACCTTGATGATCCGGTCGGCCAGCGCGAGGCTGGCGGGGCGGTGGGTGATGATGATCACTGTCCGGTCGGCCAGCATGTGGGCGCAGGACTCGATAAAGGCGGTTTCTCCGTCCAGATCAAACATGCTCGTGGCCTCGTCGAAGATATAGATCGGCGGATCACGAAACAGCGCGCGGGCGAGTGCGAGCCGCTGGCGTTGGCCGCCCGAAAGCCGCACGCCGCCATCGCCGATCTCGGTCGCCAGCCCGCGCGGCAGCCGTTCGATGAATTCCCACGCCTGCGCGAGCCGCGCCGCCTGTTCGATCGCGGCAGGATCAGGGTCGGGGATGCCGAAAGCGATATTTTCGGCGATGCTGCCGTAAACCAGCAAAGGCCGCTGCGGCACATAGCCGAATTGGCGGCGCAGATCCTGCACCTGCAGATCGGCGATATCCACTCCGTCGAGCGTGATCCGGCCTGCGTGCGGCTCATAAAATCGCAGCACCAGATTGACGAGGGTCGACTTGCCCACGCCGTTGTCGCCGGTCAGCGCGATGGTTTCGCCAGCCGCGATGGCGAGGTTCGCGCCGCTCAGCACCGCCGGTCGTCCAGGGTAGGCAAAGCTCACCGCGTCCAGCGTAATCGCGCCGGTTGCCCGTTCAAGCCGCTGGGTCTTGCCATAGCCAGGCTCGGGCTTCATCGCGAACACCGCCTCCAGCCGCGCCAATGTCCCCTTGGCAATCTGGAAGCTGCTGTAGGTATCGGCCAAGGCGCCGACCGGACGGGTCAGTAGCGCAGCGTAAAGCAGGAAGGCAAACAGCTGGGTGGGGCTGCGCGCTCCGCCCGCCACGGCCGAACTGCCGGCCACCAGGATCGCGATCGCCGCCATGGCCGCCACTAGCGCTACGGCAGGACCGATAAAGGCGGTGATCCGTGTCTGTTTGAGCTTGAGCAAACGCGCCTTTTCGATCGCGGCTTCGTAGCGCGATCGGTGGTGATCTTCGACTGAGAAGGCCTTGATCGCTGGCAGCATTGCGATGTCGCTTTCGGCCATCCAGACAATATCGACCTCGGCTCGGCGGACCTGCCGGCCCAGCACCCTGAGGCGCCGGCCCAGCCATTTCATCAACAGGAAAAAGGGCGGGATCAGGATCGGGATGGTGAAGGTCAGGACCGGGTCGATAAAGAACAGGATAACAAACGCGCCCACCGCCGTCAGCACCATCGATGGCACGCGCGCCAGCGTTGCGGTAAGAAATGTGCTGAGGTTTTCGACCTCGTGGCTCATCAAGCTGAGCAGATCACCGCTTCGGCTGCGGTCATGAAACGTCATCGACATGGCGATCAGCCGTTCGTGCGTTTCCTTGCGCAGGTTGGCAAGGATTTTGCCCGACGCCTTCTCAGACAGGATCGTGACCAGGACCGTGCTAGCAGTCAGGCCGATCAGCGCGAGCCCCAGCAAGAGCAGCGTCTGATCGAGGTTGATCGCGGTCTCGCCGACGACACGTCCTGCCAGCCTGGCCACCAGCCACGGCACAATCAGAGTGGCGACGGAACTGGCGAGCGAAAGGCCGCCGATCAGCATCAGTTCGCTGCGGAACCGGCCCAGCCAGTGCAAAAGGAATGCTTGCCGCATATCAGGTGCGTCTGATCAGCAGCTTGCCGGCACCCTCAGCCCACCGGCGCAAATGAAGTGCGGGCTTTGGCCATCCTGCTGCACCGGGGAACCGGGTGCGAAGGAATTCGTCGTTTGGAAAAGCAATATAGCGCAGCAATCGCGCCTTGTCGCGAATGCTCGGGTTGGCCGAAAAATCGCGCCGCAAACGCCACACATGCGATGATGCCCCGAAATATACCGCTAGCCCGCGATCTTGCGGTGCAGCGGTGAGCTGTTCTTCGATCACAGCAG
>JBBQWH010000080.1:0-11290 GCA_038210785.1 Sphingomonadales bacterium | reverse complement strand
TTTTCCGGATCAAGTTTGGCCAGCCGATTGATTGGGAGGAAGTCTGCTCCTTCAACATCACAGAGTTGTCCACGCGATCACAGGACGACTTAGAAAAGCTAGCAATGCTTTGTCGCGAAAGCGTTTCGTCCGACGCGCTTGACGCCTTCCATAAGCAGGCACAAATCGTAAATCGGTTCGTAATTTCTGAAATTCTTCAATCAGATCAAGTCATGACATGCGTCCGCCGAGAGATAAGAAAACTCTTTGACGGAGTGAAAGTCACAGACGACCAAATCCGTGTCATCTTGACGAATGATGTGATCAAACGAGATGCACTTGATGGCGACGGGCCAAAGGCTGCAAAGGCCATGGTCAAAAAGGCTACAACGGCGCAAGCTCGCCGTGCAGCAAAGCAAGTCTCCGAGTAATCACCACTCTCGGATAGTTACCCAGCCTTCTTGCGCGACCGCCATGTGTGCAGCAGCGGTTCGGTGTAGCCACTCGGCTGCTCGACGCCCTTGAGGATCAGTTCCTTCGCCGCGCTGAACGCCGCGGCGCTCTCATTCCCTGTTAGCGGCACATAGAGCGGATCGCCTGCGTTCTGGGCGTCGACCTTGGCCGCCATGCGGGTAAGCGAACCGAGCACCTGTGCCTCAGTGATTACCCCGTGCAGCAGCCAGTTGGCGATGTGCTGCGAGGAAATGCGCAATGTCGCGCGGTCTTCCATCAAGCCGACATCATTGATGTCCGGCACCTTGGAGCAGCCGACCCCTTGGTCGATCCATCGCACCACGTAACCGAGCAGGCCTTGGCAATTGTTGTCGAGTTCCTCGCGGATTTCCTCTTCCGACCAGTTGGCTCCCTCGGCGAGCGGGATCGCCAGCAAAGCGTCGAGCCCCGCTGGTTCCGGCAACTGCTGCTGCACCGCGAACACGTCCTCGGCATGGTAATGGAGCGCATGAAGCGTCGCCGCCGTCGGCGAAGGCACCCACGCGGTGTTGGCGCCTGCGCGCAGGTGGGCGATCTTCTCGGCCATCATCTGCCCCATCAGATCAGGCGCAGCCCACATGCCCTTGCCGATCTGCGCCTTGCCTGAGAGGCCGTGCTTCAGGCCAATAGCGACGTTGCGGGCTTCGTAGGCGCGCAGCCAGTCCGAGCCTTTCATCGCGCCCTTGCGCAGCATCGGCCCGGCGCGCATCGAGGTGTGGATCTCGTCCCCGGTGCGATCGAGAAAGCCGGTGTTAATGAACACGATCCGGTCTCGGACGGCATCGATACATGCGGCAAGATTGACTGAAGTGCGGCGTTCCTCGTCCATCACACCCACCTTGATCGTGTGGCGCGGAAGCTTCAGCAGATCCTCAACAGCGTCGAACAAATCATTGGTGAAGGAGCATTCTTCTGGCCCGTGCATCTTGGGTTTGACGATGTAGATCGAGCCGCAGCGCGAATTGCCGAAGGTGCCCTGTCCTTCGACGTCGAGCGTGCTGATGGCGGAGGTGAACACCGCATCCATGATGCCTTCAGGCACCTCCGAGCCATCGGCGAGGCGGATCGCCGGGTTGGTCATCAAGTGGCCGACATTGCGCACGAACAGCAGGCTGCGGCCTGGCAGGGTGCGCTGCGTGCCGTCGTCTGCGGTGAAGACCTTGTCGCCAGCCAGCTTGCGGGTGAGCGTGCGCCCGCCTTTCTCGAAACTCTCGGACAGATCGCCGCGGATGATGCCGAGCCAGTTGGTGTAGGCGAGCAGCTTGTCCTCGCCATCGACCGCCGCGACCGAATCCTCGCAATCGGCGATGGTGGTGAGCGCGGATTCGACGATGATGTCGGCAATCCCGGCGCGGTCGGACGCGCCAACCGGGGTGCTGCCATCAAACACAATCTCGATGTGCAAGCCGTTGTTTTTCAGCAGCGGGCCCCTTCCGGTTTCGCCGACATATTGCGCCGGATCGGCCAGAATGATCGCTTCGCGCGCGGTCAGATCGGCCCAGCTACCGCTTGCCAGCGGAAAGGCTGCATCGAGGAACTGTCGCCCGCGCGCAATCACAGCCGCGCCCCGCGCCGCGTCATAGCCGCCGGGCTTGGCAGGCGGCGCATCGAGCGCATCAGTGCCGTACAGCGCGTCATAAAGGCTCCCCCAGCGCGCATTCGCCGCATTGAGCAGGAACCGCGCGTTGAGGATCGGTACCACCAGCTGCGGCCCGGCCATCGTCGCAATCTCCGGATCGACGTTCTGCGTGCCGATCTGGAAGTCGCCGGGTTCGGGGACGAGGTAGCCGATCTCTGTCAGGAACGCTTTGTAAGCCGCTGGATCATGTGGCTTTCCGGCGTAAGCGACATGCCACGCGTCGATCTGCGCCTGCAACTCCTCGCGCTTCGCCAGCAGAGCGGTGTTGCGCGGCGCGAACTCGGCCAGCAACGCCGCAAAGCCCTGCCAGAACCCGTCCAAATCGCGCCCCAGCGGCCCCAGCACTTCGCGCTCGAGAAATGTCGCCAACCGGGCATCGATCGCGATACCGGCGCGGGGGATCATGTCAGTCATTGGTGTCCTCGTGGGCTGGCTTGGGGCAAGTCCTGGGGAGGAGAGGACGGGGTGCGCCTATGGCGCAGCGGACGGCTGATTGCAACGGGTTGGACAGGCGTGCGCGCGCGGCTAGAGGGGACGGATATGAACCTGAATATCCCCCCTCACGCCTTCAATGCCGCCGCCATGCTGGCGCAGGTCGAAGCGTGGAGCGCGATCAACACCGGCACCGGCAATCTCGCCGGGCTTGCCGCGCAAGCTGCACTGCTGGCGGAGGCGTTTGGCGCGCTGCCCGGCACGGTGGAGCTGGTCGACCCCGCCCCCGTCACCGCGATCGGCGCCGATGGCAGCGCGTTTGACAAGCCGCACGGCCAGCATCTGGTGGTGCGTGTGCGCCCACGAGCCAACCGCCGCATCCTTTTGACCGGTCATATGGACACAGTATTCCCCGCCGATCACGCGTTCCAGCGCCTGCATTGGCTGGACGGCGAGACAGTGAACGGCCCCGGTGTCGCGGACATGAAAGGCGGGATCGCGGTGTTGCTGAACGCGCTGCTGGCGTTCGAACAGACCACCAGCGCCTCGGCGCTCGGCTATGATGTGCTGATCAATTCCGACGAGGAAACCGGTTCGCTCGCCAGTGCCGTGCTGATTGCCGAACTGGCGGCGGGCAAACTGGCCGCGCTGACCTACGAACCCGCCGCGCTGCCCGATGGCACGCTGGCGCATGAACGCGGCGGCACCGGGAATTATTCGATCACCATCACCGGCCGCTCCGCCCATGCCGGGCGCAATCCGCATGAGGGGCGCAACGCGATTGTCGCGGCGGCTGATCTGATCTTGCGGTTGAAGGCGATGGAGCGCGACGACCTCACCATTAACCCCGCCAAACTCGAAGGCGGCGCGGCCAACAATGTTGTGCCCGATCATGCGGTGCTGCGGTTCAACATCCGCCCCAAATCCACCGCCGCGATGGCAGTCTTCGACAGCGACCTCACCGCTTTGCTGCGCAGCATTGAAGCCGCGCACGATATCGCCGCCCACCGCCACGGCGGCGTCACCCGCCCGCCCAAGCCAGTCGATGCCCGTGCGCAGGCGCTGTTCGATCTGGTGCGTGCTTGCGGCGCCGAGCTCGGCCAGGACATCCGCTGGCAATCGTCCGGCGGGGTCTGCGACGGCAACAATATCGCCGCTTGCGGGGTCCCGGTGGTCGACACCATGGGCGTGTGCGGCGGGGCGATCCATTCGTCCGACGAATACCTGATCGTCCCAAGCCTCGTGACCCGCGCCGCGCTGTCTGCCCGCGTGATCGAGCGTCTGGCGCAAGGCGCTCTTGCCGAAGGAACCGCAGCATGACCTTCCGCCTGCGCGCCGCGCGCCTTGGTGATCTGGAACACCTGTACGAGATGGCCAAGTTGACCGGCGGCGGCTTCACCAACCTGCCGCCCGACCGCGAGGCGCTGCGCACCAAGCTTGATCGGGCCGAGGCGGCCTTCGCCACCGACACCGATACGCTGGTGGACGAGCTGTTCGTGCTGGTGCTCGAAGACGCCCGTACAGGCGCAGTGCGCGGCACTTGCCAGCTGATGACGCATGTCGGCCAGCGCTGGCCGTTCTACTCCTATCGCCTCAACACCCTCACCCAGTATTCGCAGGAGCTTGACCGGACGGTGCGGGCCGAATTGCTCAGCCTCGTCACCGACCTTGAGGGATCGAGCGAGGTCGGCGGGCTGTTCCTCCACCCCAGCGAGCGCGCCGGCGGCCTCGGCCTGCTGCTGGCCCGATCGCGTTATCTGTTCGTGGCGATGCACCGAAAGCGGTTTGCCCAGCGGATCTTGGCGGAGCTGCGAGGGATCATCGACGAGCGCGGCGGCTCGCCTTTCTGGGAGGGGGTCGCGGGGCGCTTCTTCGGGATGAATTTCCAGGACGCGGACTATTTCAACGCGATCAACGGCAACCAGTTTATCGCCGATCTGATGCCCAAGCACCCGGTCTACATCGCGATGCTAAGCGAGGATGCGCGCAGCGTAATCGGCGTGCCCCACCCCACTGGCCGCGCGGCGATGCGGATGCTCGAGGATGAAGGCTTCCGCGCCGAAGGCTATGTCGACATCTTCGATGGCGGGCCGACGATGGTGGCGCGCACCGACAATGTCACCAGCGTCAAGGGCACCACCCGCGCGACAGTGACGGGGCTGCAGGTTGACGAGGGCGAACGCGCGATCTTGGCAACCGGGCGGCTCGGCACCTTCCGCGCGTGCTTTGGCGCGCGGGTTTTGGATGGAGAGGGCGGCATCGCGATCGATTCGGCCAGCGCCGATCTGCTCGACGTGTGCAAAGGTGATGTGGTGTGGAGCGTGGAGCGGTGAAGCTGACCGAAATCAATTTCGACGGAATTGTCGGCCCCTCGCACAATTACGCTGGTCTCAGCCTCGGCAATATCGCCAGTGCAGGCCACGCGGGCAATTCCTCCTATCCGCGCGCCGCGGCGCTGCAGGGGGTGGCGAAGATGCGCGGTAATCTCGCGCGGCTCGGCGTGCAGGGGTTTCTTCTCCCGCTGCCCCGCCCCAACCATGCGCTAACCGCTGCGTTGGCCCTAGACGGCACCGAGCCATCGCAATTGCGCGCCGCGCCGTGGTCGGCCTCGTCGATGTGGACTGCCAATGCCGCGACCGTCAGCCCCGCGCCGGACACCGCCGACGGGTGCTGCCACCTAACGCCTGCCAACCTCGTCACCATGCTTCACCGCGCGCAGGAATGGCCCGATACCAAGCGGCAGCTAGAGATCGCTTTCGGCGACACGCGGCATTTTGCGGTCCACAACGCAGTGCCGCCCACTTTCGGCGATGAAGGCGCGGCCAATCACATGCGGCTGTGCGAAAGCCATGATGCGCCAGGCATCGAGGTGTTTGTCTATGGTCGGCAGCCTTTCGAGACGGGGGGCGGACGCTTCCCTGCGCGCCAGCACGAACAGGCAAGCCGCCTCGTCGCGCGCGCGCACGGGCTTGATCCCGAGCGAACGGTGTTCATCGAACAAAACCCCAAGGCCATCGCCGCCGGCGCATTCCACAATGACGTGGTCGCAGTCGCTAATGGCCGCGTGCTGTTCACCCATGCCGAGGCGTTCGCCGATAAGCAGGGTGCCTACGACTCGATCCGCGCAGCGTTCCCCGCGCTCGAAGTGGTGGAAGTGCCTTCCAGCGCGGTCAGCCTTGCAGAGGCAATCCGCACCTACCTGTTCAACGCCCAGCTACTGACGCTGCCATCAGGCGAGATGGCGCTGATCGTGCCCCAGGAGTGCCGCGAGAGCCCGAGCGTGTGGGGGTGGGCGGAAACCATGCTCGCCTCGAATGGCCCGATCAGGCAGGTCATCCCGGTCGATGTCCGCCAGTCGATGGCGAACGGCGGCGGCCCGGCGTGCCTCCGGCTGCGAGTGGTGTGCGATCCGGGCACGGTCGATCCGCGCTTTTTGCTCGATGACGCAAAGGCCGACCTGATCGAACAAACCATCGCCGGGCATTGGCCGGAGCAGATCGACCCGTCCGATCTTGGGTCAGATAATCTGGCAAACAGCGTCATCTCGGCACGGCTCGCCTTGTTGGCCGCGCTCGATCTGGCACAGCTTGGTTAACACGTTTGGCGAACCGCAGCGATCGGGCGTAAGGTTACCCACATCTTAAAGCGACTCTGAACGCACAGAGTCGCAGGAGGTCGGGAGACGCCATGCTGCGCAAGCTCGGAAGGCTGTTTGTGATCAAGACGCGTTTTGAAGCGTTCCTGATCATCTATGCGCTGGCGCTTGGGGCGACCGCGCGGGGCAGCGCTTACCTCCATGAATATCCGGGCTTCGGCGGGCAATTGCTGTTCCTCGCGACCACCGGCGCGGTGTTTCTCGGCGGCGCGAAGATCCTCGATTGCTTGGCGCTGGAGAAGGAAATGGCGGCGCTGCGCGATGAAGCGCATCCGCGCGACTGACAGGATATATCTGCAGGCAGCCCAAAAGGTGGGGGATTCTGTTGCTAGGCTCCCCCGAGCCCCCGGTATCCGTTCTGTTGCCCGGTCGGTCCAACCGCGCTTTTTAACCTAATAATATCAGAGCGTTAGCCCATCAATTATGCGGCGATTGCGAGTGCTTCGTTATCGTTGGCACTTATGGGTTTTGAGCCTTATGCGGGTTACTCAGCCCGGGCAAAAACTACGCTTTTCAACACACGTCGATCCTAGTTCGGCCCCATCAGGAGTTGCGGCCAGCAGTCATTCCTGACCGCCGCTTCTGGTGGAGCCGCCGGGTACTGCCCCCGGGTCCGTTGCATCTATTGTACGCAGCCATTTATCGCCATATTCGGTTGCCCGACCATGCGGATATAGCGCGGCAATCCTGAATGTGAAGTGAGTAACCCCTCCCGCAAACGGAAGGGGCTCTGAAGACCTACTTCTTCAACGCGTCCCGGATCTCAGCCAGCAGCTCGACCTCGGTCGGCCCAGCGGGTGCAGACGGTTCTTCGGGCTTAGCCATCTGAACGGTCAGCTTGCTCACATAGCGCACCATCAGAAAGATAATGAAGGCTAGGATCACAAAGTTGATCACCACTGAAACAAACGCCCCAAGTCCCAGCACATTGGCCCCCGCTTCACGCGCGGCAGCGAGGGGGGTGCCTTCAGCGACCTTACCCGAAAGCACAATGTAGCGATCCGAAAAATCGATATTGCCAAAGATCGCGCCGACAATCGGCATGATGATTTCATCGGTCAGCGACTTGACGATCGCCCCGAACGCCGCGCCGATGATTACCCCGACCGCAAGGTCGATAACATTGCCCTTAGCGATGAACGCCCTGAATTCCGACAGCATGTGGATCCCCCTCTTGGCTACGCGTTGTAACTGCTGGCTGTGCCTGTTGGTCGCACCGTTCTGGCACTGCGCGCGCGGCCTGCCAAGGCGCACGGCGCGCCCTTCCACCGCTTGAACCGGTGCTTGAAGCGCAAGGGCGGTGTGCTATATACGCAATACAGGAGTTTGCCACCGGGCGCCCGCGGCGCCCTGCACCTTCAGGAGGAATTGCCAAATGACACTCACCACCATGCTGCGCGGCGCGATTGCTGCCGCGGCCGCGCTCAGCCTTGCTGCTTGCGGGATCAACTCGGTCCCCGTCGCCGAGGAAGCGGCCAAGTCGCAGTGGGGCAATGTCGAAAGCGCATTGCAGAACCGTTCGGACAAGATCCCGAATCTGGTCGCCGTGGTGCAGGGCGCTGCGATTTCGGAAAAGGACATTCTCCAAGGCGTGATCGACGCGCGCGCCCGTGCGACATCGATCAACATCACCACCGATGACCTATCGAACCCGGAAGAATTCAAGAAATTCAACGATGCGCAAAACCAGCTTACGCAGGCGATGGGCCAGCTGCGCACAGTGGTGGAAAACTACCCCCAACTCGCCAGCCAGCCGCGCTTTGGTGATCTGATGGTCGCGATTGACGAGGCCAACAACCAGATCAACACCGAGCGGGTGCGCTACAACGATCTGGCACGCGATTATAACACCGAAATCCGCACCTTTCCGAGCACCATCGGCGCAAACATCATCCACGGCTCCAAGCCGCTCGAATACTTCGAGGCCGACGAAGCGGCCAAGGCCAACCCCAAGGTCGATATGAGCGGCATCACCGGCGGTGCAACCAGCAATGGGGCTCCGGCGGCCACCAACTAAGGTGATCCGCGCGCTTGTAACACTGCGTTATGCGCTGCTGCTGCTGGCGGCCCTGTGGCTTGCCATCGGGTCGCCAGCGCAGGCGCAGGACTATCCCCCCCGCCCCGAAGGCCCGGTGTATGACGGGGCCGACGTGCTCTCGCCTGCAACCGAAGCCCAGCTCGATACGCAGCTGCGCGCGTATAATGCGCAGACCGGGCGCGCGATCATCATCGCCACGGTGCCAAGTCTGGGCGGGGCCAGCGTTGAGACCTACGCCACCGGGCTATTCAGCACCTGGGGTATCGGCGGGGCCAAGCGCGACCAGGGCCTGCTGCTGCTGATCGCGCCCGATGATCGCAAGCTGCGGATCGAGGTCGGTTACGGCCTGCATGGCTATTTCGGCGGAATAATGGCCGGGCGCGTGATCAACGACGTCATCACCCCGCGGTTCAAGGAAGGCGATTTCGACGCCGGGGTGAGTGACGGCGTCGCCGCGATCCTCGCGCATCTCGCCAAGAGCCCCGAAGATGCGATTGCCATCGAGGAAGCTGCGCAGGCAGCCGAACAGCAAAGCAGCCGCAGCGATGGCGGCTTTCCCTTCGGTGTGTTGATCTGGCTGGCGTTCCTATTGTTTTTCTTTGTCCTGCCGCTGCTGGCCGGGCGCAGCCGGCGGCGCAAATACCGCGCCACTGGTGCTGGCCCGTGGGGCGAACGGAAAGACGCACTTGGACGCGGTCTCGGCGATACCGCGCGCGACATCATCTTGTGGGAAGTGGGCAGCGCGATTGTGCGCGGCGCGCTTTCGGGCGGGGACAATGATGGCGGCGGCTGGGGCGGCGGAGGTGGCGGCGGGTTTGGCGGCGGCGGCGGTGGCGGGTTCGGCGGCTTTGGCGGCGGATCGTCGGGCGGCGGCGGCGCATCGGGGGGGTGGTAGCACATGGCTTATCTCGATGATGCCGGGCACAGGCTCGTCAGTGAAGCAGTCACCGAAGCCGAAAGCTCCACCTCGGGCGAGATTGTTACCGTGCTCGCGACAAGCTCCGACGGCTACACCGATGTCGCGCTGCTATGGGCGATCGGCGCGGCGTTTACCGCGATGAGTGTGTTTGCCGCCCTGCCCCTCCCGTTCCTCGACCTGTGGGACAGCCTCATCGGCGGCTGGGGCCACGAATGGACCAACGGCGAGCTTGCCAGCCTGGTGATCGGCCTGGGCCTCCTCGTGTTCCTCGCCGTGCTGCTGGTGCAGCAGTGGGAGCCGCTCAAGTTTGCGCTCATCCCCGCACCCACCAAGACCATCCGCGTCCACGCCCAAGCGGTACGGCAATTCAAAGTCGGTGCGGATCGCCGCACCACCGGGCGCACTGGGGTGATGATCTACCTCTCGATGCGCGAACACCGGGCCGAAATCGTCGCCGATGAAAGCATCGCGGCCAAGGTTCCGGCCGAGGTCTGGGGCGAGGCGATGGGCGATATGCTCAGCCATATCCGGCATGGGCGCGTCGCCGAGGGGCTAGCGGTGGGCATCCGAGATGTCGGCCACGTCCTCGCAGAACACTTCCCGCGCGGGGCACACGACCAGAACGAGCTGCCGGATCGGCTGATCGAGGTTTAGGGGTCCTTCGCTTATGCCCTCCCTTTCCTATTGACCCGCCGCGCGCGAACTTGTCGAACAGCGCCAGCCAGCCTCACCCGACGGAGTTCCCCTTGAAAAAAGATCGCGACGCCGACCTGCCCGAACAGGTGATGTGGGAAGGCCGCTTCATCACTGCCAAGAAGCGCGGGCGGTGGGAATATGTCGGACGCGCGCGCGGTATCCGCGCAGCGGCGATCATCGCGCTGGATGTCGATCCCGACGGTACCCGCCATGTCATCCTCGTCAGCCAGTACCGCGTGCCGCTGTCGCGTTTCAGCCTCGAGATCCCCGCCGGGCTGGTTGGCGATGACGCGGGCGGCGAAGGCGAGGAGGCCACCACCGCCGCCGCGCGCGAGCTAGAGGAGGAAACCGGCTACCGCGCCGCGCGGCTCGAAGTGTTGGGCGAGTTCTACTCCTCGCCTGGCATGGTCTCGGAATGCTTCACCCTGCTGCGAGCGCGCGATCTGGAACGGGTCGGGGACGGCGGCGGCACCGAGGGCGAGAATATCACCGTCCACCGGGTTGCCTTGCGCGATCTTTCGCGCTTCGTGGCGGAATGGCGGCGGGCCGGCCACGCGGTCGACGTGCGGATCGCGATGCTTCTAACACCGGGATATCTGGAGGAGGATTGAGTTATGGCAGGACGGCCCAAACAAGGACGGGTTGCGGGCAAGCTCGCATTGGTGACCGGGGCGGCGCAGGGCCTTGGCCGCGCGCATTGCATCCGGCTGGCGCAGGAAGGCGCACGGGTGCTGGCGACCGATATTAACGGCGCGGGGGCCGAAGAAACCGCGGCAATCATCAACGCCGAAATAGGCGCAGGCACCGCCTTCGCGATCGCCCATGACGTGACCGATCCCGCCCAATGGGAAGCTGCCGTCGATGCCGCGCGCGACCAACTCGGCGGGCTCAGCGTGCTGGTCAACAATGCCGGGATCGGTGTCGCCGGCAACATCGAGGCCTGCACCTTTGAGGACTGGCAGCGGTGTTTCGATATCAATGTCAATTCGATCTTCCACGGCTGTCAGAAGGCGCTGCCGCTGATGCGCGAACACGCGCCGGGGTCGATCATCAACATCTCGAGTATCGCGGGCCTGATCGCCAGCGACACCATGCCGGCCTATAATGCCTCGAAGGCGGCGGTGTGGATGCTGTCGAAATCGATCGCGCTGCACTGCGCCAAGAAGGGCATGAACATCCGCTGCAACTCGGTGCATCCGACCTTCGTCGATACGCCGATTCTTGACGGAACGGCCAAGGCCGCCTCGCTCGACCGCGATGTGCTGTTGGAAAAGCTGGCGCGGCAGATCCCGCTGAAGTTTGTGGGCGAGCCAAACGACATTGCCAATGCGGTGCTCTATCTCGCCAGCGACGAAAGCCGCTTTATGACGGGCGCGGAGCTGAAACTGGATGGCGGTATCAGCGCCATGTGATGCGGCGGGCGGCGGGCACCGCATAAAG
>JBBQWH010000079.1:0-11415 GCA_038210785.1 Sphingomonadales bacterium | reverse complement strand
GGCGCGACGCGCCGACCCCAAAGTGATGTGGCAGGACGTCCGCTCGGTGATCATGCTCGGCGTCAATTATGGCCCTGAGGAGAATCCGCTCGCCATCCTGGAGCAGCGCAGCCGCGGCGCGATCTCGGTGTACGCACAGGGCGACGACTATCACGATCTGATCAAGAAGCGTTTGAAGCTCCTGGCGCGCTGGCTGATCGCGCGGGCCGGCGGCGACGTCAAAGTGTTCGTCGATACCGCGGCGGTGATGGAGAAGCCGCTGGCGCAGGCGTCAGGCCTCGGCTGGCAGGGCAAGCACACCAATCTGGTCAGCCCGGATCACGGCAGCTGGCTGTTCCTCGGCGCGATCTACACCACCTTAGAGCTCGCTCCGGCCGAGGCCCACCGCGACCAGTGCGGCAGCTGCCGCGCCTGCCTCGACGCCTGCCCGACCGATGCTTTTCCCGCGCCCTACCAGCTCGATGCGCGGCGCTGCATTTCCTACCTCACCATCGAACACAAAGGCCCGATTGCCGACGAATTCCGCGTGGCTCTCGGCAACCGGATCTATGGCTGCGATGATTGCTTGGCGGTGTGCCCGTGGAACAAGTTTGCGCACGCAGCCCAGGCGATCCGCGACTTTCTCCCCCGCGCCGAGCTGGTCGCCCCGCGGCTGGCTGAGTTGCTGGCGCTGGACGATGCGGGATTCCGGACGCTGTTTGCAGGCTCGCCGATCAAGCGGATCGGGCGGGACCGGTTTGTGAGGAACTGCCTCTACGCTGCGGGCAATAGCGGCGACTGCGCGCTTACTGCGCCGGTCACCGCGCTAGTCGCAGACCCCGATCCGGTGGTCGCTGAGGCGGCCGAATGGGCGCTGGCGCGGCTTACAGCAGGTCTTTGAGCGGCACATCCATGTCAGCCAGCAGCGCCGGATCGACCCGGCCAATGCCACTTTCAAGCAGCTTGCGCCCCTGCACATAGTCTTTCACTGCATTCACGCAATCGAACGCGATCGGCTGACCACCTTTCAGGTATACCACCGTGAACTTGCGCGTTGCCGGATCGCCGCGCAGCACGGTCGCATCGAAGCCGAGGCTCAGGCCTGCGGTCTGGAGCTTGAGGTCATACTGGTTTGACCAGAACCACGGCAGCGCGTGGTAGGGTGCCTTCTCCCCCATGATCGCGCGGGCCACGGTGGCCGCCATGTCATGCGCGTTCTGGACCGATTCCAAGCGGATCACTGCATTGCCGGCAAAGGCATTGGCATGCGCGGCGCAGTCTCCGATGGCGTAAATATCGTCCAACGTGGTGCGGCAGCAGAAATCAACGTCGACCCCGTTAGAACCCGCCGCGCCTGCGGCAATCAAGGGCCCGACGGCAGGGACAACGCCAATGCCGACCACCACCAAGTCGCAGGGGACCTCTTCGCCGCTGGTGAGCGTCACGCCGGTGACCCGCCCCGCTTCCTCGCCCAGCACCGCGCGCACGCCTTCACCCAGCCGCACATCAACGCCCTGACTGCGGTGTTCGGCGGCGTAGAAGGCGGACAGATCCTCGCCCGCCACGCGCGCCAGCAGGCGCGGGAGCGCTTCGACCAGCGTGACCCCGCAGCCGAGCTTCCTCAGCACCGCAGCGGCTTCAAGCCCGATATAGCCCCCGCCGATCACGACGGCGTGCCGCGCGCCGCCCGCCAGCGCCGCCATCATCGCATCGGCATCGCTTTTATCGCGGACGTAGAACACGCCAGGCAGCACCGCGCCCGGCACCGGCAACCGGCGCGGATCACCCCCGCCCGACCAGATCAGCTTGCGATAGCTAATGCGCGTATCATCGCTCAAGGTGAGCAGGTGCCCGGCCGGATCGATTCCCGTAACCGCCGCGCCGAGGCGCAGGCCGATCGCCTTTTCCGCCCAAAACTTCTCCGGGCGGATCATGATCCGTTCAAACCCCTTGTCGCCGGCGAGATATTCCTTCGACAGCGGCGGGCGCTCGTAGGGGGGCGCAGCGTCGCGCCCGATCATCAGGATCGAGCCGTCATGGCCATGCTGGCGCAAGGCAATCGCCGCCTGCGCGCCGCCGTGCCCGGTGCCGACGATCACGACGTCCGCGTGCTCAGTTGCGGTTTGAAGGTTTGCTATTTCCATCGCTTGCCTATGCCCTGGCGCAGATCAAGCGCTTTGACTTGCCGCAAACACGCGCGCCGTCAACCTGATGGTTTGAAGGTGCGGCTTACCGCTCCAGCAAGTTGCGCGCCTGGCTGGCGATCTGGGCGAGCATCGCCGGGCCCACCGGCGGGCGGGCCTGCGCGCGCGCAATCATGTGGCGGAACTGGGTGACCGCCTGTTCGTTGCGTATCGCCCACTCGACCACCGCACCGCGCGGATCGTCCATCCCGCCCTTGGCGCGCATCAGCCGCCGCAGAAACTCGATCCGCATCTGCTGAAAATCGCGCGCCAGGCCCGAAACCAGCAGCCGCTCCCACACATCTGAAGGGCTCATGTGCGCCGCGATCCCCTGCGCCCAGTCGAGCCCAAGCCGGGTGCCGACATCGGTGAAGGCGTGGGTCAAGAGCTTGGCATCGATCCCGGTAGCAATCGCCGCCTGCGCCAGGCCGACCGCACCATCGAAATCGAACAGGTTTGCGATTTTGGCTCCCAGTGCCTCCGGCGCGCCGGCGGCAACGAAACCCTGCCGCAGTGCCAGCGAGCGTGCGCGCGGTTCAGCGGTGAGCAATTCCTCGCGCCCCGCAAGCAGCGCCGCGACCCCGCCAGACAAGGCGCCGATCATCGCCCCGGTTTCGATCTTGCCCGCCGCGGTGCGCAGCACGTCGGACATGAGGTTGCCGACCGCTGCTGCCAGCCGGTCGAACAGCCCGAGGCGCGCGGCCTCGGGGATTGCGGCCTCATCGAGCTCGCGCCACAGCGCCTCCAACCCGAACAACCGCTCTGTCACCACGAAGGCGGCGGTGACATCGGCCAGGCCGACGCCTTCCTCTTCGGCGAGTTCGAACGGGTGGACCATGCCCAGCCGGTTGACCATGCGGTTCGACAGGCTGGTGGCGATCATCTCGCGCCGCAGCTGGTGGGCGCGGATCTCGGCAGCATAGGTCTTGCGCATCGCTGAAGGGAAGCGCGCGAGCAGCACCTCGCCCAGCACCGGATCATCGGGCAGGCTGCTCGCCTCGATCGCCGCCTGCAACGCCAGCTTGGCCGAGGACAAAAGCACCGCAAGTTCAGGCCGGGTCAGGCCCTGGCCATCGGCGGCACGGCGCATCAGCGTCTCGCCATCGGCGAGGCCTTCGGTGCGGCGGTCGAAATCGCTCACTTCCTCGAGCCGTTCGATCAGGCGGGCATAAGACGCAGCTGCGCCTGCACGGCCGCTTTCCGCCACCGATAGGGCAAGCGCCTGCAAGCGGTTGTCTTCGAGCACCAGCGCGGCGACCTCGTCGGTCATCGCCGCTAGCAGCGTGTTGCGCTTTTTCGGGGTAAGCTTGCCCGAAGCCGTCGCTGCCGCCAACGCGATCTTGATGTTGACCTCGTTGTCCGAACAATCGACCCCGGCGGAATTGTCGATGAAATCAGTGTTGATCCGGCCGCCCGTAAGCGCGAACGCAATCCGCCCGGCCTGAGTCACCCCGAGGTTCGCGCCTTCGCCGATCACCCGCGCGCGGACCTCGCCCGCATCGACGCGCAAGCCATCATTGGCCGGATCGCCGACCTGGATATGGTTTTCCTGCGGCCCCTTCACATAGGTGCCGATCCCGCCGAACCACATCAGATCAACGGGCGCGCGCAGGATCGCGGTGATCAGCGCCTCGGGCTCGATCTCCCCCTTCTTGCCGACCAGGTGCTCGATCCCAAGCAGCGCGCGCGCCTGTTTGGGCAGCGTGATCTGCTTGGCGCTGCGCGGGAACACCCCGCCGCCCTTGGAGATCAGCGCCTTGTCGTAATCATCCCAGCTCGATCGCGGGAGTTCGAACATCCGCTTGCGCTCTTTCCAGCTGGCCATCGGATCGGGCGCGGGATCGATGAAGATATGGCGGTGATCGAAGGCAGCGACCAGCTTCAGCGCCCGCGACAACAGCATCCCGTTGCCGAACACATCGCCCGACATGTCGCCGCAGCCCGCCACCGTGATCGGCTGGGTCTGGACGTCGATCCCGATCTCGCGGAAGTGGCGCTGGACCGATACCCACGCGCCGCGCGCGGTGATGCCCATCGCCTTGTGATCATAGCCGTTCGAGCCGCCGCTGGCGAAGGCATCGTCGAGCCAGAAGTCGCGGCTTTGCGCGATGCAGTTGGCAATGTCGGAGAAGGTCGCGGTGCCCTTGTCGGCGGCGACCACGAAATAGGGATCATCGCCGTCGAGCACCTGCACGGCCTCGGGGTGCACCACGCGGCCGCCTGCGATATTGTCGGTGACCGACAGCAACGTGCGGATGAAGATTTCATAAGCCGCGCGGCCCTCGGCAGCCCAGCCTTCGCGGTCGAGCGCAGGCGAGGGGAGCTGCTTGGGATAGAATCCGCCCTTGGCGCCCGTCGGCACGATCACCGCGTTCTTGACCCGCTGGGCCTTCATCAGCCCGAGCACTTCGGTGCGGAAATCGTCGCGCCGGTCGGACCAGCGCAGCCCCCCGCGCGCCACCGCGCCTGCGCGCAGGTGGATCCCCTCGACCCGCGTGCTGTAAACGAAGATCTCGCGCCAGGGCAGCGGCTTGGGCAGTCCAGGGACAGAAGCACTGGCAAGCTTGAAAGCCAGCGCTTCAGCGGCGGCGGGGGCGAAGGCGTTGGTGCGCAGCACCGCATCGATCACCGCGCGGTAAAGCCTGAGCAACCGGTCGTCATTGATCGCGGTGACTTCGGCAAGGCCGCGGGTGAACGCGCCCTGCGCCGCCGCGATCGCTGCTTCGCGATTGCCCGCAAAGGCCGGATCGTGGCGCGCGGCGAACAGGTTGATCATTGCAGCCGTCACCTGCGGCGCGGCGACCAGCGCATCGACCACGGTGTAAATGGTATAACTCACCCCGGTCTGGCGCAGGTAGCGATAGACCGCGCGCAGCCAGTTCGCGCTGCGCGGGGCGAGGCCCGCGGCGGCGACCAGCCGGTTGAACGGATCATCCTCGGCAGCGCCGTTGAGCACGTCGGCGAGCGCGCCCTCGATCAGGCTTGCGCGTTCCAGCAGCGCGGCAGCCTCAGCCCCGGCAGCCACCGTCAACAGGAATTCGTGAATCGAACCAAGCGCGGTATCCGTGAGGAAGGTCGGCACTTCTTCGGCCACCCGGAAACCGAAATGTTCAAGCGCCGGCACCGCATCGGATAGCGCCAGCGTGCCCTTGAGGACATAGACCTTCAATCGCAGCGCATGCGGTCCGTCGCTGTCCATCCGGTAGAGCCGGACTGCGCGTTCGGGCCCCTTGATCGGCCGGCCCGCCTCACCCTCGGCCAGCGCCAGGGTGCGCAGTTTGGCGATGTCGCGCGCGGCCTCCTGCGGCCCGTAGGTCAGGCGATAACCGGTCGGGAAGGCAGGGGCGTAACGGCTGGCGAGTGCGGCGGCGCGGCCGGGCTCCTCGCCTGCTGCAAGATGAGTCTCGACTGCCTCGTTCCAGCCGCGCAGCAGTTCGATCAGCTGCGCCTCGATCGCGGCATCATCGGGCAGATTCTCGCAGCCGCGCACGTCGATCAGGAACCGCAGCAGCGCCACCGTGCTGCTTTCGACCTCAAGGCTCCAGTCGAGCAGGGCCGCTCCGGGCGCCAGCAGCAGCGCTTCGATCTGCAGCCGCACTTCGGTCGACAGGTGGTCGCGCGGCAGCCACACAAAGGCGAATACGTGCCGCTCGAGCGTTGCGCGCACCATCACCAGCCGCGGACGCGGACGATCCACCAGCGCCATCTTGGCCGTGACCAGCGTGCGTACGCAGGCCGGATCGAACGCGGTCAAAAGATCATTGGGCAGGGCGGTGAAGGCGTGCACCAGTGCCTTGCCATTATGCCCCGCCGGATCGAAGCCGAGCGTCGCGGCCATATCGGCTACCATCGCGCGCAGCACCGGCACTTCGGAGGGCCGCGCATTGAGCGCGGCGCTGGTCCACAGCCCGGCGTGGACCGACAGTGCGGTCAGCTTGCCCTTGGTGCGCAGGGGCACGATAAACAGATCGAGCGGGCTGGCGCGGTGGACCCGCGCCTGCACGTTGGACTTGATCGCCAGCAATGCGCGCGGGGTGCCAGCCGCGTCGCCCTGTTCGAACCATGCAAACGCGCGCGCAATCGAGACTTCGGCTAGCAGCTCGCGGCCCGAAGCGCGGCAAATGCCGAGCCGGGTGTCGGTCGTGCCGTCGCGGCGGCGGGTGAGGTGGCCGAGCTGGGTCAGCATCCCGCTCCCGAGCCAGCCGAGCAACGCCGCTGCCTCGGGGTCGGCCGCTGCAGCGAGCGCCGCGTCGGCCGCCATCGCGGCCTGCATCGCCGGCCAATCGGCCACCGCTGCGCCGACATCGCCGAGCGCGGTCTGCAACGCCTCGAGCAGCTCGCGCCGCTGGCGGGCATCGACCCGGGGGGTCTCGATATAAATCAGCGATTCGCGCACCCCGTTCGCCGCCTTGGCTCCAGGTTTGCCGAGTGCGGTGATCGTGCCCTGCGCATCGCGGGTGAGCGGGATCACCGGGTGCAGCAGCCGGTCGATCCCAACCCCCTGCGCCGCAATCGCGGCCGCGACCGAATCGACCAGGAACGGCATGTCATCATTGATGATCGCGATCCTGAGGTGGCGCCGCTCGCCGGTGGCGGATTCGATCTGCACCAGAGATTGGCCCGGCGCGCGGGTCTGCGCAGCGGCGAGCAGATACGCCGCCGCCTCGCCCAGCGCAGCAGGCTCGATCGGGGCATCGCCGGGCAGCAACGAGGCTTCAAGATGGAGGCGAAGCGCCTTGATCAGCGCGCGCCCAGGGTCTTTGGCAGGCGCTTTGTCCGGCGCTTGGGTAATGGTCTTGGCCCCCATGAACTGCTCCTTGCGCATCCGGCGTTTCCGGCATCAAACGTAAGCAATAATATTGTGCTGAATTGTTGCTATCGTGTCTTTCGCGATACGCCCTTCCGCATTTCCGGCGCAAGCGCGATGATTACCGATCACGCGGCGACGACGGTTTTGCTGGCCTCGATGGCCAGTTCGAGGCTGCGGATGCGGGCGGCGGGATCATAAGTCGCGCCGCACAGCAGGATCTCGTCTGCGCTGGTGCGCTGAACGAAGGCGGCGATGCTATCGCGCACCTGCACAGGCATGCCGACCGCAGCGGCCTGTCCCAAATGCCCGAGCATCGCCTGCGCGGCGGCGGGCAGGGTCTGGGCATAGTCTGCGACCGGCGGCGGCAGCTGGCCGGGGTTGCCGGTTCTGAGCCGCACGAAGCTCTGCTGCTGGCTGGAGGCAAGCAGACGGGCTTCGGCTTCGGTATCGGCGACGAACACGTTCATGGCGACCATCACATGCGGCTTGTCCAGCGCCTCGGACGGCTGGAAGTCGCGGCGATACACCGCCAGCGCTGTATCGAGGTGGTCGGGCGCGAAATGCGCGGCAAAAGCATACGGCAGGCCGAGCCGCGCGGCGAGCTGCGCCCCGAACAGGCTCGACCCCAGCATCCACAGCTCGATGTCTGCGCCAAACCCCGGCGTCGCCCGAATCGGCAAGTCGATATCGCCGGTCAGCAGCGCACGCAGTTCGACCACGTCCTGCGGGAAATATTCGGCCGCCTGATAGAGGTCTTTGCGCAGCGCGCGCTGCAATTCCGGCCCCGCACCCGGCGCGCGGCCCAGCCCCAAGTCGATCCGTCCGGGAAACAGCGCGTCCAACGTGCCGAACTGTTCGGCAATCTGGAACGGGGTGTGGTTGGGTAGCATGATCCCGCCCGATCCGATCCGGATGCGGCTTGTGGCGTTGCCGATGTGGGCCAGCACGACCGACGTCGCGCCGCCGGCAATCCCGTCCATCGCGTGATGTTCGGCCACCCAAAACCGGTCGCACCCCAGCGCTTCGGCTGCGCGGGCGAGCTGCGTGGTGTCGGCAAAGGCCTCGGCCACCGTGCCGCCCTCGCGAACCGGCACCAGATCAAGCACGGAAAATCGGGTCATGGCGGCGGCTCCTCGGCCTCATCCGGCGTTGGCGCCGCAGTGTCCTGTGCATCGCCAAGCTGCGCAAGATAGTCCTTCGCCGTGACCGCTGCGAGACTTTCCGGCGCAAGCTCAATCACCGATCGCCAGCTTTGCCGCGCCGCCGCCTCGCGCCCGGCGAGCACCGCTATCACCCCGGCTTCAAGACCGATTTGCGGCCCGTTCCCGGAACCGCCAGGCGTGAGCGCTGCAGCGCGTTCGATCGCAGTCTGCGCTTCGCCGAGCCGGTCCATCCGCCGCAGCAGCGTCGCCTTGAGCAGCCAGCCCTCGCCGTTGTCCGGTGCCAGCGTGGTCGCCGCGTCGAGCGCGCCCAAAGCCTCCTCGCCGCGCCCCAACGTCACCAGCGCGCGCGCACGGTCGGTCGCGGCGACGGCTTCGAGCGGGGCAGCGGCGGCGACACGGGCATCGCTCTGGGCGTCGGTCAGCAGGCCTAGCGCCCCCTCGGCGTCGCCGCCCGCCAGCGCGGCATTCCCGGCCAGCGCAGCGAAGCGCGCACGGGCACGGGTTTCGGCAACAGGTGTCTCATCGCGCGCCGCAAGGAAGGCGGCGCGGGCATCGTCCCACAGGCCCAAGGCGCTCGCCGCGGTGCCGAGGCAGTGGTTGGCGAGCACCCGGTCGGTCCCGCTCGTCTCGCTGCGGCGGATCTGCGCCATCGCGTTGGCGCGCGCCGGGTCTTGCGCAAGTTGTTCAAGGCAGCTTTCGAGCCAGACGCTGGTGGCGGAGAGTTTCTCCGGCTCGCCCTCGGGACGCGGCGGGCGGTCCTGCATCAAATCATCGCTCGGCATGGCGCCGCCCAGCGGGTTGGGGCCGACCTGAAGCAGCAGGGCAAGAAGCAAGGACATGAAGGGTGGTCTATCCGTAAAATTCAGCCACGATGGCCTTGAGGGCGGCGATGTCGTTCGGGCGCGACAGGCGGTGGTCGCCATCTTCTATCAGCGTCACCTGAACATCGTCCGACCGCAGCGCCGCTTTAAGGCGCAGGCTGATGGCCCAAGGCACGTCGGCATCGGCTTTGCCATGGAGCAGCCGAACGGGGCAGGCGAGGTCGATCATGCTGTCCAGCCGCAGGTGACATTCGGCATCGGCGAAAAACCGGGGATAGGTCGGGGTGGGTTCGGGGCCGTAGGGGTTGGGTTCAAAGACCGTTTCCCCGGCCGCCAATTTCGCGCGTGTCGCCTCGGTCGGGGCCCAGTGGGTAAAATCGGGCGCGGGCGCGATGCCGATCAGCCCGGCAAGGCGGTGCTTGAGCCGCTCGGCAACCAGCAGCATCAGCCACCCGCCCATTGATGATCCTACCAGCAGCACTGGCCCGCTGACATAGCTCGCAATCAGCGCCAGCACTTCGTCGCGCCAACGGCTGAGCATGCCGTCCGCAAAATCGCCTTCACTAAGCCCGCAGCCCGAATAGTCGAGCAACAGGCAGGCCCGGCCCCGCTCCTCGGCCTCGGCGAACAGCGCGGTCGCCTTGCTCCCACTCATGTCGGACATGTAGCCGGGCAGGAACACCAGGCACGGCCAATCCGCGGTTGCGGGGCCGTGGGTATAACGAAAGGCGATCCGGCGGCCGTCGTAAAGCCGGTGGTGCATGATCGTACTCATCGCCCCTCCATGCCTTGCGTGGCCCTGCAAAGGCAACCATTGTAAGCGCGCAGATTGTCACAGCAGCGCAACGCGAGAGGGATAGCCACTAGCCATGTTCAAAACCGACACCGCCGCCCAGCCGGCCCCCGCCCTGACGTCGCTCACCCGCCGCAGCCTGTTCACCCTCGCCGGAGCTTCGGCCGCGCTGGCCGCTGCGCCGGGCGCTGCACAAGGCTTTGGCAAGGGGTTCACCCACGCCGTCGCCAGTGGTGAGCCGGCCGCGAAATCAGTGCTGCTGTGGACCCGCTTCGTCGCCGAGGCCGAAACACAGCTGACCTGGCAGGTAAGCGAGACGCAGGATTTCGCCCGCGCGATTGCCGAAGGCAGCGTCACCGCCTCGCCAGCGCGCGACTGGTGCGCCAAGGGAATCGCCACCGGCCTCATGCCCGGGCGCTGGTACTTCTACCGCTTCATTGCGCCGGGCGGCACCACCTCGCCGGTCGGCCGCACCCGCACGCTGCCCGAAGGCCAGACCGATAACTTCAAGCTGGCGGTGTTCTCGTGCTCGAACTTCGGGTTCGGCTGGTTCAACGCCTATGGCCACGCGGCCGAAACCAATGACGTCGATCTGGCGGTGCACCTTGGCGATTACATCTACGAATATGGCGCGGACACCTATCCCGACACAGGCCAGAACGTGCCCGAACGCGTGCTGGCCCCGGCCACCGAAATCGTCGCGCTGACCGATTACCGGCTGCGCTACGCCACCTACCGCGCCGATCCCGATTGTCAGCGGCTGCATCAGGTATTGCCGATGATCGCGGTTTGGGACGACCACGAAAGCGCCAATGACGCTTACGCGAATGGCGCGCAGAACCATCAGCCCGATACCGAGGGCGAATGGGCGGTGCGCAAGGCGGCGGCCAAGCAGGCTTACCGCGAATGGATGCCGGTCTCGGACGCGACCTATGCAACCTATCAAATCGGCGATCTGGCCACCCTGTTCCGGCTCGACACCCGGCTTGAAGGGCGCGACCAGCAGTTCGATCTGGGCATGGTGCTGAAAGGCCAGACCGATCCGCAGGCGATGACCGCCGCGCTGACCAAGTTCCGTGATGGCGACTGGGCCAATCCTGAGCGGCAGCTGCTCGGCGAACGGCAGGAAGCTTGGCTCGCCGCCGAACTGGGCGAATCCACCGCCAGCAAAACCGTGTGGCAGGTGCTGGTGCAGCAGGTGCTGATCGGCAACCTCAAAAGCCCGCAGTCGCTCGCCAGCCAGCTCGGCGATGGTCTGCCCGCTTTCGTGCGCCAGCGGCTGGCCGCAGCGTCGATGGCGAGCACCGTCGGCCTGCCGCTCAACATGGACGCGTGGGACGGTTATCCCGCCGCGCGCGAGCGGGTGTTCAAGGCCGCGCTTGCCGCCGACGCCAACCTTCTTGTGCTGGCGGGCGATACCCACAATGGCTGGGCGTTCGACCTGACGCATGAAGGCGCAAAGGTCGGCGTCGAGCTTGGCGTGAGTTCGGTCAGCTCACCGGGATTTGAAAACTACCTCTCGTTCGTCCCTCCGACCACGCTGGCAGCGGCGCTGGTGGCCGAAAACCCGCAGCTAAAATGGGCCGACACGTCGCAGCGCGGCTATATGGTGGTGAACCTCACCAAAGCCCGCGCGGTCACCGAATACCGCTTCACCGGCAGCGTC
>JBBQWH010000078.1:0-11442 GCA_038210785.1 Sphingomonadales bacterium | reverse complement strand
GCGTGCGGCGGATTTCGCGCAGCAGGCGGATATGATCCTCAGCCGGAATGTGATGGAACACGCAGGCCGTGAACACGAGGTCGAAACGCGCGTCCGTGAAGGGCAGCGTGCGGCCGTCATAGCAGACCGGCTCGACCGGGCGGATCGCGCGCGCCTCGCAGTGGGTAAGCGACCGGGACGAGACATCGAGACAGGTGAGCGCAGCTGCGGGAAATTCGCGTTGCAGATGGGCGACGCAATTGCCGCGCCCGGCGCCGAAATCCATGATCTGCGCCGGCGCAATCCCGGCGCGCGCCATCACCCGCGCCGCCTCGGCCGCCTTGTAAGCCGCGAAGAAATCGGGATCCTCCCCGCTCAGCCGGACGGAGGCTGCGTGCTGCGCGTCGTATTCGTCGACATAGGCGTCGAATTCAGCCTGCGACACGGATACCCTCGCGCAGTTCGGGTTCGCTTGCCCCCGCCGTGTCGCCGTCCGCCTTTGCCGCCGCGCCAATCGGATGGCTGCGCACCTCGGCGATGATGAACAGCGGGCGGTGCTTGGCTTCCATGTACATCCGCCCAAGATACTCGCCGAATACGCCCAACACCAGCAGTTGCACGCTGCCCATTATGAGAACCAGCGCCATCAGGCTTGCCCAGCCTTCAACGGTCCCGCCGCGAAACCATACCCACAAGATTCCGATAAGCGAAAACAATCCGCCTAACCCAAATCCCATCCCCAGATGCGAGGCAAACCGCAGCGGCACCACCGAAAAGCTGGTGACGGCATCGATCGCGAGCGCGACCATCTTCGACAGCGGATAGTTGGTCTCCCCGGCAAAGCGGGCATCGCGTTCATAGGGAAAGGCGATCTGGTTGAAGCCGACATAGCTCACCAGCCCACGGATGAACCGGAAGCGTTCCGGCATGGCATTGAGCTGATCGACCACCCGGCGGGTCATCAGCCGGAAGTCGCCGGTGTCGCGCGGGATCGGGGTGTCGACCAACTTGTCCAGCATGCGGTAGAAGACCGCTGCCGTGCCGCGCTTGAAGGCCGTTTCGCCGTGCCGCTTGATCCGCTGGCCGTAGACAACGTCGTACCCTTCGCGGACCTTCTGGAGCATCGGGCCGAGCAGTTCGGGCGGGTCCTGCAAGTCGGCGTCGAGCACGAACACGAGATCGCCGCGCACGTGGTGCAGGCCTGCGGTAAGCGCCAGCTGGTGGCCGTGATTGCGCGCGAGGTCGATGGCAACGATCCGCGGTTCGCGCGCGGCATGGGCGCAGATTGCCGCCCAACTGCCATCCTTTGACCCATCATTGACAAGAATAAGTTCAAACCGGTCTTCGAATTGGCTGCGGCATGCCTTGAGCACGCGCTCGATCAGAGCGTCGAGACCGGCCTCCTCGTTGTACACCGGGATGACGACCGAAAGCTCCAAAAGGCCCGAGCATGTCTGCGAAATCTGCAAGTTTTCAGCCTTCCTTGAGCCCAGCGTCCACCTACCGCAAACCAGTGAAACACGCGTTACGGGTGCGGGCCGAGCGACTGGAGCAACCACCCGCGTCGCCGCCCTATCCGGCAACGGTGAAAGAATTTCAAGACCTCAGGGAGCCAGAGTGCGCGGAAGATGCCGGCTCAGCGCCCCACCTTGGCGGCCAGTGCGAACCCGGCGGCGATCAAGCTGCATATCGCCATGGCGGCGAACATGGCGGGAATACCGCCCAGGCTGTCGAGCCAACCAAGCGAAGCGGAGGCCGCGGTTCGCCCGAGATTGAAAATGGCCATGAACACCGCGAATTGCGTCGCGGCGACGGCCGGCGTGCACAGCCGCATCGCCAGTGAACCACCAGTGACACCTCTGAGAAATGCGAGTGTCGTAAACAGGAAAACTGCGCCGATGAAAAGCGCGGGGTTTGTCCAATGCGCCTGCAGCGCCGCCATCGCGGCAGCCACAGCAAAGGACAGCAATGCGCCGATGATAAATAGGCGCCGCGCCCCTAAACGGCTGGCTGCCGCGCCGATGAACAACACACAAACAACCCCCGCGACCAGATTGGCCTGACCTGCCAAGCTGCTGTAGCCCGCCTTCTCCCAGCCGAGGATATTGGTGGCAAACAACGGTGCCAGCCCGAGGAAAATGCCCCATGCTGCGGTTACCGCGATCAGGGCGGGGACAAAAATCAGCGTCTGGCGGGTAAACATTGCAGCGAACAGATTGCGGATGATCGGGCCAAACGCACCGAGGTGAAGATCAAGGTTGCGCTGTGACGCAGTGCCCTTTGTCCATGGCAACAGGCGCTCATCAGGGCGCTCGCGCACGGCCAGCACGAGGACGAGAATGGCGGCGATTATCGCGCCAAGCGTCAGCGCGGCTGCGGGCAGGCCGTGGTAGGATATCAGATAGCCGCTGATTGCGGCGCCCGCCGCAACGCCGAAGGCCTGACCGCCGAACATATAGCCGTTGACGCGCTCGATTTCGTCGGTCGGGAGGATATCCACCGCCAGCCCATCGACCGCCACATCCTGAAAGGCTGAAGCAAGACCCATCGCAAACGCAAGCGCAGCGATCAGGCCGATCTGCTCCACACCGGGGTTCATAACCGCCATTGCAACAAACGCCGCGACCAGACCGAATTGACCGACGATGATCCATGGCCGCCTGCGCCCCATCGCCAGAAAAGCGTAGCGATCCATGATGAAACCGTACGCCAGCTTGAAGGTCCACGGCAGGATGATCATGGCCAGCACACCGCCGATGGCCGCCGCTGACGCGCCGTTCTGGGCCAGCCAGGCAGGCAGCCCAAAGTCGATCAGCCCGAACGGCAGCCCTTGCGCAACATACATCAGGAACAGCACCGCCACGCGCAGCGTGCGATGCTCGCTCAGCGCAAAACTGATGGGCGGTACGGCGCGCAGGGCTTGGGTGGCCATCGGGTCAGTCTCCGGTGAGAGGGCTGTCACTGGTGAAGCGTGTGGCAGGCGGCGCTTCCCCCCCTAGGAACAGCGCCGCCTGCCAAGGTTCTGAAACCGGTTCGCTTATTTCAGAACCAATTCCTGATACTGGACGCTGCCAAGCTGCTCGCGCATGTTTTCGCGTTCGCCGCTTGCAACCGTCTGCTTGCGGTCGTCCGAGGCCAGCATCGCATTGACCTTCTTGTTGAACGCTTCTTGCTGGGCCGTCGTCATATAGTCCTTATATTCGATGATCAGGATCAAATCGGATTCGCCCGCGCGCGGATTGTTGGCCGCAAGCACATGATATTCAACAACGATACCTTCAGCCTTGCCCAGTTCCTGGATTTTCTTCCACTGGCCGGAAAGCCAGTCCATATAGTTTTCGAATTGACCGGGAAGCACCGCGATCCGGTTAGCTTCCCAAACGGTACCGGGCTTGTAGCTCGAATCCTGCGCCATTGCGGATGTGGCCGTTGTCACCGCGAGCATCATGGCGGCGCCCGCCAACAGTGTTTTCATCATTTTCATCGTCGTCTCTCCCCTTGCGTCACCCTCTCACCACGAGATGGCTTCCCCAAAAAAACTCAGGTTGCGCTTGCCATCCGCAGCGCGCGCCCGCGCACAGACACGCGCAGCCCCCAGATCAGTGCGGCATTCACCACCATCATCAGCGCGATGCCGAGCAGCCCCGCATCGAAGCTCCCGGTTGCATCGGCCAGCGCGCCCCAGGCAAAGGGCGTCAGGAACGCCCCGATCTGCGAGATGGTGTTGATCGCCGCCGCGCCGACCGCGAGTTCGCGGCCTGACAGTGCATCGGCCCAGCCTGAGGACACCAGCATCGCAACCGAGAACGACACGGTCGCAAAGATGAGGTAAGCAAGAGCGACGACCACCGGCGATGGGACCAGCAGGATCACAAACAGCGACCCCGCCATCACCGCAGCGCTGCCGAACGCATAGATCAGGCGATCGCCGCGCTGATCGGCGCGGTTGCCCAGCCACAGCGTCGCAGCCGTGCCGATCAGCCCGCCGAAACCGACCAGATAGCCAATGCCGGTGGCATCAAGCCCGGTTGCCGCCTTCAGGATCATTGGGGCCGAAAGCGTGAAGGTAATGAACGCGCCGATGCAGGTAAACCCGATCGCGCCGTTGAGAAGCACCTTAGGGTTGCGGAAAATGGCGAGGACATTGTGGCTCACCGGCCCGCCGATCAGGCGTTGCTCGCGCGCCAGCTCACTTGCAATCCACGCCTTTTCTGCCGGGTTGAGCCAGTCCACCTTCGCCGGACTGTCCGGCAGGAAGCGCAGCACCAGCAACCCGACCAGCACCGTCGGCAGCCCCTGCACCAGAAACAGCCATTGCCAGCCATGCATCCCCGAGGTGCCGTCCATTGCCAGCAACCAGCCCGACATCGCCCCCATCACCATCGAGGCGAGCGGCCCAGCGATGTAGAACCGGCTGACCGCGCGGCTACGATGGCACGGCGGAAACCAGCCCGAGAAGTAATAGATCACGCCGGGATAGAACCCGGCCTCGGCCACTCCGAGTGCGAAGCGCAGGATGTAGAACTGCTCGGCCGTCTGCACGAACATCATGCCGGCCGACAGCAGCCCCCAGGTGATCATGATCCGCGCAATCCACTGGCGCGCGCCGAACCGCACCAGCATCAGGTTGGAGGGGATCTCGAACAGGGCATAGCCGAGGAAGAACAACCCGCCGCCCAGCCCGTAAACGGTCGCGCTGAAGCCGAGGTCGGCGTTCATGTCGGCGGCCGCGAAGCTGACATTTACCCGGTCCATGTAGGCGAACAGGTAAGCCACGAGGATCAGAGGAATGATCCGCCAGAACGTCTTGCGCATCGCCGCAGCGCCGATTGCCGTCTGGTGCTCGCCGCTTGCCATCATCAACTCTCCCCCGGAGCCGGACGCAGCGGCACAGGCGCCGAAACCCTCGGTTCCGAGCGTCTGAAGAGCCCTTGATTGCTGCGTTAAACCCTGCCCGGAAGAATGCGTTTCCGTAACGTCATTCGTCAACCGGGGGCAGCGTCAATAAACCGTGAAAAAAGCGTCAATCTGCCATTGAGATGCGGTTGGTCGGGCGCGGCAGCAAATCCGGCCAGCCATGCTTGTCCCACGCTTCGACCATCCCGATACGCTGGGCGAAGGGGATGAATTCTTCGTGCTGCCAGATCCGGCACATCGGTTCGATCTCGGTCCAGATCGACATCAGGCAGGCAAGGTTCTGCAGGGTGATGCGCGTACCAATGGTTTTGAACAGCATCTCGGCATAGCCCATGAATACCGCTGGCAGGGTGATTGCCTGATGCTCCTTGTCCTGCATCGACAGGTGCAGGAAATCGAGCGTGCGGCAATAGGCCTCGCGTTCTTCGGGCTTACCGCTGCACACGCCTCTTGCCGCGACATCCCAATAGGCATCGATCATCGCGGGCGGCATCGGTCCGGTGCCACTGGGCGGCGGAATGCTGTTCGCAATCGCATAGCGCGTCTGTTGGTAGGCTTCGACAGCCCGCGCGTGCTCTCCCGCCGCGGTCAGGCCGACACCCAGCCAGATCGAGGGAAAACCCAGATCCACGCAGCGCTGCGCATCGGCAATCGAAGCGTCGACATCGCCAAGATTGAGCTGGCCTGCAGAACGCACCATGTAGTGTCTGCCATCAACCGGATCTTGATCAATCGCGCGATCAAGAAAAGCCATCCCCTGCCGCGTCAGGCCGCAGAACAGCAAAAGCCCGCCAATCCGGACTGCAACGGCCGGGTTGCTGGGTTCGACTTCAATCGCTTTGAACGCCAGATCAAGCGACCCGACGATATTGTTGCGGGTGAATTCGTGCAAGGCCAGCAAGCCGTAGGCCTGCCCCAGATAAGGCTTGATCGCCAGCGCTTTGCGCACGCAATCTGCCATCTTCGCCGATGCTTCGGTCTGATCGGTTCCGGCCAGATAAATGCCCATGCGCTGGTGGACATCGCCGAGCAGCACCCATGCCTCGGCAAAGCCGGGATCGAGCGCGACTGCGTGTTCGAGCAATTCGGCCGCCCGGGTCAGCACCCCGTCGCCGAACAGGCGCGCATTCAAGGCGCGGCCCTGCAGATAGAGGTCATAGGCCTCTTTGCTGTGGGTGAGATTGCCAACCACCGGTGGTTGGAGCGCGATGCCCAGCGCTCCCGCCAGTGCTTCGGTCACCCCGCGGGCCACGGTCTCCTGCAAGCCGAAGATGTCATCCAGCACCCCGTCAAACCGACTGCCCCATAATTCGAACCCGGTGGCGCCATCGATCAGATGGGCATGAATGCGCACCCGCTCGCCCTGGCGTTGCACCGATCCCTCGACCAGATGCGAGACGCCAAGCTGCGCGGCAATCTGCGCTGGCTGGAGTTCACTGCCGCGAAAGTGGAACGACGAGGTGCGCCCCGCCACCAACAATTGCGGCACCCCGCTCAGCGCGGTGATCAACTCATCGACCATGCCGTCGGCAAAGTAATCCTGCTCACCCGGCAGGGAGGCGGAGCGGAACGGCAGGATCGCAACGCCGCACTTGCCCGCGTTGCGCCGTGGTTCGGCCGCCAACGTTGGCGTCGCCAGCGCGCGTCGCCGCGCTGCGAGCCATTGCGCAAACGGTTCGCCCAGATCCAATTCGGCGAGCATCGGCGTTTCGGGCGCGTATCCCGCTGACAAATCGGTGGTGATCGCCCCGGACCGGATCGCCACGCTGCTGCGGGTCACGATCAGCACATCCGACCCCAATGGGGCGAGCAGCTTGCCCAGATCGAGCAAGCATTGGCGCAAACTCGCCTTGCTCTGCGCCGGAAAGCGCCCCGGCCATAAGAGCTTGCTCAACGTATCACGTTCGACTGGCTCGCCAGCCGAAAGGCACAAGAGGGCCAGGATCGCACGCGCGCGCTTGCTGGGGATCACAATTTCGCGGCCGCCGGGCAGAAACAGCCGAAACGCGCCGATCATGGTGGCCCGGGCCACGGGTTCAGCGCTGCAACGCGCCTGTTCCTGATCGTCTGACTGCATGCCCGCGATGTCCCCCGAAAACGATTCGGGAGTCGATTGGGCAACAATGCAAATGCAAATGCCGGTAGCGCGCTGCTTGCTCCAGACCTATGGTCGCCAATGGTGGCTGTTTCGGGAAACCAATCGGCGACAGCATGCCAATTACAGCAACCAAACCGGTCACGCTGACCGCCAAGGCAAACTCTGCTGCCAAACTGCGGCGCAAGGTCGGCAACAGGGTTGCAGGGTCAGCAATTGCAACGTCATCAGACAATGCGCGGCGCCGACTGACACGGGCATTGTGCGCGCCAAAACCCAGCATGCAGCCAACCAAAACCACCTTTGCGGCGAGCAAGAGGCCGTAAGGTGCCCTGATCACCGCAGCGCTATTCTCCAATCCAAAAATCAGGTGCGAATTGACGAGGCCGGTAAATGCGACGGTCGCCACAAGACCCACGCCCAGCGGTGCGAAGCGGTGCATGGCGGTGAGCAGTAGCGGTACCGGGATGTTGCCAGACCGCCGATGCGCCTTGACAGTCAAGTGCAGGAACCAGCCGATTGCGCCGATCCACAAGCCCGCTGCGAGCAGGTGGACGCCATTGTTGATCCGGTGGAAGAGGCCAAGCCCGCCCTCGGTCGCTGCGGCATGACCGCTCCAGCCGAGCGTCATCAGCGCGCCTGCAAAACAGGCAGCGGCGATCGGCGGCCCTGCCGCGGTACGGTGCCGAAAGAGCACCGCGCACAAGCCTGTAACGAGCAACAGGCCGCGCACGATGAAGGCCCATCCCAGATCGGTCCCAAGAATCATTGCCTCGGTCATCGGCCAGTCGAGCGCCGTGATTGGCGCGCCCATCATCGCAGCGATGGAGACCAGCATCAGCGCCAGCGACAATAGCGGAGCGGTGATCGCAGCCCCGACCAAAGTTGCATTGCCGCGGCCCTGCGGAACCCAGCCGAAACCGCGCAGCCCGATCAGGCGAAACGCTGTCCAACCGAAGAGCCCGAGCAACGCTGTATAATGCGCAAAGCGCAGTGTGGGTTCGACTATTCCCCCCACCTCGCCATCAACTGACGATGAAGTTGACGGCGCCGTTCATGCGGTGGCCGTCGGCCCCGGCGGCCTGCCAGCGCACTTCATAGGTGCCCGCACGCAGCGGCTCGCGCAGGTTCAGCGTCATTGTGCGGTTGCTGTTCGACCAGGCAGAGGCGAAGTTGCGGATCACCATCGGGCTGTGGTTTTTCATGCCGGGCATGGCGGTCATGACGATGCTGGCGGCCGCAGTCGGCGGCAGCAGTGCTTCGCTGAAGGTCAAGGTGACGACACGCGGGCGGGCAACAGTCGCGCCTTCAGCCGGGGTCGAGGCGACCACGCGAGTGTGCGCAAGCACGATCGCCGGGGATGCGAGCGACCCTGCCATCATGGCGGCAGCGGCAAAGGCAGATAAGAATTTCATGGGATTATCCTTCACTTCAAAACCAGAAACGGATGCCGACAAGGAAGTTGGTGACGCTGGCATCTTCACCGCGCGCACGGGCATAATCAGCGCTGCCGCCGACCCGCCAGCTTTGCTCGATGCCGATATAGGGCGCGAATTCACGAATGATTTCGTAACGTAGTCGAATACCAATTTCGACCTGATCGATGCCTGAACCAATCCCTAGCCGGGGAACATCCTGCGCCGACAAATTCACCTCGGCCCGGGGTTGAAGGATCAAACGCTGGGTGATGCGCTGATCGACCTCGCCCTCGATCCGTGCGGTGATATCGCCGCGGTGCGACACGAACAGCGCGGCATCGACCTCGAACATATAGCGCGAAAGGCCTTGCACGCCGATTACCCCGTAGGTGGTATCCGGCCCGGCAAGATCCTGCCGCACGCCCACTTGCACGTCCCAGAAGGGTGCAAAGGCCCGGGAATAGAGCGCCTGAAACTCTGCATCGTCAACGGTCTCGCCAAACGTGCCTTCGCCTTCGCTCTTGAACCAAAAGCGGCTGGTCGGGCTGCCGTAATAGCCCTGCAGGTCCCACAAATAGCCGCCGCCGCCGTCGCGCACTTGCGTCTCGAACCGGTCGCCTTGAAACCAGAATACCGGGAAATCGCCATGGGTGCGTTGCAACTCCGCGCGCGAGGCGCGCATGGCTTCGGCGCCCCAGATCGCGTCAGCCGCGCGCGGCGGCCCGCTTTCGGCTTCGGGCGGGGTTGGCGTTTCCATGTCCGGGCCGGGGGAAGCTGACGGGGTCTCGCCCATCGTGCTGTGATCCATCCCATCCATCGCTTCGACTGGCGGCGTCGGAGCCGCGGGCATGGCATGGCCTGCATGCGGATCAGCCGGAACGGGCGCAGGCGATGTCGGCGCGTCCGGCATGACGTGCCCAGCATGCGGATCGGCCGGCAAAGGTGCTGGCGGTGCCGAAGCGGCAGGCGTGGGCACGGCGTGTCCCTGATGCTGCGCCAATGCGGGCGAAGCCATTAACGCCGCTCCCATCAATCCGGCAAACAGCACTTGCCGCACGCTCAGGCCCCGCCGCGCGGACCGACGACAGTCACGGTCTGCATCATGCCGCCATGCATGTGATACATGAGGTGGCAGTGAAACGCCCAGTCGCCCGGCTCATTGGCGGTCAAATCGAATTGCGCACTCGCGCCGGGCTGGACAATCACAACGTTCTTGCGCGGCTGATGGGCAGCGCTTGTCCCATTGACCAGTTCGAAGAACATGCCGTGCAGGTGGATGGGGTGCGCCATCATGGTGTCGTTGACCAGCTTCACGCGCACCCGCTCGTTCCAGGCAAAGCGGATCGGCACATCGCTGACAGCGGAATACATCCGCCCGTCAAACGACCACATGTAGCGCTCCATGTTACCCGTGAGATGCAATTCCATCAGCCGTGACGGCTCGCGCATGTCGCGATTGGCCTCAAGCGCGGTCAGCATGCGGTAGTTGAGCACGCGGTGCGGTACATCGCGCAAGCCAAGCCCCGGATCGCCCATTTTGTCGGCGGGCGCCATCGACACCATGTCGATGCCGGGACCGATAGCGACATCGGGCGGCAGCAGTGAGGTATCGCGCATGCTCATGCCGTCCATGCTCATATCGCCCATCGCGCCATCGGCAGAAACCGCCGGAGTTGCATGACCCATCGCCGCATGATCCATCGCCGCATGATCCATTCCGCCCGCAGCAGGTGCCCCGTGGCCCATCGCGCCGTGATCCATGCCGGCGGGCCCGTGGTTCATACCCATGTCGCCCATCGTCAGCAGCGGCGGATCGCGCAGCGCAGGCACATCCGCCCGCGCGCCCGGGCTGCTCGCCAACATCGCCAGCGCCATGCCCGAACGGTCCATCGACTCGCCGACAATGGCATAGGCCTCAGCGTTGCCCGGCGTGACGATCACGTCATAGGTCTCGGCAGTGCCGATCTGGAACTCGTCAACCTCGACCGGGCGCACATTCTGCCCATCGGCGGCGATGATCGTCATCGGCAGGCCGGGGATACGGACGTTGAAGAAACTCTGTGCGGAGCCATTGATGACACGCAGCCGCACCCGCTCGCCTGCGCGGAACAGATACTCGAGCCCCTCGGTGGGCCCGCGACCATTGGCAAGGAAGGTGTAGGTCGGCGCGCCGATATCCATGATGTCGGTCGGCATCATTCGCATCTCGGCCCACATCCGTCGTTCTTCGCCCGACATTGGATATTGATCGGTCCAGGTGCTGACCTGCCGGTTGAAATACGCCTCGCCCGTCCGCAGCCGGCTCATGATGAAATGCGGGTCGAGCACGGTGAAGTCGCTCAATAGCAAAACGTAATCGCGATCAAACGGAACCGGCTCGGCGCCGGCCGGATCGATGATCATCGGGCCATAATGGCCAGACTGCTCCTGCAACCTCGAATGGCTGTGATACCAGTAGGTGCCCGATTGGCGGACGGGGAAATCGTAGGTGAAGGTCTGGTTCGGCTTGATGCCGGGAAAGCTGATTCCCGGCACGCCGTCCATGTGAAACGGCACGAGCAAGCCGTGCCAATGTAAGGAGGTGTCGGTGTCCAGATTATTGGTGACGTTGAGCCGGACATTCTGCCCTTCGCGCAGCCGGATCAGCGGCCCGGGCACGCTGCCGTTGACCGCGATGCCGGGGCCACGCCGACCCTCGACGATGCGATGACCGCTGCCGACAGTGAGGTCGATGACCTCGCCGCTCAACTCGCCAAAGCCCGCCGGAATGCGCGGTCCGCTGCGTCCATGGCTGCCGCCCCGATGCATGCTGTGCCCCTGTGCCCAGGCGGGCATGGCCGTCATGGCAGCCCCAGCACCAAGGCTGCTTATCAGGGTTCGGCGGGAGAGAGTGTGCATTGCAACTTGCCTTTGGTTGCCGCCGCGCATACTATACCCCCCATAGGTATTCAAGCCGGAAATGAGAGCAATGGGCAAGCACAAAATCGAGATCCAGAACCGTCTCAAGCGGATCGAGGGGCAGGTTCGCGGCGT
>JBBQWH010000077.1:0-11735 GCA_038210785.1 Sphingomonadales bacterium | reverse complement strand
CAATTCAGCCGCTTTCGGTGGGATTACGGCGAGGCAATCGGCGCGCCGGGGCCGCAGGTGGTGCTGCGCGATCCGTCCGGGCTAGTGGCGGCGGTGGTCGGCAACCCCGGCTTCGTGTTCGATAGTCTCGAGCAAACCTGGCAGACCACGCACCGTTTGCAGCGCGATCTTGGCTCGCACACTCTACGGCTCGGCGCGGACGTAATCCATTCCGATTTCGCGCTGCTGGGCGGCGGCAATCCGGATGGCAATTTCACCGTCGATCTGACCGCCGCACAGCTCGCCGCATTGTCGGGGCGCGGGCTGGCCTTGTCGGCGCAGGACGTGCTGGCGCTCAATCCGATAGTGGCGAATTACGCGGTCGAGTTGCGCCCGCAAAGCTTCGGCACCGGCCAGACGCTGATCGCCTTCTACCTTGAGGACCAGTGGCAGCTCGCGCCCGATTTCGCCGCCACACTCGGCCTGCGCTGGGACTACGACACGCTAACTGAGCAGGGCGGCGGCGATGGTGATAGCGACAACATTGCCCCGCGCCTCGCTTTGAACTGGCAGCCCGATGCGCGATCATCGGTGCGGTTCGGGGCGGGGATTTTCACCGGCAAGCTTTCCTACGCGGTGATCTCCGATGCCTTGCAGCGCAACACCACTGCGCCGGGGTTCCTGAGCCAGCTTGCGCAATTGCGGGCGGCGGGCGCGATCCCTGCCGTGGTCGACCTGGCCGACATCACCTTCGCTGGCAACCTCACGGTCTCACCCCCCTGCACCGCAGTCAACGCCTGCCCCACCCCGGCGCAGCTGCAGGCCCTGCGCAGCACCGCGACGCTGAACGAGGCGCGCATCCTCAGCCCGACCGGCTACGACAATCCGTGGAGCGTGCAGCTGAGCGGCGGCTACCAGTATCAGGCGACAGGCACGCTGACCCTTTCGGTCGATGCGCTGTACAGCCGCTCGCACAATCTGGTGCGGCTGCGCGATCTCAACGCGCCCGCGCCCTTCACCCCCAACGCCGCCAATCTGACAGCGGCCAATATCGCGCTGCTGCGCGGGCAGCAGAGCAATACCGCGCGCCTCGCTCTGGCGCAAAGCCTTGGGCTGGTGCGGCCAGTGGCGGCGGCCGATGCCTCGCGCCCGGTTGCGCAGGTGCCCGGCGGGGCGCGCCAGATCACAGTGTCCGAAACCGCGGGCGAGGCCGAATACGTCGCGCTGATCATGCAGGCGATCAAAACCCGGGGGGAGGAGGATTACGCCTTCCGGATCGGCTACACGCTCTCGCGGCTACGCAACGACACCGACGACATCAATTTCCGCAGTGCCAATGCCAACGACTTCAGCACCGAATTCGGTCCTTCTGCCAATGATCGGCGGCATGTGATCTCGATGGTGGGCTATCTCTACCCTGTCGACGGTCTGACCGTGACACTGGCCGGGCTGTTCCAGTCGGGCCAGCCGGTCAATCTGGTGCCCGATGCGCGCATCTTCGGAACGCAGGACCTGAACGGCGATGGGGCGAGTTTCGGCGAGAACTTCGTCGGCAATTCCGACCGCTATCCCGGCGAAGCCCGCAACTCTGCGCGCCTGCCGTGGTCAGCGACGGTTGACCTTGGGGTGCGCTACGCTTTGCCGGTGCTGGCCGGGCGGATCGAGGCGAGCGCGGATGTGTTCAACCTGCTGAACACCAACAATGAAAGCGGGTTTGCCAACGCGGCGACGACGTCGAACCAGATCCAGTTCGGCGGCGGCGCGCCGTTTGTCCAGCGCAATGCCGGCCCGCCGCGCCAGTTCCAGTTCGGGCTCGCCTACAAGTTCTGATGCGCCCGCACGTTGCCCCCCAGTTCTGACCGCTAACCGCACTAATCTTGGGCCAAATTCTCCAGCGGAATCCGGCGCACGAAAAAGATCAGGATTACCGCCAGCGCAGTGAGCGTCCCGATCAGCAGCCAGGCATCATTGATAGCCTCGACCAGAGCGTATTTCTCCACCAGCGGACGAACCAATTCCTCCGTAAATTCATCGGGCGGTATGCCGATCTGTTCGATGAAGGCATCACGGGGAATGCCGATCCGCACCGCCGTTTCAACGTTGCCGGCCTGCAATTGCTCGGCGATTTGCGCACCATAGGTTGCAGACCGGCTGAAGATTGTCGTGTCGATCAAAGCAAGACCGATCGCGCCGCCAAGGTTGCGCATCAGATTGAACAGACCGCTGCCGTCGGCCACCAGCTCCGGTGACAATTGCCCCAACGCCATCCGCGTTGGGGGGAGCAGACAGAACATGGTCGCAATGCCCCGAATGACTTGCGGCAGGATCATTTCTGCAAAATCGGTGTCGGCGGTTTGCCTGGCGCTCATCAGCAAGCCAGCGGCAAACAGCGCAAAGCCGAAAACCGTAAGCGAGCGTGCACCCATGCGCTGCTCGAGATAGACGGCCACAGGCGCAGCCACGAGCTGGGCGATCCCGGTGACGAGCATAATCTCGCCAATGCGAAGCGCATTATGTTCGCGCACCAAACCCAGAAAGAACGGCATCAGATAGGTCGAGCCAAACAGCCCCACGCCGAGAATGAAGCTCAACGCGCAGCCAATCGCAAAGTTGCGATCTTTGAAGCAACGCAATTCAACCAATGGCCCAGTACACCGCGCAGTGCGCCAAATGAACCATGCCGAACACACTGCAAACCCCAGCAATAGTGACGCCACCGTTGGAGCGAGCCAACCAAGCGTTGGCGCATCTTTTAAGCCGATTTGAAACGCGGTCAGGCCAACTGCCAAAAGGGTCAATGCAAGCGCGTCAACCGAGCGCGCAATGCGCATATTGCTGGCCGGACCGCGCAGGGTGACCGCTCCACCTACCGCAGCAATAATGCCGGGCACAATGTTGATCCGAAACAGCCAGTGCCACGAGTATGTTTCCGTGATCCAACCCCCGACAATCGGCCCGACTGTTGGTGCAAAGACAGCGGCCACACCGGCGATTGTCGTCGCGAGGCCCTGCGAACGCTGCGGAAACAGCAAGAACACAGCTGAAAACACCGCCGGAATAAGCGTGCCTCCGGCAAAGCCCTGAACGATACGCCATGCGATCAGCGAGCCGAAGGTCTGGCTTTCCGCGCATCCGATCGAGGCGACGGTAAACACTGAAACAGCTGAGACGAACAGCCAGCGCATGCCCAATCTGGCGGTCAGGAAGCCGGTCAGCGGGATCGCCACAATCTCTGCGGTAAGATAGGCGGTCTGGATCCAGATCATCTGGTCAGTGCCGATATTCATCGCGCTTTGGATCGTTGGCAGCGATGTCGCCACGATCTGAATATCGAGGATCGCCATGAACATGCCGATGCACATGAAGATGAACCCAGCCCAGGTGCGCAAGCTTGCTTCGGGTATTTCGGTTGCGTTCATGCGATGTCCGGTAGCTGACGGCATGGCCTGTGCCAAAGAAAACTAGGTGAGGGCGATAATCTCGCGTTGCCTTGCATGACGAAACAATGCTTTTGTGATGTTATTCCTTCTGAAATCAAAATCAAATCGCCGGCCGATCGGCCCATGTGAGGCTCCCTGAATGATCCCGGTAAGCATCCTTTCGCTCGCAACGGCGACCCCGCCGCATGTTCTCGATCAAACCACGGGCGCGCAAGTCGCCGAACAGTTGCTCGGTGCTTCGTTTGAAGACTTCGGAAGGCTGCGTTCGATATACGGGAATGCGGGGATCGAGTTTCGCCAGCTGGCCCGTCCGGTCGCCTGGTACATGCAGCCGCGCAGCATCGTTGAACGCACCGAGGCCTATCTCGAGGTTGCGCTCGATCTGTTCGTCGAAGCGGCTGAGAAAGCCCTGGCCGAAGCCGGCATTGCCGCGGACGAAGTGGATGCCATCGTTACCGTTTCGTCCACCGGCATCGCCACGCCGAGCCTGGAAGCACGTGCGATGGGCCGGATGGGATTTCGCGGCGATGTTGCGCGCGTTCCGGTGTTCGGTCTGGGCTGTGCGGGCGGCGTTTCGGGACTTGGCTTGGCCGCCAAACTTGCCAGAGCGGATCAGGGCGCAACGGTGTTGTTTGTCACAGTCGAACTCTGCAGCCTCGCGCTACGGACCGAAAATGTTGGTAAGGCGGACGTTGTTTCGACTGCGTTGTTCGGGGACGGCGCGGCAGCTTGCGTGATCCGTGGGGGCGATGAGGGTTTCACACAGATTGCCGCGAGCGCCGAAAAGACGTGGCCCGATACGCTCGACATCATGGGCTGGCAGATGGAATCGGCCGGATTGGGCGTCATTCTCAACCGCGCTATTCCCGCCTTCGCGCGCAGGGAACTGCGCGGGGCGATCGAAGCGATGCTTGCGCCGCAAGGTTTGCAGATCGGCGAGGTCGACCGCTTCATCTGTCATCCCGGCGGCGCGAAAGTGGTCGACGCGATCGAGACGGCGCTATCGCTGCCGCAGGGAAGCCTTAATGATGAGCGGGAGGTGTTGCGCTTGCACGGGAACATGTCCGCACCGACGGTTCTGTTCGTGCTGGACCGCGTGCGCAAAGAAGGGCTGGCGCCGCTATCGGTGATGACAGCCTTGGGCCCAGGGTTCACAGCCAGCGCGGTAACCCTGCGGAGCGCGGCATGACCTTACCTTATGCGATTATGATCTTCGTCACGCTTCAGCGGATTTCCGAACTCGTCATCGCGCAAATCAACACCAGGGCGCTGATGGCGGGCGGCGCTGTTGAATTCGGTCGCTCCCACTATCCCGTCATGGTTTTGATGCACGCCTCGTGGTTGGCCGTTTTGTGGGGAACTGTTGGCGGTGCGCCGGTCAATCTGCCGCTGCTCGCAGTATTCGGGGTTTTGCAGGCGATGCGCATTTGGGTGCTGGCGACGTTGGGACGGCGCTGGACGACGCGCATTATTGTTCCGCAAAACGAACCAGTGATCGTCAGCGGGCCGTTCCGCTTCGTGCGGCATCCGAATTATTTCGTGGTGATCGCGGAAATTGCCGTATTGCCGCTGATCTTCGGGCTGGTCTGGGTGGCGGTGCTTTTCTCCGCGCTCAACGCCGCAATGCTGTGGGTTCGGATCCGCGCGGAAAATGCCGCCTATGCCGATCTCGCGACCTAGGCTGGCGCTTGGCGTCTGGCTTTCGCCTCGCGCTCGGCTTTGATCTTGAGCATCGCGGACTTGCACGCGGGCGAGGTCTGTTCGACCTTCGCAATCATGCACGATTCGACCTTCTTGCGGCTCAGGGATTTCATCTCGGCCGGGCACAGGATGCGCGCTTCTTTGACGCAGGCCTTTTTACCGGGGTCGGACGCAGCCAGAGCTGCGCCGGTCATGGCAACCGACGTGCACAGCGCGCCGATGCCAAGGGCTATAGCTGCAATTCCTTGCCGTTTCATGCTACGAGATTCTTTCAAAGCGTTGATATCTTCACGAACGGATGCGGTAACCCGCTTGAACCATCGGTGAATATGCAGGTCAATGGGCGGAGCCCAGAACCTACTCCAAAAGACCCAGCAAATCGGCAATCGTGATGGACGCAAACGCGCACGACGTATCGCGAACAGCATAGGGCATGATCACCCGCCCCGCGTGCTGCATGATCCCGCAGGTATAGACCACGTTTGGCACATAGCCGCCCCTTCGCGGAATGGTCGGAGCGATCAGTGGCTGCCGGGTGCGCCCGATGACAATTGCAGGGTTGTGTTTGTCGAGCAGGACGGCGCCGATACTGTAATTGCGAACCGGCCCTACGCCGTGCGTCAGCATCAGCCAGCCTTCATCCAGTTCGATCGGTGATCCGCAATTGCCGATCTGGACAAATTCCCATGGGAATTTTGGCTGCATCATCGGCACCCCGTCATCCCAGTTATAGAGATCGGTGGATGTCACATAATGCAGATTTTCGTTATCCTGCCGCGCCACCATCGCATAGCGGCCATCAATCTTGCGCGGGAACAGCGCCATACCCTTATTGCCGGCCGAGCGTCCTTGCAGCGGGGTCATTTTGAATGACAGAAAGTCGGTGGTTTCCATCAACTCCGAACGAATTTCCCGGCCGTTATAGGCAGTATAGGTTGCGTAGTAGGCAGCGACGCCGTCATCTTGGAAATGGACGAAGCGTGCGTCTTCAATACCGTTCGATTGCGAATGCGTGATCGGAAAAATAATGCGTTCGCTGATGTCGCTTTCGTTATCGAAACAGACACTTACGGCATCTCCGATCCGCTCGCAGATATTGGGTATCGCAGCGTAATGCCCTCGCGGATCGAGGGTGATTATCCCATCTGCGTCCACATTCCCGGTCCTGAACGCAAGCGATGAAACATGCCCCTCGCCCACCGCCCTAAGGCTCAGGACAAACCGCAAGGAGCCATCCGCAATATCGGACTGGTCAGGATGCGGAATGATGCTTGGGTTGAACAAGGCGGCCGCTTCAAACGAATACTCGAGCACGAGATAAGCGCCGATCAACAATCGCTGCGCTTCGCTGAATGGCGGATGGTCGGCAAAAATGCTTTCCATCTCAAGCGCCCGGGTTTCGAACACGGCTAACAGCTGCCTGTGCCGGCTCCCGAATTCGGCGATGATGCCGGCCAGCAACTCGGCAGCCTCTATTTCGCTAAGGCTGCAAACTCTTTCAACCAGGTGATTTGCCCGGCGCCGGTCAATCGGGTTGAATTCGCGCGGTTCGACGGTGGGACGAAACGCGCGCAGGATCACCCGATCGGGATCGGGAATGATGACACAGTCTTGGGTTTCGATCATTCAGCTTGCGATCGCAAGGCGCAAGGATGATGCCATCATATTCATGTCAGCCGCTGCCAACAGGGCCGAGACGACTGATTCTCCTCCGCAATTGGCATTGACCCGGTCAGGGTGCAGGCCGTCGAAACACCGCCCCGTTTGCGGGTTAAGCAGCGGGAGGCCAAGATCGTTGTCTCCCAACAGCCATCGATAGGCCAAGCTGGCATGGGCCAGATACCGCGGCGTCTCGGTGATCTCGTGAGCGATCCGGCAGGCGGCCACCGTCGCTGCAACTTCGACAGGTTGCTGATCAAATTGCTGTGGTTTTGCGTGAGGAGCGCCGAAACTTTCCGATCCGACCGGACGGAACAAGCCTGCTTCACCGGTCTGCACACCCATCAACCAGTCCAAGCTTTTGATCCCTTGGTCGATACAGTCCTGATTTTTGCGCAGACGACCATGATCGAGCAGCGCCTGCGGCATCCTAGCATTGTCATAGGCCAGGACATCCTCGAACCAGACCCAGTCCGGGCGATCATCGCGGGTGAGCAAGTCCGACAATTGCCCTGCCAAGCGGTCGCACATCCGTGCTGCGGCTAAATCGTTGGCATGACCGTCCTCTAATGCGTTGAGGCCCAAGATCGCAAACGCCCACGCACGCGGCGACCGGAATGTTGCCATCACCGGGTGCGCTTCATTAATCAAGCGGCGGGCCCAATTCCGGCGCATGGCCGAAGGGTCATCGCGGCTACAGATACCCAGCGCCCAGATCGTCCTGCCATGGCTATCTTCCGAACCCTGGGGTTCAAGCCACTGACGATTGAAACCCATGAAGTTCCGGAACCGGCGAAGGTCCGGGTTCCAGGCATGTTGAATGAAGGCGGCAAACCGGCCCTGCAGCTTTTCAATATCGAGCTGTGGGCTTGCAGATCCAAGGCTGTAACTGGCGATCAGCGCGCGGGCATTATCGTCCACGCAGTAACCGTGGGCTCGATCGGCAACATCCAGCACAGCATGCTGGAAGATGCCTGTATCGTCGCACATCGCGTCAAAATAGTCTGGCGAGATGGCATACATGGCGGCGCTCATGCCGGCGTCAGCCGGTCGGCAGACTGCATTTCGGCTCTGCATGTTTGGCGCGCAACCGCGTCGCACATCAGGCCGGCATAGCGCTCCCCCGTCCGCTGCCAAGTCATTGATCGCCCTTCGGTGTAGCTCCGCTTGCCGATGGCTGTTCGCCTGACCGGATCGTTCAGCAAGCCGGCAATCGCTTCGCCGGTCGCTTTAGGATCGGCAAAAGGAACCAGCACACCGCGCCCGTCATCGAGCAATTCTGCCGCATGCCAATAGGGCGTCGACACGATCGGTCGGCCAAGCCCGAAGCTGTAGGCCAACGTGCCCGACGTCAGCTGCCGTTCCGAAAGATAGGGGGTCACATAGACATCGCACATCGCGATAAAATCGAGGAGTTCGGCGCGTTCGACGAACTGGTTGATGAACACGACACTGCTCTCCAATCCGAGCGCCCGGGCGCGCGCTTCAAGACTTTCGCGGTATGCCTCTCCGTTATCGCGGACCAAGTGAGGATGGGTCGCTCCCAGGACGATGTAGAGCGCATCGGGGCAGGATTTGAGGACGATCGGCATGGCATCGATCATCACTTCGATGCCCTTGTTATGACTGAGCAAGCCAAAGGTGAGGATGATGGTGCGCCCCGGAAACCCAAGCTTTGCCTTCATCACGCTGGAAGAGATCATCGGCATATCGGGGATCCCATGCGGGATAACTTCAACTTTGCGCGGGTCGACATCGTAGTTTCCTGCCAAGAGGCGCGCGCCCTTTGCTGCCATCACGACAACACGGTCGGACGCTTTGCCAATGCGTTCGATCACATTGCGCTGTCCTGCACTGGGTGATGCCAAAATCGTGTGAAGCGTGGTGATGAGTGGTGGGCGAAGGTTTTCGATAAGTGGGAGGATATGCCTACCGTCTGGTCCGCCGAAGATCCCGAATTCATGTTGCAGCGACACGGCATCAACGCGTCCCTTGTTCAGTTTTGCAGCGGCAATGGCGTAACTATCAACATCATCTTGGGCGATCGAATGGCTGACGCAGTCCGGGTAATCGTAGCTCAGACCCTGATCAGTCATGGCCACAATCGAGGCACTTTTGACCAAGTGCGATTGTTCCAGAGCCTGATGCAGATCAGTTGTAAATGTGGCGATGCCGCACAGCCGCGGCAAAGAGTTGCCGATAACTGCGACATTGATTGGGGCTAGATCGGTCCGCTTTGCAGGAATAAAGTCTACAGCATCATAGACATCTGAGCGTACCGAAAAAGGTATGTGCTGTTCAAACATGGTTTTGGCTCCGAAGCGAACATCACAGATACTCCGGATGGGCGGGTCATTTCGCTATAAAATGTAAGTTTAAGGTCAGGAGGCCCTTGAAACCAGCATCGGAATCTACCCATTTCTTGGTAACCGGTCGCAAAGATCACTCGTCCCGTCGAATGAGCGTGCTGGTTGGCTCGGGGCCTTGGTTCAGGCAAATCCAGTTACCTTGCACTCGACCTTGCCCCGAGGGGTAATTTCGACCTAACAGGCCCACCACAATCCAACCTGCCCGCACGGCACACATATTCACATGAGGAGCAATCGCGAATGAAGGGGTACAAAGAGCCCGGGTTCCAGGACAGAGCTGCAACTTCGGCTCGCGCCAAAAGCAGCGCACTGAAAAAGCTGAAGGAGGCCCCAAAGCCCGACGAAGCTGAACTGGCGGCCCGCCTTGCACGGCAACAGGAGCGCGATGCCAAGGCCGCAGCCAAGCGCGCCGAGAAGGAACAAGCGCGGCTGCTCGAACAAGAACGGCTGGCCGAGGCGAAACGCGAACGGGACAAGCCAGCAGCCCCTGCCATAACCGCAGAAGAAGCAAAGGCAGCGCGCGATGCGCGTTATGCCGCACGGAAGAAACGGAAGGGCTGAACGCACTGCGTAGGCTTCGGCCGGTGGCAAAGCCAGTATATCAAGAGACGTGAGCTAATGGCGTTGCTGATCCTGTTCAACAAACCTTACGGGGTGCTTTCACAATTCACCGATCGCAGCGCGCCAGCCGAGCGCCGGACACTGTCGGACTTTATCGCCATGCCCGGCGTGTACCCCGCAGGCCGGCTCGATCAGGATAGCGAAGGCTTGTTGTTGCTGTGCGACGACGGAAGGCTGCAAGCGCGCATTGCCGACCCGCGTTTCAAGACTCCCAAGGCCTATCTTGTGCAAGTGGAAGGGACGCCTGACGAACAGGGCCTTGAGCGGTTGCGGCAAGGGGTTCGCTTGAAGGACGGGCCGACGCGCCCAGCCGAGGCCGAACTGGTGGCGAGCCCGGACCTGTGGCCCCGCGATCCCCCGATCCGCGTGCGCAAGAATATACCCGACACCTGGCTGAAACTGACGATCCGCGAAGGGCGCAACCGGCAAGTCCGCAGGATGACAGCGGCTGTCGGCCATCCCACCCTCAGGCTGGTGCGCTGGTCGATCGGCGACTGGACGGTGGATGGCTTGGCCCCGGGGGAATGGCGATCAATCACGATCTAAGGCGCAGCGGGCCGGGATCATGGGCCCCTTGCAGGCCGCCCCTAATTCTCAAGATCATCCGCCAGATCAAAAGCAATGCTCCCTTGGTCGAGCAGTGCGACGATCAAATCCATCGCCAGATCCAAGGTGATCAGGTCGGGACTGACCATGAACTGGCTTTGGGCGCAGACAAGCTCGGCGAACGCCGCCACTTCTCCGGTGCATAGAAAGCGCGTGCCATCGACGAACAATGCCACATCATGCGTTCCTTCGCGCATGAACGCAAAGCGGCTGGCCGGGTTGCGCAGCAGCGGCACTTGCTGCGCTGCGAGCAGGCGCACATGCCCAGGATCGGTCGGCCCCTGTGCCTGCCAATCCAAGTCGGCATTCTTGGGCAGCGTGTTGTATTGCCCAAACCAAGCCGCAAAGGCGCCCGGGTCGAGGGCTTTCTCAGCAAGCATGGCGTGCAGACGGCCGATGGCTTCGGCAGAAAGTTCGCCCGGGTTCTGCTGCGCGGCCAGATCGGGATCGGTATAACGATCATCGTCGTGAAGCCGGGCGACCAGATACTCAGACCAACCCGCAATCAGCTCGGCCCGCGACGGCGCACGAAAACCGATCGAGTAGGTCATGCAGTCATCGCTCATCGCAATGCCATTGTGCGCGAAGCGAGGGGGAACATACAGGATGTCGCCCGGCTCAAGGATCCACTCGTCGGTCGGCTGGAAGTTCGCCAGCAGCCGCAGATCATCGTGCGGCAATAGCGCTGTCGCATGATCGCAGTGGCCTCCAACTTGCCAACGCCGCCGACCGAGGCCCTGGATCAGGAAAACATCATATTGATCGAAATGCGGGCCAACCCCGCCGCCCTCGACCGCGTAGCTCACCATCACGTCATCGATGCGCCAATTGGGAATGAAGCGAAACGGATCGAGCAGCGCTGCGACAGCAGGTACATGGTGATCGGCCGCCTGCACAAGCAATGTCCAAGGGCCCTTGCCGAGCTCACTGAAACGCTCTTCCGGCAAAGGTCCATGTTCGAGTTCCAGATTGTCGGCGCTTTGCCGGATCAAGCGGGATTCAACTTCGTCGATACAGGCAAGTCCCGCAAGTTCATCAGGCTCAAGCGGGTTGCTCCAGCAGACCCACGGATTTCTAATCAGCAGCGGCTTTCTCTGCCAGCTTTCCTGCAGGAAGCGGCCAATATCAAAGTTACGAAATTCCATGATGCGGCATGGTAGACTGTTTCATCCGTGCCGCCCACATCCAGATTGCAGGCGCGCTGGCAGCCAGCCACTTCGCCGCAAGACGCGGCGTCTTTGCAAGCGACCAGGTCCCGAAACCTAAGGCAACTTACGCCCTCCAAAGCCTAAGTTCTTCAGCCCTGTGCGCGTTGATCGAGCGCTTGGCATCGCTCTGCCCAAACTCATCCGCCGCATTC
>JBBQWH010000076.1:0-11837 GCA_038210785.1 Sphingomonadales bacterium | reverse complement strand
GGTGCAGCCGGGGGTGTCGTCCTTGGGATAGAAGAAGATCACCAGCTTGTGGCCGACAAAGTCGGACGGCTTCACGGTGCCGCCCTCGGGGGTTTCCATGGCGATATCGGGGATAGCATCGCCGACGGCTGGGAAGTTGCTCATGATGGGGTCTCCTGTTCGTGTTCGAGAATGTCTGTGCCGAGGATTTGTTTCCAGACGCTTGCAACCGCGAGCCGGGCAGCTGCAAACGCGTCAAGCAGCGCATCGTAACTCGCAAACCCGCAAGCCCGCGCCAGCGCCCGCGCGCCCGAGGGCGGCGGCTCGCGGCCATCGGGGGCGAGCAAGCGGCCCGCCACCAGCATCCGCGTCATCAGCGCGTGCGGCGCGGCCAGCGCGGCGGGCAGCAGCCCGGCTGCGGCGAGCCCCCTCAGCGCCGCCGTCAGATCGGGATCGAGCGCTTCGGGTGCAGCCTCGGCCAGCGCCGTGCCGTCCGCCGCCGCGCCCTTCAATTGTAGGTAGTGGACGAGGAACTCGATATCGACCAGCCCGCCGCGCGCCAGCTTGGCATTGATCGGCCCGCTGGCTGGCTTGTGCCGGGCCATCTCGCCGCGCATCTGAAGCACGGCATCGCGCAAGGCAGTAATGTCTCGCGGCGCGCCCAGCACTGCGGCCAGTACACTTTCCAGCTCGGCCCGCGCGGGCGGCGAACCATAAAGCACCCGCGCCCGGGCGAGCGCCATGTGCTCCCACGTCCACGCTGCCTCGCGCTGATATTTGCCGAAAGCCTCGCAGCTGACGGCCAGTGGCCCCTGATTGCCTTGCGGGCGCAGCCGCGTATCGACCTCATACAGCGCGCCCTGCGCAGTCGGCACCGACAGCGCGGCACTCACCCGGCTGGCGAGGCGGTTGTAATAGATCGTCGCGCCCAAGGGCCGCGCGCCGTCCGACTGCGCGGCAAAATCGCCGGTAAACAGATACACGATGTCGAGATCCGAGGCATGGGTCAGCGCGCCTCCGCCCAGCCGCCCGAGGCCGAGGATCAGCAGCTCGCTGCCTGCAATCCGCCCGTGCTTGGCGGCGAATTCTGCGACGGTCGCATCGGCCGCCAGCCGGAGCGCGGCTTCGGCAGTGCGCGATAACGCGCGGGCGATGGCGAGCGGATCGGCCAGCCCTTCGATCAGCTGAATGCCGAGTGCGAAGCGGATCTCGCCGGTGATCACCCGGATCGCATCGAGCAGCGCCTCGTAATCGTCGCGCACGGCCGCGCCGCGCATTCGTGCCATGATCGCGGCCACATCGCCCGGCAGCTCGAGCGCGTCGCGATCGATCAGCGTGTCGAGCCGTTCGGGCTTGCGCGCCAGATCGTCCGACAGCACCGGGGCGAGCGTGAGCGCGGCAACTAATCGCGCCCGCAGATCGGGGCGCGCATCGAGCAGGCGGAAGGTGGTGATTGCGCTCGGCACGCGTTCGAGGATGCGTTCCCAGCGGGTGATCGCGCGCGCCGGGTCATCACTGGCCGCAATCGCCGCGAGCAGCGCCGGGCACAGCCGGTCCCACGCTTCGACCGCCTGCGGGGAGCGGATCGCAGCATGGCGCCCGTCGCGCCAGCTCTCGATCCGTTCGGAGAGCACCTCGGGTTCGGGATAGCCCCAGGCTTGCAGCTGATGCGCCAGCGCGCTGGCCGGCAAGGCGGCTGCGACCGGCGCGGCTGCGGGCCGACCGATTAGTTCGTCATAGATGCGCGCGGTGCGGGCAGTGATCGCTGTCAATTCGGCGATCAGCGCAGCGCCGTCCGCAAGCCCGTCGAGCCGCGCGACATTATCCAGCGCTTCGCCTTCGGGCAAGGCATGGGTCTGGCGGTCGTGAACCATCTGCAAGCGGTGCTCGATCATCCGCAGCCGGTCATAAGCGGCGCCGAGCGTGGTGGCGCTGTCGGACGTGATCCAGCCGGCTGCCGCGAGCGCATCGAGCGCCGCGCGCGTGCCGCGCACCCGCAGGCTATGATCGCGCCCGCCGTGGATCAGCTGATGGGTCTGGGCGTAAAACTCGATCTCGCGGATGCCGCCGCGCCCGCGTTTGACGTCGAAGCCGGGCCCTGGGGCAGGCGGGCCAGCGTGGCTTTCGCGGATGCGCAAGGTGAGAGCGCGGATTTCCGCGACCGCGCCAAAATCGAGCTGACCGCGCCATACGAACGGGCGGATCAGGCTGAGGAAATTCTCGCCTGCCGCAACATCGCCTGCCGCCGCGCGGGCGCGGATGAAAGCCGCCCGCTCCCACGCCAGCGCGTGGCCCTGATAATGTGTCAGCGCCGCGCCTACCGGCACCGCGAGCGGGCTGACCTCGCTCGCCGGGCGCAGCCGCAGATCGACCCGCAGGACATAACCCTCCGCCGTGCTGGCCGAAAGCAGGCTGACAATCCGCCGCGCATAACGCTGCGCCGCATCGCCCGGATCGTCGGACGGCCGCCGCGCCAGACGCTCGCGGTCGAACAGCAGGATCGGGTCGATGTCGGAGGAGTAATTGAGCTCGCCCGCGCCCTGCTTGCCCAGCGCGAGCGCGATGAATCCGCCAACGTTTTCAGCGCCCGCCTCGCTCCCAGTGCGTTCGGCAATCGCGGTGCGGATTGCGCGGTCCAATGCCCGATCAGCAAAGGCGGTAAGTTCGCCCACCACCTGCGCCAGCGGTAAGGCGCCGGCGAGATCGCCCACCGCCAGCGCCGCTGCCAGCGCCAGCCGCTCGCGCCGCAAGCCCACTTCTGTATCGGGGTGAGCGCCCTGCGACCGTGCCCATCCCAGCGCCGCCGCACCGTCTCCTGCCGCCAGCAGCGTCGCCAGTTCCGGCTGGCGATCGAGCGCGCGGGCCAGAAACGGCGCATGCGCACGCGCGCGGCGGAGCGCGCCGTCCCAATCAGGTTCCAAGTCTCCCATTCCGCCCTGTCTGGCGGCAGCGCGCCCGGCCCGCAAGGGGCGGTGACCTTGCGCCCTGCGCTTTGCTCTGCAAGGAGAAGGGCCAAGGGCTTGTGCCGTTCCGGGAGAGATTATCGCCATGGCTATCCAACATTTCGCGCGTTCAACGCTGGTTGCCGCCGCGCTGGCGCTCGCCGCGTGTGACGCTCTGCCCGCGCCGGGCGGGACGGACGCCGCGCTTGACATTCCCGAAGTCTCGGCGGGCGATATTGCGCAGGCCACGATCACGGATGTGACCCGCATCCTTTCCAGCGACGCCTTCGAAGGCCGGATGCCCGGTACTCCCGGCGAGGAAAAGACCATCGCGCTGCTGACTGAACGCTTCAAGTCGGCGGGGTTGCAGCCGGGCAATAAGGGATCATGGGTGCAGGACGTGCCGCTGGTTGAGATCACCGGTAAGGATTACGCCCCGCTGACGATTGCGGCGTCCAAGAACGGGAGCGGTACCCCCATCGCGCTCGCGTTCAGCAAGGACTGGGTCGGCGTGACCTATCGCGAACAGGCCAAGACCACGCTGGCGAACAGCGAGCTGGTGTTCGTCGGCTACGGCATCAACGCGCCTGAAAAGGGCTGGAACGATTATGCCGGGGTCGATGTGAAGGGCAAGACGGTGGTGATCCTCGTCAATGATCCCGACTGGCAGACCGATGGTCTTGAAGGCCCGTTCGGCGGCAAGGCGATGACCTATTACGGGCGCTGGACCTACAAGTACGAGGAGGCCGCCCGTCAGGGTGCCGCAGCAGCGCTGATCGTCCACCAGACGGCGCCTGCCAGCTATGGCTGGAACGTGGTCGAAAGTTCGTGGACCGGCCCGCAGGCCTATGCCCAGCGCGGCGACAACGCTCCGCCGATGACGCAGATGAACGGCTGGATCACCGAAGACGCGGCGCGCAAAGTGCTGAAAGCCGCCGGGCAAGACTTGGACGCGCTGACCAAGGCGGCGCAGGCGAAGGGGTCCAAGCCGGTGCCGCTCGGCATGAACCTGTCGACCAACTTCGAAAATACCACCCGCAGCTTCACCTCGCACAACATCATCGGCATCCTGCCTGGCAGCGAGGCGCCCGATGAATATGTGCTCCACACCGCGCATTGGGATCACCTCGGGCGCTGCACGCCTGCGCCCGATGGCGATGACATCTGCAATGGCGCGGTCGATAATGCCACCGGCACCGCCGCGTTGGTCGCGCTCGCCGAAGCCCATGCCAAGGCTGGACCGCCGCGCCGCAGCCTGGTGTTCCTGGCAGTGACCGCGGAGGAATCGGGCCTGCTCGGTGCCACGTACTACGCCGCCAACCCGGTCTATCCGCTGGCGCAGACCGTGGGCGGGGTGAACATGGACGCGTTGCAGGTGGCGGGCCCGGCTAAGGATGTGACCGCGGTCGGCTTTGGCAAATCGGCGCTCGACCAGTTCCTCGACGCCGCTCTCAAAGCCGATGGCCGCACCGTGACCCGCGATCCCAAGCCTGAGGCAGGATATTACTACCGGTCGGATCACTTCGCCTTCGCCAAGCTTGGCGTACCGATGCTTTACATCGATGGCGGGCAGGATCTCATCACCGGCGGCCGCGCGGCGGGCGAAACGGTGGCCAAGGACTACACCGACAACCGCTATCACGGCCCCGAAGATGAATTCAACGAGGGCTGGGACTGGTCGGGCGTAATGGCCGATTTGCAGCTGTACTACCGGCTCGGCCGGATGATGGCGATGAGCGCCAGTTGGCCGAACTGGAACGAAGGCGACGAGTTCAAGGGCGTGCGCGACGAGAATTGCAAGGCGGCGGAAAAGGGCTGCTAAAGCTTGGGAGTCCTTGTGCGATGACCATGCTCATGCCCCCCGAATGGGCGCCGCAAGACTGGCTGTGGATCGGCTTCCCGCATCTGGCCGAGGAATGGCCGGGTTGGCTTGAGCCGGCGCAGGAAGAAATCGCTGATTTCGCTTCTGCCGTGGCGCAGAGCGGGCAGTCGGTGCGGCTGTTGGTGCGTGATGACGCCAACGCTGCGCGGGCGCGGGCGCTGGTGAGCGCCAAGGTGACGCTCGAACAGCGTAGTTACGGCGATGTGTGGCTGCGCGACACCGGCCCGCTGGTGGTGCTGGAGGCGGACGGCACCCGCGCCGCGCGGCGGTTCGGCTTCAACGGCTGGGGCGGCAAATATCTGATGCCGGGCGATCAGGAGATCGGCGCGCAATTGGCGCATGATGCGGGGCTGGCTTTCGCAACTTCGCCGATGATCCTCGAAGGCGGGGCGATCGACGGGGATGGAACGGGATTGGTCGCTACCACTGCGCAGTGCCTGCTCAACCCCAACCGCAACCCCGCGATGAGCCGCGCGGATATCGAAGCGGAGCTGGCCGCAACGCTCGGCTTCACGCGCGCGCTGTGGCTCGGCGAGGGGCTGATCAATGATCACACCGATGGCCATGTCGATAATCTCGCGCGCTTCGTCGCGCCCAACCGGCTGGTGGTGCCCGAGGCCACCGGTGCCGCCGATCCCAACGCCGCGATCTACGCCGATGCTGCCGCGCGGGCAGCTGATTTCGGGGTCGAGGTGGTGCGTATCCCTTCGCCCGGGCTGCTCACTCGTGACGGCGTGATCGAGCCGGCAAGCTATGTCAACTTTGCGATCACCAGCCATCTTGTGGTGGTGCCGACCTTCGGCTCGCCCCATGATGACGACGGCGTCGCCGCGATCGCTGCACTGTTCCCTGACCGCGATTGCGTCGGCTTGCCGGGCGCCGCGGTGCTGGCCGGCGGCGGCGGTTTTCACTGCGCTAGCCAGCAGATGCCCGCCGCGCTGTAAGCCGAGTTTACGTTTCGTTAGGGATTTGGCGCGAAGGTCTGCTTGATGGACCGCGTCGTTACCCTCGCCCAGCCGCTGATCGCCGTTACTGCGCGGTTCGATAGGGCCGAGCTTGCGCGCCGCATGATCGTGCTCGGTTGCGCTGCTGCGCTGATCCTCGCCGGACAGATTTTGCCGTTCTGACACGGGCTGCGTAACCGGACGGCTCCGGCGCGCGAAACCATCCTCGATACGCTCACGAGGATAGACATCATGACCCGCAAGCAGACCATTTTCGCAGCCCTCGGCGGCGTTGCCGTGCTTGGCGCCGCCGCTCTCGCCCTGCCGCAGGGCGCCCCGGCCGAAGCCAAGCCCGATACCAATGCCCCCCTCATCGCCGCCAGCAGCGAGCCGGTGCTGCTCGAGCTGTTCACCAGCCAAGGCTGCTCCTCCTGCCCGCCGGCGGACAAGCTGGCCGAAAAGCTCGCGGCGAACCCCGGTCTGGTCGTGATCGCCCGGCCCGTCACCTATTGGGACCGCCTCGGCTGGAAGGACACGTTGGCGCGCGAGGCCAACACCAAATTGCAGCAGGACTATGCCCGCCGCGGGCTGGCGGGTCGCAACGGGGTCTACACCCCGCAGCTGGTGGTCAACGGCAGTTACGGCGTGGTCGGCTCGAGCGCCGGTGACATTACCGCCGGGGTCAAGCGCTATGGCGGCAAAAGCGATGCGGCGATCCGGGTGACCGGCGGCGGAGCCAAGGACTACACTGTCAATCTTGGCGGTACGGCAAGCGGCGGCGCCGAACTGGTGCTGGTTGCGGTAACGCGCAAGGTCGAGGTCGGGATCGGCAGCGGCGAGAACGGCGGGCGCAAGGTCGTCTATGCCAACGTCCTGCGCTCCGAGCGCAAGCTGGCTGACTGGCAGGGCGGCAAGGCGAGCCACACGATCACCCCCGATCAACTCAAGGTCAAGGGCGCGGATCGTTACGCGCTGGTGCTGCGCGCACCGGGCGGCGGCAAGGTGCTGGCGGCGCGCTGGTTGGCCTAAATCAAGCGGAGGAGCGCGGCCACCGCCGCTCCTCCCAGCACCATCCCGACGCAGGCGCGCCACACCGGATCGCTAATCCGTCCTGACACGCCTGCCCCCAGCCGGTTGCCGAGTAGAATCACCGGCAGCATAAGAACTGCGAAGATCACCAACTCCCCTCGCAGGATGCCGAGCCACAATGCGCTTGTCAGCCCTGCGCTTGCCGCGATGGTGAAGATCAGCAGCATCGATGACTTGATCGTGATGCGCGGCAGCGCGCGGCCCGCGTAATAGGGCACCACCGGCGGGCCGGGCATCCCGGCGTAACCGGTCATCAGCCCGCTCACCACACCGACCGCGCCGGTCACCAGCCGGCCCGGTACCTGCGCGCCGCGCCGCGGCAGCAGGATGGCGAGAAACGCGCTGAACGCGATCAGTGCGATCACCAGCCGCGCCACATCGACGCTGGTCAGCGACAGCGCCCACAGCCCCAGTGGGGTGGTCAGCACCACGAGGCCGCCGATCACCCACGCGCTGCGCTCTGCCTCGCGCACCAGGCTACGCACTTCGGTGACCCCGATCATCAAGGACAGCGCATTGGCAAGCACCACCGCTTCGACCGGCGGCAGCGCCAGCGCGAGGATCGGCACCAGCAGGATCGCCATGCCGAACCCGGTCAACCCGCGCACAAATGACGCGCCCAGCGCCGCTAGCAACGCGACGGCGATTTGCAGCGCGGTAAAGCCGGCGATCAGTTCCATGCCGCGCGCGCCCGCTCTACTTTGCGGCGCGATCCTTCAGCCAAGCTTCCATCTCGGCGATTTCCGCCGACTGCGCGGCGATAACCCGGGCGGCAAGATCGCGCGCCTTGGCGTCCTTGGCGTATTTCAGCGCGACTTCGGACATGGCGACCGCGCCGCGATGGTGGGCAAGCATGCCTTGCATGAAGGCGACGTCCGGGTCGGCCGGAATGTCGGCCATCCCGGCGTGCATCGCGTCATTCGCCGCCTTGTACGCCGCCTGCGCTTCGGTCAGTTCGCCCTTGACCGCGCCGCCCGTGTCTTGGCCGGAACGATCCATCATGGAATGGTCGGCGCCCTTGTCCTGCATTGGCGCTTGAGCTTCGGGCGCGCAAGCGGCGAGCGCCATCACGGCGGCGGCAGCGAACAGGTTTGCGGTCAGTTTCATGGATCAATCCTCGGTTGTCAGATCAGGCGGGGTGGCTTCGGCTCGCAGCATCGCGATGGCTTCGGCCAGGGTCATCACCTTCTGATGCTCAGCCCCCAGCGTGCGAACCGCGACCGTGCCTTCCTCGGCCTCGCGCTTGCCCACCACCAGCAGTTGCGGAACCTTCGCGAGGCTGTGCTCGCGCACCTTGTAGTTGATCTTCTCGTTGCGGGTGTCCGTCTCGACCCGGATGCCGGCCGCGCTAAGCTGCGCCGCGACATCACAGGCGTAATCATCAGCGTCAGACACAATCGTCGCCACCACCGCCTGCACCGGGGCCAGCCACGCGGGCAGGCGTCCGGCGAAGTGCTCGATCAGGATGCCGATGAAGCGTTCGTAGCTGCCGAAGATCGCGCGGTGCAGCATCACCGGGCGGTGCTTTGCGCCATCCTCGCCGATGTAGTTCGCGTCCAAGCGCTCGGGCAGTACCCGGTCGGACTGGATCGTGCCGACCTGCCAGGTGCGCCCGATCGCGTCGGTCAGGTGCCATTCGAGCTTGGGCGCGTAGAACGCGCCTTCGCCTAGCAATTCCTCCCAGCTGAGGCCGTTGGCGATCAGCGCATCGCGCAGTTCCTGCTCGGCCTTGTCCCAATCAGCGTCGCTGCCAAAGCGTTGGTCGGGGCGCAGCGCCAGCTTGATGTTATAGGTAAATCCGAAATCGCGGTAGACGCTGTCAGCCAGCGCGAGGAAATCTTGCACTTCGGCCACCACCTGCGCCTCGGTGCAGAAGATATGCGCATCGTCCTGCGTGAATTGGCGCACCCGCATCAGCCCGTGCAGCGCGCCGTGCGGCTCGTTACGGTGGCAGCAGCCCATCTCTCCGAGGCGGATCGGGAGATCGCGGTAGGAGGTGATGCCCTGCTTGAACACCATCACATGCGCCGGACAGTTCATCGGCTTGATCGCCAGCCACTCGGCATCATCGGCGACCTTGGGAGAGGCCGCGCCGCTGTCCTCATCGACTTCGGGCACCATGTCGGGCACCGCGAACATGTTCTGCGCGTACTTGCCCCAGTGGCCCGACTGGGTCCATTGGCGCACGTCCATCAGCTGCGGGGTCTTGATCTCGCGATAACCTGCGCCGTCCATCTTGCGGCGCATATAGGCTTCAAGCTCGCGCCAGATGCGGTAGCCCTTGGGGTGCCAGAATACGCTGCCGTGGGCTTCTTCCTGCAAGTGGAACAGATCCATCTCGCGCCCCAGCTTACGGTGGTCGCGCTTGGCGGCTTCCTCCAGCCGGGTGAGGTGGGCTTGCAGCTGCTTCTTGTTGAGCCAGCCGGTGCCGTAAATGCGCGTCAGCTGCGCATTGTTCTGGTCGCCGCGCCAGTAAGCGCCTGCAACGCGCATCAGCTTGAAGGCATCGGGATCGAGCTTGCCGGTGGACGGCAGGTGCGGGCCGCGGCACATGTCGAGCCAGTCGTCACCGCTCCAATAGACAGTGAGTTCCTCGTGTTCGGGCAATTCCTTGGCCCATTCGGCCTTGAAGGTTTCGCCCTCACCTGCCCACTTGGCGATGAGTTGCTCGCGGCTCCACACTTCGCGGCGCAGCGGCTTGTCGGCGCGGATGATGGCGCGCATCGCGTCTTCGATGGCGGGCAGATCGTCCATGCTGAACGGTTCGCGGCCCTCGGGTGCTTTGACGTCATAATAGAACCCATCATCGGTCGATGGGCCGAACGTGATCTGCGTGCCGGGGAACAGCGCTTGCACCGCCTCGGCAAGGATGTGCGCGTAATCGTGGCGCGCCAGTTCGAGCGCATCGGCTTCATCGCGCGCGGTTACCAGCGCAAGTGCAGCATCGCCGTCGAACGGCCGGGTGAGATCGCGCAGCTCTCCGTCCACCCGCGCGGCGAGCGCTGCCTTGGCGAGGCCCGGGCCGATGGCGGCGGCGATATCGGCCGGGGTCGAGCCGCGCGGCACTTCGCGCACCGAGCCATCGGGCAGGCTGATCTTGAGCAGTTCTGTCATGTGTTCGCGTCCGTCTGGTTTGGCGCGCCTTAGGGCAAGCAGCAGCGCACCGGAAGAGCGGTGTTGAGCGTGGAACCGGTTGGGGGAACACCGCGCCGCCCCGAACCGGGCGGCTGGCTGCCGGGCTTAACCCGCGCGCCGCCCCCCCCGGATCGTCGTCCGAGTGGTGGGGGTAATAATGGTCAGCAGATAGGCCATGCACATCACATAGCCGAGCTACGTAGTCATGTCATCAGCGCAGCAGCGCGGGTAAATGGAAAGCGTGCTTGACAAATCCCGAATCAGAATTGTAAAGTGACCTTGTCATTATGAAAAAGGAGCTTTCCATGGCGCATTATCGTTCTCCGGCCATGCAGCGCTATCTGCGGCGGCTGGCGGGCTTCATGGTGGTTTATGTGGCGCTGATCTTCGCGGTCGGCACGGTGTTCCGCACCAATCCGCCCACCGGTGCGCTGGCGTGGGGTGTGGCGGCGCTTCCCGCGTTGCCGATCCTCGGCGTGTTCTGGACGATTGCCCGCCTGCTGGCGGAGGAGACCGACGAATACATGCGGCAATTGCTGGTGCGCCAGTCGCTGTTCGCCACTGCCTTTTGCCTCAGCATCATGACGGTGTGGGAATTCCTTCAGAATTACGAAGTCGTCCCCCTCGGCACCGGCGGGTTCGGCGCGACATTCTTCTGGTTCGTCGGGCTTGGACTGGGCGGGGTATGGAACGCGCTCGGCAACCGCGAGGCGGGCGAGGAATGAACAACCTCCTCAGGGTGCTGCGCGCGGAGCGGAACTGGAGCCAGCAAGACCTGGCCGACCGTCTCGGTGTCAGCCGCCAGAGCGTCAATGCCATCGAGAAGGGCCGCTACGACCCCTCGCTCCCGCTCGCCTTCACCATTGCCGATCTGTTCGCCTTGCCGATCGAAGCGATCTTTATCAGGAATCGAGACCCCGAATGACCCGTATTCCGCCGCTGTTCGCCGCGCTCGCCGCGCTGTTTCTGCCTGGTGCCGCACTCGCCGATGACGCCGCTTTGCCGTGCCCGCCGTTCGAGGTGACCGGCTCTGGCCCCGATCTTGTGCTGGTGCCTGGCCTTGGTTCGCCGCCTGCAATGTGGGACGGGGTGAAGGCCAGCCTCGCCAAGGATTACCGCCTGCACCTCGTGCATGTCGCAGGCTTTGCCGGACGCCCGCCGGAAGGCGATCCGGCAACGCTGTTCGCGCGCACCGAGGCCGAGATCATCCGCCATCTCGATTGCACGAGGGTCAAGCGCGCCGTTTATGCGGGCCATTCGATGGGCGGATTTATGGGCCTGATGCTCGCCGCCGATCACCCGGACCGGATTGCGCGGGTCGTGGTGGTCGATTCGCTGCCGTTCTACCCGCTGATCTTCGACCCTTCGCTCACGGTCGAGCGCACCGCCACTCAGGCCGACGCCACCCGCAAAGCGCTGCTCGCGATGGGCGAGGCGACCTTTGCCGGCAGACAGCGGATCGGGGTGCAATCGCTGGTGCGCGAGGCGGGGTACCACGAACAGGTGGTGCAATGGTCGCTCACCAGTGACCGGGCGAGCTTTGCTGGCGCGATCCACGCGCTGATGACCACCGACATGCGCCCGCGTCTGGGCGAAATCACCGCGCCTGTGACGGTCCTGGCCGCCGCCAACCGCTACGCACCCCGCGCCCGTGTCGAGCCGCTGTACCAGACCGCCTATGCCGGATTGCCCGGCGTGAAGCTCACTATCATCGACGATAGCTACCACTTCATCATGTTCGATCAGCCCGCCGCCTTCGAAGCGGCGCTGCGGACCGGGCTGACGGACTAGACCATCAGCGTGTCCGAACCCGTCTCGGTGATGATCCGCTTCGTCCCCGCCAGCTTGGTCGAGCGTTGCTTGACG
>JBBQWH010000075.1:0-12193 GCA_038210785.1 Sphingomonadales bacterium | reverse complement strand
AAGTGGCGCTGGCCGCCCATGCCGAGCAACTGGCCGAGCATGGCGGGGGCGACGGTATTCGTGACGCTGGCTTGCTCGACAGCGCGATGGCGCGTCCGCAAAACCTTGCGCAATACGGCACGCCTGATGTGGCGGCACTGGCCGCGGCCTACGCCTTCGGCATCGCGCGCAACCATCCCTTTACTGATGGCAACAAACGCACGGCAGCGGTGATCAGCGAAACATTCCTGATGCTGAATGGGCACGCATTGTCAGCCAGCGATGCCGAATTGGTCGTGGCATTCGTTGCGCTGGCAGCGGGCGAATTGCCGGAGGATGACTTGGCCGACTGGTTTCGCCAGCACCTCAAAAAGGCCTAACCCCGCGCCAACCCCACCAGCACCCGGTCGAGCGCCTGCAAGAACCGTGACCGGTCTGCCTTGCTGAACGGGGCGGGGCCGCCTCCCACCCCGTCCATCCCGGCGCGCAAGTCGGCCATGATCGCGCGGGTGGCGATCGCTCCGCCGATGCTGGCGGCGGTGAAGGCCTCGCCATTATGTTTCAGCACCCGCGCGCCCGCTTTCAGGCAGCGGTCGGCGAGCAGGATGTCTCCGGTGACCACCACGCAGGTGTTTGCGGGCAGGGCATCCGCGGCTTGCGCGATCCAGTCGTCCGCCGCGTCGAAGCTGTCGCTCACCACCACGCGCTTGACCCGAGGGCTGTCGGGGATGCGAAACGCCGCGTTGCTGACCACGCACACCTCGGCGCGGAAGCGGTCAGCGACGCGGTAGATCTCGTCCTTGACCGGGCAGGCATCGGCATCGATCAGGATCGTGATGGGTGACATGTCGCGTGCCTAAAGCGTGTCTCGAAAAGTTGGTATCCGGTTTTTCGATTCTGGCACGCGACCACAGGCCTACCGAGCGGGGCGCGCGGCGTAAGTCGCGATACCCCTTGCCCGCGACCGGCTGCGTCTTGTTACCCACCCAATATAGCGCGCCCCGCCCCCCTCGGGCGCACATTCTCGGCTCCGAAACGAGGAGAGACCATCATGACCGATCGTGACACCACCCCGCGCTCCGGCGTGCGACCCGAGGGGGTCAGTGCCGAGGAGGACGCCCGTAACCGTGCCAATCAGGAGGCGGCCCGCCGCCCTGGGGTCGATGCGAACAATACGCTTGACCAGCGTGGGCATATGACTGCCATGCCGCATGAGGGCAGCGCCTATCAGCCCATGCGCGAAGGCTCGGACGAGCAGCGCCAGCTGGCTGAGGACAGCGACTATGTGCTCGATCAGGGCGCCGCGCCAGATGACGGCGCGGGCGTGAGCCGGCGCGGAGCGGAGCGGACGCATGGCGATGAACGGCGCGAGACCGAGTCTGGGCCGGACGGGGGGAGCGTGTTCCAGCCGCTGTCTGACGATCCGCGCAACCTCGAAGACCCTGCCGACACGCAGCGGGGCAATCTCGCCGGGCAGAACCAGCAGGGTCGCAATAACGACAGCCAGGGCGAACAGCTCCGCGAGCGCCGTCAGGAAGACGGGACACGCGGGTCGCCGGACCAGAACACGCGCCGCTCGTGAGGCATTTGGGGAGGGGGCGGCTGCGGGTCGCCCCTTTCCTACGCCTCCGGCCTGCGCCATCCTATGCAGGCGCAGCGCGAACCCATCCGCACCGCCGGTTTCGCTGCTTTCGGTGCGTGAAACATTGCAAGCGTTGGTAAATCAGGGGGATGCGCGTGAAACATCGGTTTCTTGGGCACTTTAGACCCCCGCTAGGCCGGTTTAGACCCCTCCTAGGTCGCGCCAGACTTGCTCTAGACCCCCTTTAGCCTGCGCCCGCCCCGCTGCGGGTCCATCCTCAATGCGCGGGGTTAACGGAGCGATCAGGAATTGCCGTTAGTTCCGGCGATAACCGCCCTGAGGCGCAATAATGGGGACGTCTACCGCCATGCATCATCTGCAACAGCTCTTCGCTACCCAAGCGGGCGAGACCGCCTGGACCGACGAGATGCACGCGCTGTTCGCTGCGGGGGAATTCGATCAGGCCGAGGCGAGCTTGCGCCATTCGCTCGGCGCACTGGAGAGCGATCTGGGGGCGCTGTGCCTCGCGCTGGAGCGTAAGCACGTGGTGCTGACCGGGTGGGAGGAACTGGACGAAGCGATTGGCTTGTACGAAGGCGAGCCCGTTACCGGGGTCACCATCGCGATCGCCAACGAATATGATCGCGCTTTCGAAAAGGGCACGCTGCACCACCCCTATGTGATGATCGGCATCTTCACCGACGAAGGCTTCGCCTTCAGCCGTGCCGGGCCAGAAGCGATCATCGCCGAGCTCGACAAAGAATTTCCCGATTGGGCGGGGCATGAAGAGGATATCGAGGTGCATCTCGAGATCGAGGGGCTCGATCAGCTCAACACCGCGTTGCTGCACCACAAGCAGCGCCATTTCTTCCGCGACGGTGCGCCGCCGCAGGCGCCGCTGCGCTATGCGGAATACGTGCTGGCTTGCTGGTGGCGGGCGCTGCGTTGGCAGCAGGCGGTGGCCTCGGCCTGCGCGCAGACCGGACTACCCGGCGCGGTGCCGGTGGTGTGCGGCATGGTGGAGATGCGGCCCGAGGCTGTGACCCTTCACTGTGCCGATGGCCGCAGCGGAGATCATCCGCGCCGCGCCCTGCCAGTGGAGGCAGCGCTGGGCCCGGTGGCCGAAACGGGGTTCGGCGAAGGTTTCATTCGCCGCAGCGAGGCCCCTGTGCAAGATGCGCCGCCGACCGGGAGCGAACTGCGCCGGCGCGCCGCAGCTGCCCAAACAGCAGCCGCAGCAGCGCAAGCCGCCCGCCCGGCTCGTCCGCGTCTGCTGGCACGCCTCTTCGGGCGGCATTGAGCGACGCTTGCGGCCGGCTGATTAGGCGTTTCGGCCAAACCGTGCTAAGCGCCTCTGGCTGACGTCGAAATTTGCGACGGACTTCGAAATTTGCGCTCCGCCGCTTGCCATCGGGCCCGGTCAAACGGCTCCCCTCCGGCCCCGGCGTAAACCAGACGACGACTTCCTTTCATCGGACGATACGACGCACTATCCTGTTCGCATTCCGCGGGCGGGCAAATGATTGTTCTTGAAAGGAACACTCCATGAGCAAGACCGGAACCGTAAAGTTCTTCAACACCGACAAGGGCTATGGCTTCATTCAGCCCGACGATGGTTCGTCCGACAGCTTCGTGCACATTACCGCCGTGCAGGCGGCGGGCATGCACAGCCTCGAAAAGGACCAGCGTCTAAGCTTTGATCTCGAGCGCGGGCGCAACGGCAAGGAAAGCGCCGTGAACCTGGCGGCCGCTGACTGATCGCATACCACGGCAGGCAGGGCGCGCGCTGTGCGTCCTGCCTGCCGATTGACAGATCCCCGCCTTCCCCTCTTGCGGCAGGATACCCCGATGGCTCAGACCTATGAATTCTACTGCGAACGCGCTGACGAAGCCGCAACCCTGGCCGACAAGGCAACGCTCGACAATGTGCGCGAGCGCGAACTGCGTTCGGAAAAGACTTGGCGCGGGCTGGCCGAACAGGCGCGCAAGACTGCCGAAGAACGGGTCAAGGCCGATCGCATGCGCGCCGAAAAGCGCGCGGCGGATAGCTTTGGCGAGACCAGCAGCGTCGACTGATCAACGCGCGAGCGGTCAGGCCCCTTTGCGCCCGAACACGCGAGAGCGCAGGCCGCGCCCGCTGAGACTGGGAAGACCGGGCTGGCTGGGCGAAGGCGCGATCACCGGGACAGGCGGCGGTGTCGGATTGGGAGGAGGCGGGGCATCATTCTCGCCCACCGAACGCACTTCGAAGTGGCCGCCGATCCCCTCGGCAAGCTTGCGCTTCTCGAACCATTCATTGGCTAGCGCCATCCGTTCTTCCTGGTCGGCAGGCATAATGTTGATCGGAAAGGCGCGATCATCGAAGGCGTTGGCGTCAGGCACATGCTCCGCTGCGACGAAGTTGTAGGCGACGTGCTTTAGTGGCACGAGCTCGTAGAACGGAATGTCAGTTTGATCGCCGTCCCCGATGTCTGCCCCTGCATCGTGATGCAGCACGCGGTAGGACAAGCTGCGATCCTCCGGCCCAAAAGTGTCGCGATCCGGGATGATGTAGCCCTCTGGCATCGTCGCCACTCTAAGAAAGGCGAAAATCGTCTCAAGATTGGCGGCCCAGGGAATGACATTGGGTTGGATGATGATTTCACGCCCGAGCCAGTGGCGAGCGCCAAAGGTGCGGATGCCGGCCAGCGCGGGCTCGCCCGGGACAGGCGTCGGGCCGAACAGGAACGGGTGGATGTGAAGCGGGCCCGGCGCGTCCCCGGAGGCGGCGATGGTATCGAACATTTCGCCGTTCAGCATGAGATCGGACTGGGTCCAGTGGACCGCAAGCGGCATGGTGTGATCGGTCGCGATCCGGGTCATCAGCGCCAGCACTTCAAGCCGCCGCTCAAACTGCGCCTGGGTGGCGCCTTCCCTAGGCCGCCCCAATTGCTTCATGAATGCCGCGATTTCGGGATTTTCTTCCACCCCGCCCAGCACTCCGTGCGACACTTCGAGTAGGATATGGCTCTGGGTGCGCGCGATACGGTCGCGGATGTCGGGGGTGAGGAGGCCGGTATAGGGGGAGGACAGCGCGCCGCGAAACACCTGCTCCGACGTCGGGACATCAAGATATTCGAAGGTCAGCATCAGCTCCTCGCCGCCGCTGAACAGGCGATAGAACTTGCCGGGATTGGTTTCGGGCATGTTAAAGCTGGTGCCGGTTCGCATCCCTTCGACCCGGGTGAAATCGCGCATGATCGCTTCAAGATCGTGCAGCGGCCGGTCGAACAGAAGCGCGGCTTGAAGACGGTTGGGATAGAGCATGACGCCAGTGCCTCGCGACGATTTCGGCACCGGTTTAGCTCCGCAGGGTTAATGCGCGGTTGAGAGCGTCACGTCGTTGCGGCGATTCCGCATTCGGCGAGCAGGCCATCGATCGACTTGGCAACGCCGAAGAACCCGGCCTTGGCATGCGGCCATGTGGCACGATCGAGATCGCCGAGCAGGTCTACCACCTGGCCCCCGGCCACCAGCGGGGCGAGATCGGCGTGCAGCGAATCGCGGGTCCAGCCGATGGGAAGATAGGGCAACGCGATGCGCCCGATTCGCGCTTCAACCAGCAGCGCGGCGAGTGGTTCGCCCGCACGCCATTCCACCGCGCGGCAGCCGAATGCCGCAGCCGCCTCGGCCATCCCGCCCGCGAGCGCGCCCTCGGCAAAAACACGCGCGGGCGCACCGATGTCACCGGGCGACCGCGCCGCAGCGCGGTTTGCGCCGATCACCAGCGCGGGCGCGGCCGCGAGAGCGAGCGGGGCGTGGTGCGCCGCCTCGTCATGCAGGAGCAGCGCAAAGGGTTCGGCAAGGTCGGCGGGCGCGGCCAGCGCGGGCAAATCGAGCCGCTGGCGGGCGTAATCCTGCAGCTCATCCAAGGGCTCCGCTTCCTCCGCAAGCCCGCTTGCCGCCAGCGCGCCTTCGGGCCGCCCGGCGGTGTAGCGGGCGATGTTGTCGGCGCGCGCGAGATAGTGCTTGCCCTTGGTGTGCAGCCCCGCGACCCAGCGCCACGACAGCGTGTTCGATGCGGCGTCGGCGTCCATCAGATGGCGCAGAAAGAAATCCGCTCCAAGCCGCCAGTCGAGCTTCAAGGTGAAGATCCAGATACTCGCAAACCACATCCGCGCGTGGTTGTGGAGATAGCCGGTTGCAGTGAGTTCGCGCGCCCAGACATCGAAAGCTTCGATCCCGGTGCGGCCCTCGGTGGCCTCGGCGTAAGCGGTGCGCAGCCCAGCATTGCGTTCGAGCGCCGATAGCGCGCCGTCGCGGCCTGCGCAGTAGTCCGCCCAGATCGCCGGACGCTGCTCGAGATAGCCCTTGAAGTAGATCCGCCAGAACACCTCGGCGATAAACTTTTCGGCCGCGCGCGGGCTGTGCGCGCCGAGCACAGCGGAGAGCACTTCAGGTTCACCGATCAGGCCCGCATGCAGCCAGGGCGATAGCTGGCTGACATTGCCGCGCCCGCCAGCGGCTGGACCATTGTCGGAATTGCGGGTTTCAGCATAGCGGCGCCCCGCGGCGGGGAGAAACTCTGCAAGGCGGGCAAGCGCGGCTTCGCGGATTGGTACGGCGTTCATGGGGCAATGAACCCGGCAGGTTGTGCAAGGTTCCAGCCCGTCCGCGTCCGCACGGACCTTTGCGGACATCTATCGGCCATAACTATCCGTATGAGGAGTTAGCGTTGCTCTTACGGGCGCGCTTCTCTGCGCGGCCGATGGATCGTTTCATCGGAGCGTACCTCGGCCTTCGGGCGCAACCAAGGATCACATCCATGAAAATCAGTCATTTCACCCTCGCTTCGGTGGCCGCGCTTGCATTGGTCGCCTGCGCCAGCGAAACCCCCGCTGAAGAAACAGCGGCTGACGAAACCGCTGTTGTTGAAGACGCGGCCACGACCGGCACCATCGTCGAAGTGGCTCAGGGCGATGAGACCTTCTCGACGCTGGTTACCGCTGTGACCGCTGCCGGCCTCGGCGAAACGCTGTCGGGCACCGGCCCGTTCACGGTGTTCGCACCGACCAATGCTGCCTTTGCCAAACTGCCCGCTGGGACCGTGGAAAAGCTGACCACCGATGACAAGGACACGCTCAAGGCGATCCTGACCTACCACGTGGTCGAAGGCGCGGTTGATGCCGCAACCCTGACATCGGCGATCACCGCAGCGGGTGATGCGGGCTACTCCATCACGACGGTCGGCGGCGGCAAGTTGACCGCGAAGATCGTCGACGGCGGTGTGGTGCTGACCGATGCAGCGGGCAACATGTCCAAGGTGACAGCCACCGATGTCGCTGCGTCCAATGGTCTGATCCACGTGATCGATACGGTGCTGATGCCGAAGTAAGCGCAAGCTTCTTTACCGGAACTGCAGGGGCGGGTGTTCGCGAAAGCGGGGCCCGCCTTTTGCTTTGGGGCGTGGCGCGGTGTAGTCTTGCTGGGGAAAGGAGTTTGGTCGTGTCCGCTCGCCGCAACTATCTGCTGCATCTGCTTTTGCCATTATCGGCCTGCCTGCCCGCCGCCTGCGGTCCCGCTGCCGAGGACGCGATTGACCCCAATGGCAAGACCTTCTCCGCCGTAGCGCCCAACGAAGTCGTTACGCTGATCGGCACCGAGCCGTTCTGGAACCTCACGATCGAAGGCGACGCTGCTGTGTGGTCCACACCAGATAATCAGCCAGGAACGCGGTTTGCTGTCAGCCGCTTTGCCGGGAATAACGGGCTAGGTTTCACCGGTGTGCTGGAGGGACAGGCCCTCAGCGCCGCGCTTACCCCCGGCGAATGCAACGATGGGATGAGCGAGCGGCGCTTTCCCTTTGTCGCCACTATCGCTTTGGACGGTGAGACATTGACTGGCTGCGGATATACTAGCGAACAGCCATACACTGGCGACCCCGCGCCCTAGCAGCGCGGAGCAACGGGGGAGAGACACGCCATGACCATCACCGGAGGCTGCCTATGCGGCAAGGTGCGTTACACCTGCGAAAGCGATCCGCTGCTGTGCGTTACCTGTCATTGCAAGAACTGCCAACGCCAGGCGGGCAGCGCACTTTCGGTGATTGTCGGCGTGCCCGAGGCTGCGGTGGCATTCGCGGGCGAGCTTACCACCTACAACGACACGGGCGATAGCGGAGCAAGCGTGCGGCGGCAATTTTGTGGCACTTGCGGCTCGCCGGTGTTCACTCGCGTCGATAGCCCGCCGGGGATGATGTTCATCAAGGCCGGCACGCTGGATGATACCAGCATCCTCAAGCCCGCCTTTCATTGCTACACCAAGAGCAAGCAGGATTGGGTCGATCTCGGCGATCTTCCCGGGTTCGAAACGGTGCCGCAGGGGCTTTAGGCGCGGCCGGAAACGCCCGGGCTCAGAACAGACCGGGTAGTTCGTGCTGCGTGGCGTTCGGGCGATCAGGCTGGAGCAGATCAAGGGCGGGCAAATCGAGCCCGATGCGCTCGCTCTGGCCCTGCGACATTCCACCTGCGATGCTATTGGTGCCGCTCGCCGAAAACGCGGTGCAGGAACGCCGGGCAAGAAAATCGAGCGCTGCTGCGATCGAGGCTTCGCGCGGATCGCCCAGCGGGCGCAAGATATCGTCACCCGCGCGGCAGGTGTTAGGAAATACGCTGGCAAGCCCGTTAAAATAGTCGCCCTGATTATTGGCGTTGAGGGTCTGAAAGGTCACTGCTCGAATTCTGAGGTCGCACGCGGCCTGATCGAAACCGAACTGCCCGACCGGCTTGCCCGATGTGTTCGCGCCGACAATCGCAAGATTGTTGCCAATGTATGGGATCATCGCATTGGCAACCAGCTCGCTCGCCGAGGCGGTTGCGTTGGTGGTGATGAAGGCGATGCGGGTGGGCGCGATGGCGTTGGCCTCGCTGCGGAATGTCCGGGTCTCGTTCTGGGCCGCCTTGGAGGGGCGCAGCACGGTGCGGCTGAACACTTGCCCGATCCGTCCCGCCCCCATCAGGTCGCCCATCGTTTCCGCCACGCTTACCAGCCCGCCGCCGTTGTAGCGGAAGTCGATGATCAGCTCGGTCACGCCTTGTGCGGCAAACTGTCCATAGGCCTGCCGAAGCTGCGCCGCGGCATCGGCAATGATGAAGGTACGCAGATTCAGATAGCCCACCCGCTTGCCGCCATCATTGAGGATCAATGTGCCATACCGGTCAGAAACCGGATCAAGCGCGAAATCGGTCTTCGTGATGCTGCGTTCGATGGTCGCGCCGCCCGGCTGGACAAACCGTAACACGCGCGCAAGCCCAGCGGTGGACGGCCCCAGAGCATTGATCACCGCCTGCGGCCCGCCTGATGCCATTAGGCTGGATACGGTCTGCAATGCGGCGCTACCGGTGCCGATCGCGGTGATTTCGCTCCCCCGGTCAAGGCCGGCAGCCAGACCGTTGGCACCTTCATAGGCCTCCACCACAAACACCCGGTTCGCAGCGGTGTCGAACGTCAGGCGGATGCCGAAACCCGCGCTCGATCCTGAACTGATCAGAGCATTTTCTTCCGAGATCGAGGTCGCGAAGGTGAACCCTTGGTCGCGCCCCTGCGCCCGCGCCGGGGCGACCCGGGCATCGAGAAATGATTGAACGCTATTGAAGTTCGCCGGATTGGCGGTGGCGAGCAGATCGGGGAACAGGTACCACTCGTTCAGCACTTGGTCGGCAAAGTCCTGCTGTGCGCGCAGGCTACAGGCCGTCGGCGTCGGCGTTGGCGTGGGTGACGGGGCCGGTGCGCCGCCGCCGCTGGTTATCGGAGGACGCGGTGTATCGTCCCCTCCGCAGGCGGCAAGGCTGAAGGCAAGGACGAAGCTAAGGGCGGTGCGACCAACACGCATGGGGGATAATCTTTCCGAACATTACGGCGCGCGGGGGCGGGGCGCCGCAGCTTAAATGCCTTGCTCGCGGCGCAAGAGCAAGAAATCTGCACGCGGAAACGCCCGAAATGGCGCAAAAGCGTGACCTTTTTGCCTGCATTTGCAGGGTTTTCCGCAGAAACCGGTAAAAACCGCCTTGGTAAGTCTCGTCTCACTCAATCGAACGGACTAGCAAAGGTCTAAGGAAGCGACAGAATCATGACTGATTTTCCCACTTGGCTCGCACCACATGTGCCCGCGCCCGCCCGCCATCCCGGCCTTGCCGTGGTGCAACTGGGCTCGGCGCAGGCGTTCGCTCGCGGTGGATTTGCACTGGTCAGTCCAGCGTTCGGCGCAGGCCAAGCGCTCGATCCGAGCTTCACCGCGGGTGAGGAAGATGCAGTCGCCCCGCCGCTCGAATGGGGCGCGCCGCCGCTAGGATCACACGAGCTGGTGCTGGTGGTCGAGGACGCCTCGTCCAAGAGCGCTCAGCCGGCGTGCCACTGGTTGGTGTGGGGCCTTGCAGCGCAGCGCGGCAAGCTGCTAGAAGGCGAGGTGCCGCCGCGCACCGGCAAAAACGCGGCTGGCAATTCCGAGTGGCTCCTGCCCGATCCGCCGGAAGGTGAGACGCGCCACTACCTGTTTCAACTTTTCGCCACCGATCTGCCGCTGGTGCTGATGCCCGGCGCAGGGAGAGCGGAACTGCTCGCATCACTGCAAGGGACGGTAACCGCCTGCGCAGTGCTTCACGCCACCTATACCGGCGGCGCTGACGAAGATGCGGACTGGAATGATGACGATATTTGAGTAACCTGCCACAGACATAAGGGAGTAAACGATGGCTGGAACGACAAACGCACTGCAAAGGCCGGTGCAGCTTACCGCAGACCTTGAAGCGGTGATCGGCAAGGGCCCCATGACCCGCGCCGAAGTGACCTCGAAGGTGTGGGTATACATCAAGGCCCACAGCCTGCAGGACAGCAAGGATAAGCGCCAGATCAATCCCGACGCCAAGTTGGGTGCGGTGATCGGCAAGGATCAGATTTCGATGTTCAAGATGACCGCTGCGGTCTCCAAGCATCTGAGCTGAGCCTTTGGGGTACCTCTGCGGCACTGCCGCAGGCTTTGCCCCAAATCAGGGGCGTATCAGCGGCGCGCGATCCGTTAGGGTCCGCGCCGCTTTTGCTTAGGCTCGCCGGTCCGCAAGCGGCGGGTCGCCGATCCCGGTGTTATCGCGCCCGTGACCGCTGCCCGAGACACTCGCCCACCCACAGCGCCAGCCAGATGATCACCGGCTGCGCGATCATGCGCGGGACATGATAGGCAAGCCCGAGCCCGCCGTCGGCCCGCGCCATATCGATAATGAAGTGGTTGATATTGGCAGGCCATACGCACAGCGCATAAAGCGCAAGGCCCCAGCCTGCCGCGCGCCGCAGCGGCTTCGAAACGGGCTGCACCAACCCGATTGCGCCGAAGATTTCGGCCACCCCGGTCCACAGTACCACGGCTTCGGGGCCGGGCACGAAGGCCGGCATGATTGTCAGGAACGGGGCCGGCCTCACAAGGTGGATCACCCCGGCGATCCCATAGAACGCCGCCAGCAGCCAGCGCAGCGCGGTGCGGATCACGCGCATGCTCCAAGACCCGGTTCCCAGCCCGGCGCGGCGAGGGTGAAGCCGGCAAAGTCGAACCCTGGCACTACCACGCAGGAGAGGAGGCTGTAGCCGAAACGGGTTTCGCCGAACGGCCGCGCCGCTTGCCATTCATCCGGCGCCACCAGCCCCTGCAGGGCCTGTCCGCCAGTGACATCGTTGCCAAGGATGACTGAGCGTACCGGCGCGGCTTCGCTGGCAGCGAGACGCAGTTCGATCGGATCGCCCGCCTGCCACAGCCACAGCTCAGCGGCATCGACGCTGTGCCAGTGCGAGGTTTCATCCGACCTCAGCAGGAACAGGATCGCGGTTCCGCCCGCGCGGCCATCCGGCCCGGGCGAAACGCGCCCCGCGGCGGAGGCCGCACCCCGCCACGTTTCGCGGTACCACCCGCCTTCGGGATGGGCGGCGAGGCCCAATTGTTCGATCAGCTCTGCCGCGCTATCACTCATCACCATATCCTTGCCCGCGTGTTCGGGCGCTCTACCTTCGGGAGCCTACCCCATGCAACTTTTCGCGCCTTCTCGCCTAGCTCTGGTCGCTGCTCTAACGCTGGCAAGCCCGCTTGCTGCGCAGGAGGCTCCGGTCGATGCCGCCACCGCCACCGCCACCGCCAATGCCGCGCTCGAAGCTGCGCCGGTGTTCGACGGGCATAATGATGTCCCCAACCAGCTGCGCTCAAGGGTGGCGAACCAGATCAACGGTTTCGATTTCGAGGACACCACCGCCACCGGCCCAACTAATCCCGATGGCCGCTCGATGCAGACCGATCTGGCACGCCTGAAGCAAGGCAAGGTCGGCGCGCAGTTCTGGTCGGTCTATGTCCCCTCCAACCCCGATGAGGCCGAGGCGGTGCAGCAGGTGATTGAACAGATCGACGTCACCAAGCGCCTCATCGCGCGTTACCCGGATGGCTTGCGCTATGCCGAGACCGCCGATCAGGTCGAACGCGCGATGGCTGATGGCAAGGTCGCATCGCTGATGGGGATGGAAGGCGGCCACGCCATCGGATCGAGCCTCGCCGTGCTGCGCCAGCTTTTTGCGCTGGGCGCACGCTACATGACGCTCACCCACAATAGCAACACCCCTTGG
>JBBQWH010000074.1:0-12610 GCA_038210785.1 Sphingomonadales bacterium | reverse complement strand
GAGGCTTCGGCAACTGCCAGCAGCGCCTGCGCCAGATCTGCACAAGTCCCGCCGTCAGCGCCCGATACCAGCGCGCGCTCCAATGCGCTGGCTGCGTCGCCAAGCGCTGGCTCGTCGAAGATCGCGGCGGTTCCGGCAAGCTTGTGCAGCAGCATAGCCAGCGCCTCGGCAGGCGGCAAAGGGTGCGAGCCGTGGGGCATGGCCAGCCACCCCTCGTCAAGGCCCGCGCGCACCGCTGCCACCGCCTCGCGGCGCCGCTCCTGCCAGCGCGCGAGCAGCAGCGGCGAGCGCGCCAGTCCCGAGGCGCGCAGGGATGGGTGGGCAGAGCCGTGGCTTGGCAGCGGCTCGCCGGGCTGCTCGGTCTCGACAATCCGGGTCGGCAGCCAGCGTTGCAGCGTGCGGGCAAGGTGGGCGAACACCACCGGCTTGGCGAGATGCGCCTGCATCCCTGCTGCCCGGGTTGCGGCAACATCCTCGGGATAGGCATTGGCGGTCAGCGCGACCACCGGCAGCAGCCCGGGGCCAATCCCCTCGGCCCGGATCGCGCGGGTGGCAGCAAGCCCGTCGCAATCGGGCATCTGCACATCCATCAGCACCAGATCATAGGGCCGCCCGCGCATGATACTGTCGATCACCATCGCGATCGCCTCGTTCCCGTCATGCGCGAGCGCGACCTCCTGCCCGCAGCGTTCGAGCATTTCGGTCACCAGCAGGCGATTGATGTCATGATCCTCGACCAGCAGGATGCGCGATGATGCGGGCAGATCAGGCGGGAACACCGGATCGGACTCCACCTCGCCGAGGAGCGGCGGAGCGAGCATCGCGGGCAGCACCAGCGCGAAGGATGAGCCTTCGCCGGGCGTGCTCTCGACCTCGATGTGCCCGCCGAGCAATGCGGCCAGCTGGCGGCTGATCGATAGGCCGAGGCCGGTACCGCCGAACCGCCGCCCGGTATCGGCCTCTCCCTGAGTAAAGGGGTGGAAGATCGTCTCAAGCTGAAGCGGGCTGATGCCGATCCCGCTATCGGCGACCGTCACCCGCACATCGTGCTGGCTGATGCGGTAACTGACCTTGATCTGCCCGACTTCAGTGAACTTGACCGCATTGCCGATCAGATTGAGCAGGATCTGGCGCAGCCGCAGCCCGTCTGTCAGCACCCACGGGCGGCACGTCTTGCTCATCTGGCAACTGCCATCGTCGCCGCAGTCGTTCACCATATCGAGGCTGAGCCCCTTGCGCTCCGCCGTCGGCCGGTGAAGCGCAGCGCATTCAGCCAGACTGGCATGAATATCCACCGGAGCGCTATCGATCGCGAATTGGCCGCTTTCGATCTTGCTCAGATCGAGCACGTCGTTAAGCAGCATCATCATCGACCGACCGGATTGCACGATCATCTCTGCAAAGCGGCGTTGATCGGGCTCCAGATCGCCCTGCAACATCAATTCGGCAAACCCCAGCACGCCGTTCATCGGGGTGCGGATCTCGTGGCTCATATTGGCGAGGAATTCGGACTTGGCGCGCGCGGCATTTTCCGCATGGCGGCGGGCGCGGGTCAGCAGCAGTTCGAGCTCGACCCGCTCGGTCACATCGCGCGCGGCCACCACCACGCCTTCGCGCAGGCCCGTTGCGCGGTTGCGGACCACGGTACAATCGGCCTCGAGAAACACCGGCGCCCCATCACCATTGTCTTCGAACCGGCGATAGGTCACGCGTTCGCGCTCACTGATGCCGCCCAGCAGCCGTGCGAGCGCCTCCATCGCCCGGTCGTGCGCATCGGGATGGAGCCGCGCGGTCACCGGTTGGCCAAGGAAGGTTTCGGGCGCCACCCCCATCACTTCGCGCACCGAAGGCGAGGCATAGGTGCACACGCCTGCAAGATCATAGCGCAGGATCGCATCGCTGATGTTCTGAGCCAGCAGATCGACCTCGTGCTTGCCTGCTTCGAGCTGTGCCGTCATCCGGTCGCGCCCGGCAAGGATCGCTGCAACCGGCAGACCTGTGAGGAAATTGGCGGCGATGAAGGCCTGCAGCAGATGCAACTGCGCGATGCCAGCGCCGCTCGCCGCGGCAATCGGGCCGAGCCCGGCCGAGGTCATGGCAGCGGCCACCACCGCCACCCCGGCGACACTGAGCGCGCTGCCGAGGCTGCCAAGCCGGAAGGCGTGCAGCAGTGTGATCGGCTGGAGCAGGAACACCAATGGATACATCGACTGGTTGAACACCAGGAATGCGCAGGTCATGCCGCCGCCCAGCAGCGCGATGCTTTCCGCGGGGCGTGCCGGCCCGGCCGGGAGCTGCCCTCGGAGCCGGTCGACCAGCAGCAGCGCCGCCGGCACGATCAGCACCATCGCCATGCTGTCGGTCAGAAACCAGGTCGTCGCCCCGGCGCGCACCGCTTCCAGAGTGGTGCCCATCACCGGCGCGGTGAGGATCGCTGAAAGCAGCGGGCCGACCAGCCCGCCCGCCCATACGAACCGGGCGAGATCGGGTAGCCTGCTCATATCCGGCGTGGGCCGCTCTGCCGAGCGGGTGAGCGCCAGCACCATGACAATCTCGACCATGTTGCCCAGCGAGAACAGCAGCGCCACATGATCGGGCTGTTGCGGCATCACATTGGCGGCGAGGCTGGCGGCAAAACAGGCGCACAGAAATGGCCATTCGTTGGCTAGCCGCACCCGCAGCAGAAAGGCGACCGCACAGGCATTGGGTAGCCAGACCGCGGTGACTGTATCGTTCGCGCTCACCACCGCCAGCAGGCTGATCCAGGCGAGCGCGAGATATCCTGCCCCGCCGATCAGCGCGGCGTGAAGGCTAACCCGGTCAATTGGCCCGGCGGCGATGCCGGCGAGGCGCAGCCAGCGGCGGCGCAGAGCAACGCGGGCTGCGATGCTGCGGGGATTGGCGTGATTGGGTGCGAAATTGGGGGCGTTGTTTACGAGGCTGTCAGCCGCGCTCGTATCCGGGATCGTACTTGCGCCAACAGGCACCTCGCCCCCAAGAGCGAAGTCTGTATCGACGTCCGGCAGTTCGCTGCCGACGCCCAGGTCAAGATCCAGTGCGCGCTCGATCGATGCGCTCCATCGCCAATTGGTGCGGCTCTGATATACTCGCGCACGGCAGATGGCAGCCACAACTGCATCCGGTACGGATGGACTCGGAAAGCGGGCTTACGGCAATGTCGAACAACCCGAACTTCCGTAGTTTCCGCGCGCGCAAGAAACGGCTGAGCTGGCCGCTCGTTAGCGCCATCGCGGCGCTGCATCTCGCCGCGCTTTATGGCCTCGCGCTGGCGCTGGCGCCCGATTTCACTGCGGGGGTTCAGCGCGAGGTAGTGTCGGCATTCAGCCTCACCGCCCCGCCCCCGCCGCCGCCGCCCGAAATCCCGTCCGAACCGGATCAGGGCGCGCAAGGAGCGCCTGGGCGCGAAGCGGAGGCGCAGCCGGTTGCAGCTGTGCCCACAAGGGTCCGAATCAAGCCCGATCCGCCGCGCCCACGCGCCGCCTCGACCGGCACCGCGAGCGAATCCGGCGCGGCGGCGGCAGGCGAGGCCACCGGTGCTGCGGGCAGCGGGCTCGGCACCGGGAGCGGGAATCGCGGCAGCGGGCGCAGCGCGGCGGCGGTCACGAAGCCGGTGCATATCTCCGGCCGGATCGACAACGCCCGCGATTTCCCCGTCCCGCCGGGCGGGCGCGCGGCGCGGCGCGGGACGCAGGTGGTGGTGCGGGTGATTATCGGCGCAGATGGACGCGCGCGCGAGTGCACCATCGTTCGCCCCAGCCCCGATCCGGAGGCTGATCGCATCACCTGCCAGTTGATCGAGACGCGGCTCGGCTTCCGCCCGGCAACCGATGCCGAAGGCCGTCCGGTCCCCGCCCCGTTCTACTGGCGGCAGCAATGGTTCTGAAACGGGCGGACGCGTGTTTCCTTCAATATGGTATAGTTCGGGTTCGTTTCCGAAGGGCTAGCTGATAAAGCCAGCGCCAGGCGAAGGACATTCCAGTGACAGCGATCCATCCGGTCATTCTATGCGGCGGCAGCGGCACCCGGTTGTGGCCGGTCAGCCGCAAGGCGGTCCCCAAGCCGTTCCTGCCGCTGGTGAGCGAGGAGACGCTGTTCGAACAGGCGCTGCGCCGGGTCGCGGGCGATGATCGTTTCGCGCCGCCGATCGTGGTCGCAGGCGCGGCGCACGCCGATCTCATTACCGCGCAGCTTGGCGATGCGCCGGGCGCACGGCTGGTGATCGAGCCAGCGGCGAAGAACACCGCGCCCGCGATCGCGCTGGCCGCCGCGCTGCTGCCACCCGATGCGATAATGCTGGTGTGCCCGAGCGATCATCACATTGCCGATAGTGCCGCCTTTCGCGCAGCCGCGATTGCCGCCGCTGCGTTGGCGCGGCAGGATTATCTCGTTTCCTTCGGCATCGCGCCTGACCGGCCCGAAACCGGCTATGGCTATCTCCAACGCGGCGCGCCGCTGGCGGGCGGGTTTGCGATCCGGCGGTTCGTCGAAAAGCCCGATCGCGCGCGCGCAGAGGACTATCTCGCCAGCGGCGATTATAGCTGGAACGGGGGCATCTTCGCCTTCCGCGCCGGGCACCTGCTGGCCGAGCTTGCGGCGCACCGCCCGGACATGGCGCGGCTGGTGGCAGACGCGGTGGCGGGCGGGCACAGCGATGGCGCGCAGTTCCACCCGGCCGCCGAAGCCTTCGCGGCGATCGACGGGGATTCGATCGACTATGCGGTGATGGAAAACACTGCGGCTGCGGCAATGGTCCCGGCCGATATGGGCTGGTCCGACATCGGCAACTGGGCCGCGCTCGCCGATGCGCTGGCCGGGACGGCCGACGAGGCGGGCAATGTGCGTCGCGGCAGCGTGGATCTCGCCCACTGCGCAGGGGTGTTTGCCATGACCGATGGCCCGCGTATTTCGGCGGTGGGCCTCACAGACATATGCATCATCGTGTCGGGCGGCGAGGTGCTGGTCACCACCCGTGACGGCGCGCAGGCGGTGGGCAAGCTGCCCGGCGCGGCGCAGCAATGATCCCCGCAGCAAACCCCGGCGTGCGCTTGCTTGCGACCCGGATGGTCGAGAAGGTTTGGGGCCGCGACCACCTGCCCGCGCCGTTTGTGGCCCCGCCGGGCCAGCGGATCGGCGAAATCTGGTTCGAGCCCCCGCCCGAAGTGCCGCAGGTCCTGGTCAAATACCTGTTCACCAGCGAGAAATTGTCGGTGCAGGTCCACCCCTCTGATCTCAGCGCGCTTCCCGGTGAGGCGGGCAAGGAGGAATGCTGGCTGGTGCTCGATGCCGAGCCCGATGCGCGGCTTGCAATCGGGTTCGAACGCAATGTGACGGCCGAGGAGATTGCGGCTGCGGCGCAGGACGGAACGATCGAACAACTGCTCACCTGGCACCCCGCGCACCCCGGTGATCTGTTCTATCTGCCCGCCGGCACGGTTCATGCGATCGGCCCCGGCCTCGCGCTGGTCGAGGTGCAGCAGACCAGCGACACCACCTTCCGCCTGTATGATTATGGCCGTCCGCGCGCGCTGCATATCGACCGCGCGTTGGCAGTGGCCGACGGCGTGCCCTACGCGCCGCAGCATCGCCGCAGCATCGCTGCTGGGCCGGTGCTGGTCGACGGCCCGCATTTCCGGCTCGACCGGATCGAGGGCGCGCCCGATGCCGGAACCTGCGCGGCCTATGACGGGCCATTGCTGGTGCTGCCGCTGGCGGGCGAAGTGACCGCGCAGCGCGGCGCGGCGCGGGCTGGAGCGGGCGAGTGTCTGGTCGCGCCCAGCCTCGGTGCGCTCGATTTCAGCGCGGCGGGCGTGACACTGCTGACCCGCGCGGCCTGATCCTCACACCTCCGCCAGCAACGGCTCGATCTCGGTCCGGTGCTTGGCAATTGCCGGTAGCGACGGGTAGGGCTTGAACCTGCGCCGGACCCGCCCAATCGGGCATCAAGGCGCGAGCAACCGCTGGCCTTCTTTCTTGACCGCTATTTCGAGCGGGCCCTTCATCAGGCCGAGGATCAGTGGCAGATCCATCTCGATCACAACCTCCTTGTCGCGGATATCGACCCCGCCGCGGATGGTGTAGCCGACCACTTCGGCGGTGATGCCCATGCGGTCCTCGTCTGGCCAATCGGTGGTCACCTTGGCGAGCCCGGCGGGGAAGAAACTGGCGATCTCGCCTGCATGGGCGCGCATCCGACTGCGCACTTCTTCCTTGGACAGATCATGCGGGAGAGTGACGCGCATCGATCAGCGCTCCTGCTTACTGGGAATGGCCGAGAAATCGGGCAAGGGTACACCGGTGTCCGGCATTTCCGCGCGCATATCCTCCAGCGCCTCGGCGCCGCCGTAGCGGTATTCGAGATAGCGGCTCTTGATCGCCAGATCGTCTAGCGCGCCTTCGGCCAGCCGTCTGGTAACGCGATCAATTTCGTCCGAGAGCTTGCCGAGACTGGCCGTCAGACGTTCGTCAGCGGTCTTGCCTGCGTATTCTTCCTTGCGCAGGTGGGCCGGGATCTTGCGGTAATCCTCGATCGTTTCGGGGATGTACTCGCCCACCAGCTCGCGCACTTCGGCCATGGCCGGATGCGCTCGGTCCAGCCCCCGCAATTGCAGCCCCAGCGCATCCAACTGCACGCCGAGCTGATCGACGATAGCGACGGCGGGCGAAGGCAGCGCCGGGCGCTGCGCTTCGAGCCACAGCTGGGTGCGCGCGACCATCTGCGCGGGGTTGCCCTGGGTCAGTTCGGCGCGCTGCGGTAAGCGGGTTTTCGGGAATTGCGTGAACAGCACCGCCGCCGCGAGGCAGGCAAGCGCAGTGATCATCACGCCGACAAATCCGATTCCGTTCAAAACGATCCCGGCCACGCTGGCCGCGACCAAAATAGCTATCAGCGCCGCGCCGAAAAACATCGTCCGCCGGACCAACGCCTTGACCTTGAGTTCGGCCGAACCCTTGCCGATGCTTTTGCGCCCCATGGCACTCACCGGACGATGCGTGCCGCCCTCGCGCTGCACCGCGAGGCTGGTTTTGGCCGCACGCAAGATGCGGTCGCTCTCGCCGGTGGTGTCGGGCATCAGCGGTCGCCCATCACTTATCCAACGAAAGCAGCGAGGGCTCACCCGCCGCAACCTTGGCCTGCGCCTGCGCCTGGCCTTCAGCCCGGGCGATGTAGCCCTTCGACTTTTCGACCTCGGAGGTCAGCACCGTGACCGTCTGCTTCATCGAATCGAGCGCGCGCAACTTGAACGCGTCGACCTCGTCCATCGTGTCATAGATGTTCTGGAAGGCGCGCTGGAGCGTCTCGATCGGGATCGTCGAGGAGGCGGCCTGTTCGTGGATCTGCGCGGTCTGCTCCCGAAGGAGCGTGCTGGTCGAATCGATAATATCGGCGGTGGTCTGGTTCAATGCGGTGATCTGGCCGAGCACCAGCCGCTGGTTGGTCATCGCCTGCGCCACGGTGACGGCAGTGCGCAGCGCGCCGACCGTGGTGGTGCTGGCGCGGTCGACGCCTTTGACCAGTTCGACGTTGTTTTTCTTCACAAGGTCAAGCGCGAGATAGCCCTGCACACTCACCGCCATCTGCGTCAGCAGATCCTGCGTGCGCTGGCGGACGTAGAACAGCGCCGATTCGCGCAGCGCCTTGGCCTTGGACGGATCCGAGCTGTCGAGTTCGAGCGCCTTGGCCTCCAGCCGTGTGTCCAGCGTTTTGGCGATGTGGATCATCTGTTCCAGCTCGCCCATCGCTGCCCACAGCTTCTGCCGCTCGGTATCGATCGCGGCATTATCGAGGTGGAGTTCCTTCTTCCCGCTTTCGAGCCGCGTGAGGATCGAAGAGATATGGCCTTGCGCCGAGGTGTAGCTGTCGAAGTAGTTCTTGATCTTGTTGCCGAACGGAATGATCCCGAGGATCTTGCGCGGGCCCGACAGTTTGCCCTGCCGACCTGGATCGAGATCCTCGACCGTGCGGCGCAGTTCGGCCAGATCCTTGCCCACGCTGCCATCGCCGTCCATCGCGCGGACCGGGCGATCGAGGAACCGGTTCGACATCGCCGCGGCGGCGCGGACCTGTTCCTGACCCATGCGGGTGATCTGATCGACCTTCTCGCCGAAAGCGGGCGAATTGGCATCGGCGATGACCAACTCGTTGACGAAGTCATCGACCTTGCTGTCGAGCTTGGACTTCTGTTCGGTGGTGACCGGGACCAGCCCCGCCGCCTGTTCGGGCGCGACGACTGGCACCGGATCGGGCGCGGTGAGCGTAAATGCGGTTGCCGTTTGGGTTTGCGTGCTCATGTTCGCTTCTCATGCTCCCTTGCAGGCGCGCCCCGGCCGTCTCGGCCGAGCGGGCCCATGCCCCGACTGTATTAGTGATCTAAAACACGCCTTTCAAGCGTGACTGCATGGTAAGCCGGATTGGGCCTGTTCGTCCATGGCTGCCGTGGTTGGGCGGGGGGTGCGCGCGGCATTGGGGGATCGTGCGAGGGTTTGGGTTGGTGCAGTGTCCGCTTGGCGACGCTCTCGGCCAAATCCTGGGGTTCGGCTAGCGACTCCGACGCGGGCAATCGCCCCGCACTCGCTTCCGCACGCAGCTGGCCTTATGAAGGCAGATCGTCAGGAAGCTAAAGCACAATGAATTATCGCCATTCCTTCCATGCTGGCAACAGCGCAGATGTCGTGAAGCACAGCCTGCTGATCGCCCTTGTTCGGGCTTTGCAACAAAAACCGGGCGCGCTGACTCTGATCGACACCCATGCTGGCTGCGGGGTGTATGACCTTCATAGCGCGGACGCCGGGCGCACCGGTGAGGCCGCGCAAGGCGTGCTGCGGGCCTTCGCCGACCCGAACCCGTTGCTGAACGACTACCGCGCCGCCGTGCGCGCGGTGAATGACGGGGTGGATGTGGGACCAGATGTGGGGGTGGGGCCGCGCCTCTACCCCGGCTCGCCGCGCATTCTGGCGCAACACCTGCGCCCGCAGGATGTCCTGATCCTCAACGAAAAGCATCCCGAAGACGCCTATGCCTTGCGCGGCGCGATGCGCGGCACACCCGCTGCGGTGCACGAGCGCGACGCCTACGAGCTATGGCTGGCGATGCTGCCGACTCGCAGCCCACGCGGCGTGGTGGTGGTCGATCCGCCTTACGAGCAAACGGACGAACGCGCCCGGATCACAGCCACCCTCGCCGCAGCGATGCGCAAATGGGCGCACGGCGTGACGGTGATCTGGTACCCGCTGAAAGACCGGCCTGCGCATGTGCGGTGGAAGCAGCAGTTGCGCGGCCTCGGCATCCCGAAATTCCTGTCCGTGGAGCATTGGCTGTATGACGCCGATCAGCCGGGCATCTATAACGGCGCGGGCCTGTTTATCGTCAACCCGCCTTACGCCTTTACAGAAGGACTGCCGCCTTTGTTGGAAGCCTTGCGCGCCGCGCTGGCGCCGGAAGGGCATAGGGGCGAGATTGTAGCTGGTTGGTTGAGCGATTAAGAAACGCGATTGCATCTTTTGCAAAAATGGATCGGCTATTTGACGATGCGCAAGCAAGCGCTCGCACATCCAAAGCGCGTTTCGTCCTGCCGCGAGGCAACCGCCTCGCCCGGGTTTACGCCGCCAGCGAAATCGGCACGATCTCGCCCGCGAGGTACAGCTTCTTCGCCTTGGCGCGGGAGAGTTTGCCCGAGGACGTCCGCGGCAAAGTGCGCGGGGGGACGAGCTCGACGATGCAGCTCATGCCGGTGACCGAGCGCACCTTGTCGGCGATCTGTTCGCGCAGGCGCACCCGCTCGGCCGGATCAGACACGCGGCAATGCACCAGCACGGCAGGCGCTTCCTCGCCGTTTTCCATCTCGATCGCGAAGGCGGCAATGTCGCCGTGGTTGAAGCCGGGCAACTGCTCCACCGCCCATTCGATATCCTGCGGCCAGTGGTTCTTGCCGTTGATGATGATCATGTCCTTCGCCCGGCCGACGATGAACAGGTAGCCATCGGCGGTGTAGCCCATATCGCCGGTATCGAGCCAGGGGCTGGTGCCGGGCTCCGACGCTGGGACAAGACAGTCAGCCGTGGCCTCAGGGTTGCGGAAATAGGAGTGCATCACGCTTGGGCCGCGGCACCACACCTTGCCGATCTGGTGATCGCCGCGCTCCGACCCGTCCTCGGTACGGATTTCGACTTCCATGTCGGGCAGCGGCTTGCCGCAATTGACGATCGCGCGGTACCGCGCCGGGCGTGACAGATCGCGCGGGGCGCCCGACAGCCGGTCTTCCTCGACCAGTTCGACCCGGATGCCTTCGCCCGGCGGCATCACCGTCACTGCCAGTACCGCCTCGGCCAGGCCATAGGACGGGGTGAAGGACGCCGCCTTGAATCCCGCAGGCGCAAAGGCGTTGACGAAGTTCTGCATCACATCAGGGCGGATCATATCCGCGCCATTGCCCGCCACCCGCCAGCGCGACAGATCGAACCGTTCGGCCACATGGCTCTGGCTGGAGATGCGGCGCGCGCAGATATCGTAACCGAAGGTCGGCGAATAGGAGAGGGTCGTGCCCGGGTTGCGGGTGATCATGTCGAGCCACGCCAGCGGGCGGCGGGCAAAGGCATCGGGCTTCAAGTAATCGCCCGAGACCTGGTTGGCGATCAGCGACAGCAAGCAGCCGACCAGCCCCATGTCATGGTACCACGGCAGCCAGCTTACGCAGCGATCGTTGGTGCCCAGATCCATCGACTCGGCGTGACCATACAGATTGTGCAGCAACGCCTTGTGGGTGACCGCGACCCCGGTCGGGAAACGGGTCGAGCCGGAGGAATATTGGAGATAGCAGATATCGTCGGGGCTGGCCTGTGGAAGCGTGCAATCGGGCGCGGGCGCCTCGGCGAAAGCCTGCCAGCTGGTTGCCGCGCAGCCTTGCCGGGCGGCGGCGGACCCGGCCATTTCGGCGATCTCATCGGGGAATAGCAGGATTTTCGGGTCGCAGCTCGCCAGCTGGATCGCCAGCTGATCGATATAATTTTCCTTGCCGCCAAAGGTGGTCGGCAGCGGCAGCGGCACCGGCCAAGCCCCGGCGTAGACGCATGCGCAGAACAACGCGGCAAAATCCGGGCCCGTTTCAGCGATCAGCGCGACCCGGTCCTGCTTGCCGATCCCGGCCGCGATCAGGCGGCGAGCCATCATCAGCGCATCGGCGCGCATCTCGGAATAGGGATAAACGCGTGCCAATTCGCCGCGCGTGTCGTGGAAGTTGAGCCCCTTGCGGCTCATCGCGGCATAGTCGATCGCTTCGTTGAAGGTCGCGAAATGCGCACGGATTCGTGGCAGCTCGCAATCATTCGGCGTCGGCGTCAAAGCGGCAGCGTTCATGTTCTTTTGCGATACCCGTAAGTTGCGGCGCGATTCATGGCTTTGTTCCGTCCGCGCTCTGGCATAACCCCGTGTCGCCGGGCATAGTCCGGCGGCTTCAACGTCCCGCATATGATAAGGAAAGTGGCACGAATAAGGCGAAATGGTTTCAGGTACAGTGAATTCGTCATCGCCCGGTAGTGAATCCGGGGCGAAATCCCGGCGCGCGCGCCGGGACGGGACACGGCCGAAGAAGCCGCTGGACGCGGCTGCCTTGCGCGATCTGGCGCTGCATTATTCCGCGCGCTTTGCCACCACCGGTGCGCGGGTCGAGGCCTATCTGGCGCGCAAGGTGCGCGAGCGCGGGCTGGCCGAGGATGACGAGGGACAGGCAGTGGAGGTCGATATTCCCGCGTTGGTCGCTCGGCTGGTGGAACTCGGCTATGTCGATGATGATGCCTACGCACGATCACGCGCGCGCGATCTTGGCGCGCGCGGTTACGGCGGACGGCGGGTCGAGCAGACCTTGCGCGCCGCCGGGGTGGAGGACAGCGTGCGGCAAGCCCACGCGCCGGGCGAGGCGGCGAGCCGCCGCGCGGCGGTGCTGATGGCGCAGAAGCGGCGGATGGGCCTCTGGGCAAACGTTAGCACCGCTGATCCGCTGTCGCTACGCAAGGCTCACGAAAAAGCCGTTGCAGCAATGCTGCGCGCAGGCCACCAGTATGCGCATGTCCGCTTCATCCTCGCCGCCGAGCGGGACGAGGATGTGGCACAGTGGCTGGACGAGGCAGCCGATGAGGAAGGGACCGAAGGCGCATGGTAAGGCAGATGCTTGTGGCAGGGGCGCTTGCGCTCGGCGTGTTGGCGGCGTGTTCGCCAGGGGAAGGCGCCACAGCGCGCGCGCAGGCGCCGGTCGCAGCGAGTACTGCAAGCGCGCAGCATCCGGTCTCAGGCCTGCAGGTGATCGACCTAACGGTTGAGCGCGCGGGCAAGCCACTGCCGTTCAAGGTCGAACTCGCTGCCAGCCCGGAGGCGCAGCAAAAGGGTCTGATGTTCCGGACCCAGCTCGGCGATAACGAGGGGATGCTGTTCCCTTCGGCCGTGCCCGAGCCGCGCAGCTTCTGGATGAAGAACACGCCGCTGTCGCTCGACATCATCTTTGTCGGCGCGGATGGGCGGATCAGCAATATCGCGGCCAATACCGTGCCTTATTCGCTCGATTCGGTGGCATCATCGGGCTTTGCGATCGCGGTGCTTGAA
>JBBQWH010000073.1:0-12721 GCA_038210785.1 Sphingomonadales bacterium | reverse complement strand
TTCGACCGCCGATGTGACGACCTCCATGTGGTACGATGTCGGTTCGAAGCTCGATCCTGAAGGCCGCAGCGGATTCGCGCACCTGTTCGAACATATCCTCAGCCGCAAAACGCTGAACATGCCATACAACCAGATCTACGGGCTGACCGCCGATGTCGGCGGCACCCGTAATGCGTCGAACGGGCCCGACCGGACGAATTATTTCGAAACCGTCCCGGCCGAATATCTCGAGCGGATGCTGTGGACCCATCGCGAGCGGATGGCCTTCCCGGTAGTCGACGAGGAAGTGTTCAATAGCGAACGCAACGTCGTGAAGGAAGAGCTGCGCCAGCGCGTGCTCGCTCCGCCCTATGGTCGCTTCCAACGTTTCGTACTGCCCGAAAACGCCTACGACATGACCGCCTATCGCCGCCCCGGCATCGGCTCGATCGAGGAACTTGACGCGGCCACACTCGAAGATGCGCTGGCGTTTCACGAGGCCTATTACGGTCCCGATACCGCCACGCTGATCGTCGCCGGCAATTTCGAGATGGCCGACTTGCGAGCGATGGTGGACAAATATTTCGTCGACATACCGCGCCGCGAAAACCCCATCCCGCTCGAACTGAAGGCCGAAGAGCCAAAGCGAACCGAACCGCGCACGATCGTGGCGCGGGCGCCGAACGTCCCGCTGCCTGTTCGCGGCACCTTGTGGAAGGGACCGAAAACCGCCACGCAAGACACCGCAGCGCTTGAAGTGCTGTCAGCGATCATGGCGCGGGGTGACAATAGCCGGCTCAACGAGGCGCTGGTGCGGACCGGCAAGGCGGTCAATGCGAGCTTCAGCTACGATGATGGCGAAGAGGCAGGGCTGATCACCGGTTTCGCGATCACCAACCCCACTGCCGGTGCGGCCGAGGTCAAGGCGATCCTCGACGCCGAGTTCGCCAGGATCCGCACGACCCCGGTGTCCGCAGCCGAGCTGCGGGAAGCCAAGAACGAGATACTCTCGAGCGCGCTGCGCAGCCGAGAGACTGCGCGCGGTCGCGCGTTCGAACTGGGCGAAGCGCTAGTATCGACCGGCGATCCCCAGGCTGCGGACAAGCGCCTGAAGGCGATTGCCGCAGTTACCATCGAAGACGTGCAGCGCGCCGCCGCCAAGTGGCTCGATCCCCAAGGCCGGGTCGATATGGCCTATGAGCGGGGCGAGGAAAATCCCAGCGAATGGAAAAATCCGGCCCCATTCCCGACCTTCCGCACGCTGCCCGAAGCCACCCGCACCCCGCTGGCAGTACGGCCCGAGGCAGAGCGCGATCCGCTGCCCCAACCGGGGTTGAAGCCGAGCGTCGAAGCTCCCGCCATCGTCGAGCGGTCGCTTGCTAACGGAATCGAGATCGTCGCCGCGCAAACGGGCGACGTCCCCTTCGCCACGATGACCGTGTTGGTCCCCGGCGGGGCCAAATCGGACAGCCGCGCCAAGGCCGGAGTGGCGAACCTCGCCGCGTCGCTCGCCGACAAGGGTGCCTCCGGGATGGGCGCGCAGGATATCGCCGCCCGGCTCGAAAGCCTCGGCGCGAGCGTTGGCGCGACGGCGGGGACGGATGGCAGCTTCTTCAGCCTGACCGCGCCCGTCGCGAATATGGAAGAAGCCGGACGCATCCTCGCGGCAATGATCCGCAGCGCCGATTATCCGGTCGAAGAATTCGAACGCGAGCGCAAACGCGAGATCGATAGCTTACAGGTGGCTCTGAAGGATCCCGCCACATTGGCGCAAATGGTCTCGCGCCCGGTCTTCTACGGCGACGCACCTTACGGCTCGCAGCCAGGGGGCACGCAGCAAAGTCTCGCCGCGATTACGCGTGAGGACTTGCTCGAACACCGCCAGACCTACTGGCATCCGGCGCAGACCAAAGTCATCGTCAGCGGCGGGATTTCGGCCGACCGCGCGGTGGCAATTGCCGATACGCTGTTCGGCGACTGGACCTCTTCCATGCCGGTTCCGCCTCCGATCACCGAAGCCGCCGGCAAAGTTGCGCAGGTCCGGACGGTCGTGATCGATCTGCCCGAAGCCGGGCAGGCCGCAGTCTATGCGGGGATGCGCGCGCCATCGCGTTCGAGCAAGGATTACGTCGCGCTCGAATTAGCGAATTCGATCCTGGGCGGCGGTTCCAGCGGCCGGTTGTTCGAGGAGGTCAGGACCAAGCGTTCGATCAGCTACGGCGCAGGCAGCGGCCTGCCCGCGCGAGCCGAAGAGGCCTATCTGATCGCCACCTCGCAAACCCAGAACTCCACGGCCGACGAAGTCGTCCAAGTGTTCCTCGACGAGTTCGACCGGTTGGGCAGCGAGCCCTTCGCCGCCGACCTCGTGGACACCCGCCGGCTTTATCTGACCGGCGGATATGGCCGCAGCCTCGAAACCTCGTCGGGCTTCAATAACATCGTTGCCGAGTTGCTGACGTACGGTATCGAACCGAGCCAAGCCGCACGATATGGGGCCGAACTTCAAGGGGTCACCCCCGAAGCAGCGAGCGCGGCAGCAGTGAAATACGTCTCTGCCGACATGGCGACGATTGTGGTGGTCGGCAACGCAGCGGAATTCATTGAAGATCTGCGAGCGATCCGTCCTGATGTCGAGGTAATCCCAGCCGCGGAGCTCGACCTGTCGCGCGGCGATCTGGGCGCCGGAATGTGAATACTTCCATGACCGGAGCGGGCTCTGTCCGAGCATATGCACTGGCTAGCAGAATGGGTGTGACCAGTTAGGGCAGGGTGATGCCCGGATCCAGGAAGCCCGCTAGCCCGTTCCGCCATTTTTACTTCTTAACTGGCATAATCCGGCTGGCGGCGATGATGTATGTGCGGTTTCCGCCGAGCCTGCAGAGCGTTGAAGACTTGCTGTTCGAGCGCGGGATCGACGTCTTCCACGAGACAGTGCGGCACTGGTGGAACAGGTTCGGGCCGCTGCTCGCTGCCGATGTCAGGCGCCAGCGGGTGAATCGGATGAAGGGCTTCCGGAAGTGGAAGTGGCACCTCGATGAGGTGTAAGTGAAGAGCAACGGCGAGATGCCTTGTTGCTCAGAATGACATCTCGGGATGCGATCCCATTCGCCGCTTTGCTCTGCCCAGCGCACTTTTCCCGCCAACTCGCCCGGTAAGCGAGGTCGGGCCGAGTCGAAAGATAAAGAAGTCGGGCTGCGCGAAACATTCTTCGCTCTTCATCCGTTTAGGAGATAAGCGAAAAAGTCTGATTGTCTTTTTTTCACACTGATTTCACAGGTCCAACATCTCCCGTCTCGTTCGCCAGATTCTAAAGTCTTCGCCACGTTTTGCCCTTGTCGGGCTGGCGGCGCTGGCGTTGGCCGGCTGCTCGGGTGGCAATGCGGATGAGGGCCGCCAGCGGCCGGTGCCGGAGGTGGGCTATGTGGTGGTCAAAGCGAGCTCGGTACCGGTAGCGGTCGAACTCGCCGGGCGTATCACAGCATTCGAAATGTCCGAGGTTCGCCCTCAGGTGTCCGGCCTGATCCGGCGGCGGTTCTTCACTGAAGGGTCGGTTGTTGATGCCGGGCAGACGTTATACGAAATCGATCAGCGCCTTTACCGCGCCGCCACCGCAGAAGCGAACGCCAACCTCAAGAGCGCGATTGCCAATGCCGAAGCTACGCGCATTCGTGCCGAGCGCCTGAAGCCGCTGGCCGAGGCCCAAGCGGTGGCGTTGCAGGATTACACCGATGCGCTCTCTGCCTCGCGCCAAGCGGCTGCCGCGGTGCAGCAGGTGCGCGCGCAAGTACAAACGGCCAATGTCAATTTGCAGTTCACTCGCGTGCCTGCGCCGATCACCGGCCGGATCGGTCGCTCGTTATTCACAGTGGGCGCTTTGGTAACCGGCAACCAGGCCGAGCCGCTTGCGGTGATCCAAGGCGTTGATCCGGTGTTCGTCGATATTCAGCAGTCCAGCGCCGATCTGCTCGTGTTACGCCGATCGTTGACTCAAGGCGGCACCGTGCCGGGAAGCGCATCGGTGAGCCTCGTTCTGGAGGACGGGAGCGATTATGGCCAGCGCGGGGTCGTGCAATTCTCCGAAGTGATGGTCAACGCCGCGACTGGCACAGTGACGCTACGCGCCCGATTCCCCAACCCCCAGGGCCTGCTACTGCCGGGCATGTTCGTGCGTGCGCGGTTCGATCAGGCGATCAACACTAATACGATCCTAGTGCCGCAGGCCGCCGTGACGCGGAATGCACGGGGCGACGCGAGCGTTTTCGTGGTCGATGCCGGCAACAAGGCGGCCGAGCGCAAGGTCAAAGCTGATCGTGCGGTCGGCAATGACTGGGTGGTGACTAGCGGGCTGAAGCCGGGCGATAAGGTGATTGTGCAGGGTTTGGCCAAGACCCGCCCGGGCGCGCCGGTCCGCCCCGTTCCGGCGAGCAAGCCGCAGGTCATCGCTGCGCCCAAGCCCGACAAAAACGGCTGAGGCGCTGCGATGTCGCGCATTTTCATCGAGCGGCCGATCTTTGCTTGGGTGCTGGCGATCATCGTCATGCTTGCGGGCGTTGGAGCGATTTATTTGCTCCCGGTGGAACAATATCCCGATGTAGCACCACCCCAGGTCAACATCCGTGCGACGTTCCCTGGCGCATCGGCAGACACGCTTGAGAACAGCGTCACCCAGATCATCGAACAGCAGCTGACCGGCATCGATGGGCTGCTTTATTTCAGTTCCAGTTCCTCCTCGCGCGGGCAGGTCACAATCAGCGCGACCTTCGAAAAGGGCACCGACCCCGACATTGCTCAGGTGCAAGTGCAGAACCAGGTCCAGCAGGCCCTCGCCAGGCTCCCGCAGCAGGTGCAACAGCAGGGCCTGCGTGTGACCAAATCCAATCCTGATCTGCTTATGATCGTCGGCGTCTATGACGAGACCGACCGCAGTACGAATATCGATGTTGCCGACTTTCTGGTGTCGAACCTGCAGGACACGTTGTCGCGAATCGAGGGTGTTGGCGAAACCAATGTGTTCGGATCACAATATGCGATGCGCATTTGGCTCGATCCGAACCGTCTGGTTTCGGTCGGGTTGATGCCCGGCGACATTGTCACCGCGATCCGCAACCAGAATACCGAGGTTGCGGCAGGCGAGGTTGGCGGTCTGCCGCAACCGGAAACCAACCGGCTTAATGCCACCGTCACCTCCCAGTCCCGGTTACGCACGGTCGACGAGTTCGAAGCGATCATCCTCAAGTCCGAGCAGAGCGGCGCGATCGTGCGACTGGCCGATGTAGCAAGAGTAGAGCTCGGCGCGGAAAACTATTCGGCATCGAGCCGCATCAACGGCCACCCCGGCGCTGGGCTTTCTATCTCGCTCGCACCGGGTGCGGACGCACTCGCCACCGCCGATCTGGTCAAGCAGGCCGTTGCCGATGCCAAGGCGAGTTTTCCGCCCGGCTATGCGGTCGTATATGCCAACGACACGACAGCATTTATCCGCCTGTCGATCGAAGAGGTTGTCAAAACACTGATCGAGGCGATCATCCTCGTCATCATCGTGATGTTCGTGTTCCTGCAGAACTGGCGCGCCACCCTCATCCCCACCATCGCGGTGCCGGTTGTGCTGCTGGGGACGGTCGCGATCTTCTATCTTGCCGACTTCTCCATCAACACGCTCACCTTGTTCGGACTGGTGCTGGCGATCGGCCTGCTGGTCGATGATGCGATTGTGGTCGTGGAGAATGTCGAGCGCCTGCTTGAAGAAAATCCCGAGATGACGCCGAAGGAGGCGACGATCAAGTCGATGGCCGAAATCCAGGTTGCGCTGGTCGCCATTGCGATCGTGCTATCGGCGGTGTTTCTGCCGATGGCGTTCTTCGGGGGATCGACCGGCGTGATTTATCGCCAGTTCTCGATCACGATCGTGTCGGCCATGGTGCTGTCGGCGCTTGTTGCCCTGATCCTTAGCCCGGCTTTGACCGCGACGCTGCTCAAGCAGAAAAAGGATCCGGGGACCGAACGTGAAAGCGGCCTGCAACGCGCCTGGCCGTGGGGCGCCGAAAAGCTTGCAAAAGGACAACACTGGTTCAACCACGGCTTTGCGCGTGGCACCGATAAGTATGTCGCATCGGTGTCGCAGGTCGTGGACCGCAAGTGGCTGTTTCTGGCAATCTATGCCGTCATAGTGGTGCTGCTTGTCGTGCTGTTCGTGCGTTTGCCGACAGGCTTTCTCCCGACCGAGGACCAAGGCGCGGCGCGGTTGCAGTTTCGATTGCCCGCGGGCGCGACCCAAGGGCGCACGCGCGAGGTGCAACTGGCCATTGAAAAATACATGCTGGAAGATGAGCGCAAGAATATCGCGGTGATGTTCAGTGTGGCTGGCGGCGGACAGGGAGCAGCCGGGCAGAACACCGGGCAGGGATTTGTCAATTTCGTCGACTGGTCGAACCGCAAAGGCGCAGAAAATGCCGCGAACGGAATCAGCGAGCGTGCCACAAAGGCGTTTTCGGCCTTTCGCGATGCTCAGGTCAACGTGCTCGTTCCTGCTGCCATTCAGGGGCTTGGCCAGTCCAACGGCTTCAGTCTGCAGCTGCAGAATACCAGCGGCTTGAGCCGCGAGGAATTTGCAGAAGCGCGCGACAAGCTGCTCGAACTGGCAGAGGATGATTCCCAGCTTACGGGCGTACGTCTCGGCGAATTGCCTGATGTGCCGACGCTGCAGGTCGATATCGATCAACCCAAGCTCGCCGCGCTTGGGCTCGATCAAGCGGATGTCAACTCCACTTTGTCAACCGCTTGGGGCGGGCAGTACGTCAACGACTTCATTGATCGCGGACGGGTTAAGCGCGTCTATGTTCAGGCCGATGCGCCCTATCGCGCTACGCCCGAGAATATCGGCAGCTGGTTCGTACGCGGCAATGATGGACAGATGGCTCCATTCTCCGCATTTGCGCGCACCCGCTGGTCGACCACGCCGACAACGCTTTCGCGCTTCCAAGGCTATCCCAGCTTCCAATATGAAGGCCAGGCGGCGCCCGGACAGAGTTCCGGTGCAGCGATGGACCGGATGGAGGAACTGGCCGAGCAGATACCGGGGGTCAGCGTCGCATGGTCGGGCCTGTCGTTTCAGGAGCGACTTTCCTCCGGTCAGGCACCGCTGCTTTATGGTCTGTCGCTGCTGGTCGTGTTCCTGTGCCTCGCCGCGTTGTATGAGAGTTGGACGATCCCGGTCGCAGTGATGCTAGTTATCCCGCTGGGGCTGGTCGGTGCGGTGTTCGCTGTGACGCTGCGCGGGCTGGAGAACGACGTATACCTGCAGATCGGCCTGCTGACGACCATGGGGCTGGCTGCCAAGAACGCGATCCTAGTGATCGAGTTTGCCGAGCAGGCAGAAAAACGCGGCGCGCGCGTGATCGATGCCGCACTGGAAGCGGCGCGCCTGCGCCTACGCCCGATTTTGATGACAAGCTTGGCATTTATTTTCGGCGTTTTGCCGCTGGCGCTGTCCAGCGGAGCGGGGGCAAACAGTCGAATCGCCATCGGCACTTCGGTGATCGGCGGCATGCTGACAGCAACGATACTGGCGATCTTCTTCATTCCGCTGTTCTTTGTGCTGGTCCGGCGCACGACGCGCGACACCATCAAGAAGCTGCGAACCGACAAGAACACGCTGCCCACAAGCATTTCCGGCGAGGGCGCAACATGAGAGCGGCTGCGTTGATTGCGATTGCGTTTTTATCGGGTTGCTCAATGGCGCCGAAATATGTGCAGCCGCTCTTGCCTGTGCCAGCATCGTGGCCAGTGGGCGATTCTTATCTCGCCAGGACCGAGGCTGCGCTCCCGGTGATGAGTTATCGCGAGGTGTTCGCCGACCCGCGGTTGGCACAGGTGATCGAACAGTCGCTCGCCAATAACCGCAACCTGCGCGTCGCCGCCGCAAATATCGAAGCGGCACGCGCCCAGTTCCGGATCCAGCGCGCAGCTCGGTTTCCGCAGATCGATGCGGCAGCGGGCCGGACACAATTCGACAATGGCACCGCCAACCAGAACCGCAATCAAGACGCAGATATCGGCAACAATCCCTCCGCCAGCGGTTCGGCGGCGGGAGCCCGCTATACCGCCGATGTTGGCACGACCGCATTCGAGGTTGATCTGTTCGGGCGGCTTAAGTCCCTCTCCGATGCTGCGCTGGACCGCTACTTTGCCACCGAGGCGGCAGCGCGTGCGACGCGGCTGACGCTGGTCGGCGATGTCGCCGATGCCTGGCTCACCTACGCGGCCGACCGTTCCTTGCTCAAGCTGGCCGAGGATACCGCTGCCAATGCGCGCGAGCAGGTGACGCTTACTCGGCTGAGGCTGGATGGCGGCATCGCTCCGCGCACCGATCTACGCCAAGCCGAACAGATCCTGGCGACAGCGGAAGCCGATATTGCGCGGCAGAGGACGGCGCTTGCACAGGACACCAACGCGCTACAACTTCTGGTCGGCGCTCCGGTGGACGGGGCGCTGCTGCCGCTATCCATCGCGGAAGCAGGCGATGCGGTGCGGACCCTACCCGCCGGGCTGGATTCGACGATCCTGCTGCGCCGCCCCGACGTGGTGCAGGCCGAATATGAGCTGCGTGCGGCCAATGCAGAGATTGGCGCAGCGCGTGCGGCGTTGTTTCCGCGCATCACGTTGACGGGGCTTGCGGGCCTTGCCAGCAATGCGCTTTCCGCCATGTTTACTGGTGCGGCGTTCAACTATTCGGCTGGGGCAGACGTGCGCTATTCGTTGTTTGCAGGAGGCGCGTTGCGGGCTGGCGTGAGGCAGACCGAGGCGCAGCGCGAAGCGGCGGTGGCAGACTATGAAAACGCGATCCAAACAGCGTTTCGCGATGTAGCCGATGCGCTCGCACGGCGCGGCACCATCGCCGAGCAATTGCGCGCCGACCGCTCTTTCGTGGAAGCCACCGAAGACACCTATCGGCTGACCGATATGCGGTATCGCGGCGGGATCGATTCTTTCCTTGCAAGCCTCGATGCACAAAGGTCAGCTTATCAGGCGCAACGCACGCTTGTTGGGACGCAGCTAATCGAGGCGAGCAACCGCGTTACGCTGTACCGCGCGCTGGGCGGAGAAACTGTCGAAGATTGGCCAGTCGGCAAATCAATGTGATGGGTGGCACGAAAAGTAGCAGTCTCAAAACGATCGGAACGCAGAACCTCATGGCCTGAGCTGCCAGCGGGTAAGGGCGAACTCTGCCAATCGGAGACGAGTTGCAATTAGACTGACTGCACCGCCAACCGCCCCCAAGAAAATAAAACTTTTTTCTTAAGGGCTGGTGTTCCTACAAAAGCTCCCAAAAAGTCGTCGCCTTAAGGCCTTCTCCGAAGTATTGCCAACTCCTCGCAAGAGTGCGAAAGTGCTGCGTTGATAGCGACAGGCAGTCAAAGCGTAGATACCAACACATCGTGTCGCTGAGCAAAATTAGGGGGCAGCGAATATTGATCGGCAATTTTCTTAGCCTAGGCCAGAACGGCTGAGGGACACGAACCTTCTCGCAATCCCAACACCCGCGAACGAGGCCAAGAAGGCGGCGCAAGTGGTAATGATTGTTTCCGGCCCAAAGATGCGGCCTTCCCCTAGATTGGGATGGTGACGGCAAGGCTTGCCAATAGCTAGCAAGCGCCAATTGCCGGATTAGCGCATCGTAATTTGATGCTGCACCAGCCGCGCCAATGGCCGCCAGGCACGTAAACCCGCACAATGACCCCTTATCGGTCCTTTATTCATGGAACCCGCCGCATAAAAAGGCTTAGGTTAACGTATCGTCTTGGGACGTTAACAAATGGCCCGTTTACAGTAATGAAACTCGCAACAATACCAGAAGACAGCCAATCCTATCGTCAGTGGCTGCAAGTTTTACAGGGAGTCTATAATGCGTGATCTTCACCAATTTGAATGGGCACATGTCAGCGGCGCTGGTAGCTCGCCCAAGCCACCAAAGAAGAGCAAGAGCCATGGCTCCAAGAGCAAGGGTTCAAAGAGCAAGGGCTCGAAAATCAAAGGTTCGATGAGCAAGGGCTCCAAGAGCAAGGGCAAGAGCCATCATTATTGCTGAGCTATTTGGCGGTGCATCGAACTAAGACCGATGCGCCGCCGGTTCATGCGGATTAGCAGTGTTTTAAGCCGAGACTGATAGCTCCGCAGCATGAAAAACGCACAGGATCCGTCGACACCAGCAGTTTCGCCAGCAACAGCAGACGGCGGTGCGGAACGGATCGTTAAACTGCTCGGACAACCCCATCTGGCGGACTATTTGCGGTTCTTCCGGTCAAGAGTTATCGGCGGAGAGGCAGCTTCGCCCCGCGCGCTTGCTAATGATTGGAAGCGCGCCAACGACATTTACTTTGAACTGCTTACGCAAGAAGCCGGGATTGCCGAAAGGATCGACGATCGGGCCCTGCCTGCCGATCTGCATGAAATTGCGGGCAATCTGTCATCGCAAAAGTGGTTCACCGAGGCCTATGACAGCGTTGCCACAGAGATCCGTTGGGTCGAACTTGCCAAGTTAGTTGTCTCGCAAGGCAGCATCGGTCTGGACCATAGCGATGCACTGCGCCTCCAGCTTGAGCCAGCCGCGTCAGCCAGTGATCTGTTCGACTTCTGCCTGTCAAGCACAAGCCCTACCGCGCCGGTCAGCATGGTGAGCCTGCCGGGTGACCGGTTTATCTTCACGTCGCAGTCGACAGACCTGAGGTTCCACGACATCCGGCGGATGACCGCTGCGCACGCCGCCGCGATCGTCAGCTTCGGCCCGGTTATCACCGGACTCGTGTTGCCCGTCGGCTATGGTGCCAATCTTTTGTCCGGGATCGGCAGCGACAAACGGATCGTCCTTCAGAACGGCTATCACCGGGCCTTTAGCATGCTGGCCCACGGTATTACCCACGCGCCGATGGTGGTGGAGCGCGTTACGTGCCTTGACGAGCTCAATCTGGTCGGATCGGACGACGTGACGGATGATCCGGCGCACTATTTCCGCTCGCCGCGGCCGCCGCTGCTCAAGGACTTCTTAAACCCCTCGCTGACGCGCGAGGTGATGGTCTATCCGCTCGAAACAAGGGTCGAAATGGAGATCAAGGTGCGAACATCAACCGGTCCCGCGCCGAGAGCTGTGACATGACAACACCCATTATTGCGGAAGCTGGGGAACCGTCTGCTTGCCCGCAATCGCCTTTCATTCTGAACCGCGAGCTTGATCGCGATGCGCTGGCGGAATGTTATGCGCGCACAGGGCGGGTTCGCATTTACGGATTACTAGCGCAGGGTGCGACACATTTGCATGACCATTTGCGCACCCGAGAGGACTGGATCCAAGTCATCCATGCGCCCGGCAGCCCGATCGAGCTTGATCGAAACGCGCGCGCCGCGATGGGCACTAGGCGTTATGCCAGGATCGAGCGCGACGTGCAGGCGCGCGGCCGTGACGGTTTTCAGTACCGCTACGAGGCGCTGCGATTGCCCGACGCCGAAGAACCGCTCGAAGATTCCGATATGCTGTCGCCGTTCGCAAAATTCCTGCATGGGGCCGAGATGCATGGCCTCATCCGCCATGTCACCGGGCGGGAGCCCGGCCTGTTCGTCAACGGTCAGGCAACAAGCTATGGTTCCGGAGACTTTCTGACCGGACATGACGATGATGCGCAGGGCGAGAACCGCATGGCAGCATGCGTGTTCGGGCTAACACAAATGTGGCGTCTGGAATGGGGCGGGCTCCTGCTGTTCCACGGGCCGCACGAGCGCACTGCCGAAGCGCTCGTCCCGCGCTTCAACACGCTCGATCTGTTTCATGTGCCGCAACAGCACAGCGTGTCTTGGGTTAGCCCATCCGCAGGGTTTTCAAGACTGGCGGTGACTGGCTGGTATCGTGAAGGTACATCAGACGACAAGACAAGGATTGAAGCTTCAGCTGCGGCATAACGTGTCGATGCGAAAGTGTCTCGGGCAAGGACAGCGCGCTTTCTCGACTTGGCGGCAATGCGAAAACGATGAAGATTGCTGGCACGGCAAGACGGGCAGGGCAAGTCGCCATGCTTGAAGCCAGCAATTGGAGGATCCTGAGAATACGCGATTTGCTCGATTTCGAACTCGCCCACGTCACCGGTGCCGGGTGCGCACCCTGCCCGCCTTCGGGCAAGGACAAGAAGCCCAAGGGTAACAATGGTTTCGGAAATGGCGGCGGTGAACCAGCCCCCGGCAATTCCGGCACGACCGGAGTAGACAAAGCCGAAGACATCGTCAGATAGATCGTCAGACTGATGCCGGACAAAAGGGCTGCGCTCTCAGGCGAGAGCGCAGCCCTTATTTATGCAGTTCGCGCAAAAGGCATCTTGGCGTTCGGTGTTGCGCGCTCGACGATCATCTTGCCGCCTGCCATTCGCAGCACAATATCTGCGCGCTCAACCAGCGCGGGTCTGTGCGTAATCGCCACCCGAGTGATCGCCAATTTGGCGAGCATATCGGCGATAGCTGCTTCATTTTCCTCGTCGAGATTGGCGGTGCCCTCGTCCAGAAATATGGCATCCGGGTCTCTGTAAAGCGCGCGTGCCAGCAGAATGCGTTGGCGTTGGCCTGCGGATAGGGCGTTGCCCATATCACCAATCAGGCTTTGATAGGCCATCGGCATTGCCATGATGGTGTCATGGATGCGCGCCATCCGCGCGACCGTCGTGATGATTTTCATATCGGCCTGCTCTGCAAAGAAGCAGATATTATC
>JBBQWH010000072.1:0-12984 GCA_038210785.1 Sphingomonadales bacterium | reverse complement strand
GGCGCTCAACGAGGCGATCCACGCGGGCGACATCTATCAGGCGAACCTCACCTATCCGCTTGCCGGCTCGTTCCGCGGCGATCCGGTCGGGCTCTATGCGAGCCTGCGCGATGCGGCGCGGGCGGGCTATGGCGGGCTGATCTTCGACGGGTCGCACTGGCTGCTGAGCTTCTCGCCCGAGTTGTTCGTGGCGCTGGGCGGCTCCGAGGCGAAGGTCAAGCCGATGAAGGGCACGCGCCCGCGCATGGCCGAGCCCGCAGCCGACGCAGCGATGGCCGAGGACCTTGCCACCTCGATCAAGGACCGCGCCGAGAACCTGATGATCGTCGATTTGATGCGCAACGATCTTGCCCGCGTCGCGGAAGCCGGCAGCGTCCATGTCGATGCGCCGTTTGCGGTCGAGAGCTATCCGACGGTGCACCAGATGGTCTCGACCGTGCGCGCCCGCCTGTCGCCCGCGCATGGCGCGATGGATCTGGTGCGCGCGCTGTTCCCGTGCGGGTCGATCACGGGCGCGCCCAAGATCCGGGCGATGGAACTGCTCGCGCAAGTCGAGCGCGACGCGCGCGGAGCCTATTGCGGCGCGATCGGCCGGATCGATGCCGACGGAAACGCCGCCTTCAACGTGGCGATCCGCACGCTCCGGCTGACCCCCATCGAGAACGGGCAGGGCAGCGCGGTGCTCGGCATCGGCTCGGCGATTGTGGCGGATAGCGAAGCGTTCGACGAGCGGCGCGAATGCGAGGTCAAGGCGGGCTTCGTGCGCCGCGCGGCGCCGGGGCTCACCGCTCCGGTGTGTGACTTGATCGAGACGATGCGGTTTGCGCCCGACAGCGGCATCACACTGCTCGAACTGCATCTGGCGCGGATGAAGCGCAGCGCCGAGGCGCTGGGCTTTGCCTTTGATCGCCATGGCTTACGCAACCAGATCCAGGCGCTGTGCTTTGAACTCGATACGCCTGCGCGGGTGCGGCTGCTGGTGGCGCGCAGCGGGGCTAGCGCGCTCGAAACCTCCCCGCTTCCCGCGCCGCTGGCCGAACCGGTCAGGGTGGCAGCGCTGCCTCATCCGCTCGGCCCATCGGACTGGCGACTGCTGCACAAGACGTCCGACCGGGGGTTCTACGAGGATGCGCTGGCGGCGGCTAAGGCACTGGGCGCGGACGAGGCGGTGCTGGTGCGCGCCGATGAAAATGTCACCGAGGGCAGCTTCACCTGCGTCTTCGCGGATGGGCCCGGCGACATCCTGCTGACCCCGCCCACCACGCTCGGCCTGCTCCCCGGCGTGCTGCGCGAACATCTGATCGCGGAAGGCCGCGCACGCGAAGCGGAGTTGACCTTGGACCATCTGACGGGCGGCTTCTGGATCGGCAATGCGGTGCGCGGGCTGATGCGGGCAAGCTTGATTTAGTCCCGTTCGTGCTGAACTTGTCGAAGCAGTGTCTTTGCTTCAGGGCGGGGTACAAAAGAAGTGCAGCCCTCGATAAGCTCAGGGCGAACGGAGTTTTGTTTTTTGAATATTCCCATCCTCTACGAAGACGGCGAGGCGCTGGTGATCGACAAGCCTGCGGGCCTGCCGGTCGACCGGCCCAAGCGCGGCGGCGCGTTCTTGGGCGATCACCTCGATGCGCTCAAGTTCGGGTTCCTGCGCCGTCCGGTGGCCGTGCACCGGCTCGATACCGACACCTCGGGCTGCCTGCTCTTGGCCCGCAATCCCAAGGCTCTGGCGCGGTTCAACAAATCGTTCGAGGATCGGCTTGTGGGCAAGACTTATCTTGCAATCCTCGCCGGGCATCCGCCAGGGAGCGCAGGCACGATCGAACTTGCGCTCGCCAAGATCAGCTCGGCCGAGGAGGGCTGGCGGATGATCCCGGCGACAAAGGGCAAGGTGGCGGTTTCACATTGGGAGCTGGTCCAGGAACTAGGGCCAAACAGCCTGATCCGCTTCCGCCCCGAGACCGGCCGCACCCATCAGCTCAGGGTCCACGCGCTGGCGGGCCTTGGCGCAGCCCTGCTAGGCGATCCGATCTATGGCGCCGGGCCGGCGGCGGGGGCAAAGCGGACAATGCTCCATGCCGAAAGCCTGACCGTCACCCGCCCGGGCAAGACACCGATTGAAGCGCGCGCGCCGCTGCCTGCCGATTTCGCCGCTATTGGGGCGGATCATGAATGAGCTTGGGGATGGCGATACCCCCGAACAGCGGCCCGAACCGCTAAGCGCGCGCGCGATCAGGCTTGCCGAGGAGAGTTTTCTCGCAGGCTCCGGGCCGGGCGGGCAGAACGCCAACAAGGTCGCGACCGAGGTTGAACTCAGGGTCAATATCTACGCCCTGCGGCTCGCCCCGCCGGTGTTCGCGCGGCTGCGCACGCTGGCGGGATCGAAGCTTGCTGGGAACGGCGATCTGATCGTCACCTCCAAGGCGCACCGCACTCAGGAAGCCAACCGTCAGGACGCCCGCGCCAAGCTCGCCGCGCTGCTCGAAGAAGCCGAGACCGAACCCAAACGCCGCGCCAAAACCCGGCTCAATCGCGTCGGCAAGACCGAGCGGCTGAAGGTCAAGAAGGTCCGCGGCACGATCAAGGCCAATCGCGGGCGGCCCAGCAGCAGCGATTGGTAGCGCCACTGTATTTCCAGGACGCGGATAGCGACAGCATCCCGGCGCACCGGCAAACGCATCCGCCTTGACTTTTCCCCGTGAATCGGTGAATGGCGCCACGGTGTGGCGGTGTGCCGGGCCTTCCGGGTGCGCCGCTATTTGCTTTTTTGACGCCCGCGTGCAGCTTGTGCGGGCCTACCCAGTTGACAGGAACCCGCCATGGCGAAGCCCACCACCGTCAAGATCCGCCTCGTGTCGAGCGAGGGCACCGGCTTCTTCTACGTGACCAAAAAGAACCCGCGCAACATCACCGAGAAGATGAGCTTCCGCAAGTATGATCCCGTCGCGCGCAAGCACGTCGAGTTCAAGGAAGCCAAGATAAAGTAAGGTCGGGCCCCTGAGCCCGCGACAATCCGGAGCGCGGTAATTCATCGACAGTTCAAGCCAGCAGCCTTAGGCGCACCGGCATGAAACATCAGATCAACATCGCCCGCTCCCTGCTGCTCGGCCTAGGGGCTAGCGCACTCGCGCTTGGCCTCGCCCCCGGCGCCTCCGCCCCGCTGACCGCGCCTGCCGCAGCGCAATCGACCAGCGAGCTTGACCGCGTGGTCGGCGCGCTGCGTGCAATCTCGACGATGCGCGCCGATTTCACGCAGACCGATCGGCAAGGAAAGACTGTGCGCGGGGTCATGACCTTGAAGCGCCCGGGCAAGATCCGGTTCGATTACGGCAAGGATGCCAATTTCCTCGTTATCTCCAACGGCAAGTCGCTGTTTGTGGTCGATTACGAGGTCAATCAGGTTGAACGCTGGCCAATCGGCAACTCGCCGCTGGGCGCGCTGTTTGATCCCGATCGCGATGTGAAGCGCTTTGGCAAGCTGATCCCCACGCGCGATGCCAATGTCTTCAGCGTCGAAGTGCGCGATCCCAAGAAGCCCGAATTCGGGATGATGACCATGATCTTCGTGCGCAATCCGTCTGCGCCCGGCGGCCTGCAACTGACCCATTGGGTCGCGCTGGATGCGCAGAACAACCGCACCCGGGTGCAGTTGTCGAATCAGAGCTACGGCGTGCCGGTGGCCGACAGCGCCTTCACGTTTCGCGATCCGCGCCGCTCGGCTCGTCGTCCTGGTTAAACCGAGTCTCGACGAACGGTTGTATGAAAGCGACAAACCTACCCCCGCGTTCATGTGAATGAAAGGCGCGCGGGCCTAGGTGTTGGTAACAAGTCGCGCCGAAGGGCGGTTTCCCCCCTGTTGCCCACCCTTCACAAAGGGCGCGCCTTGTACAAGCGTGACGAACGCTAAATGGAACCCTCGACCCACCGCCCCCGGGTCGAGGGTTTTGTGTTTTCCCGCTGGTAGATGCAGGCCTGCAAAGTGCTCCGCCCTCCGCTTCCGGTGCTCGCGCACATTAAGTGCGCTTCGCGCCGATTCTCGGATAAAGCCCTTTTCGGCGATGCTTGAACCAGCGGGGTCACTCCCAGCCCAGCGCCTTGCGGATAATGTTGTAGATCAGGTTCTGCTCGATCACCCCGCGCGCGCGCTCTGCGCCCGGCCCGGTGGCGAACAGCGCGACGTCCTCACCCGCGTGGGTCTCGCCGCCGGTGGGCACAAGCGACTGCTGGATCGCGCTGATCCCAGTGGCAGGCACTGGACGCTCGCCGCGCACTGCGCCGGGGCCATTGGCATAGCCAAGCGTCGTGTAAGGCTTGCCGTCCGCCGCCAGCACCGGCGATGTGCCATCTCCGCCATCCTCGCCGCGCCCCGCAGGTGCCACCACCAGCCCGAGGATGTCGTTGCCGCGCCGCGGATAGCCCGCGATGGTGAACACGTGGCTGTGATCAGCAGTGACCATGATCAGCGTTTTGGCCGGATCGGTGTGATCGACCGCCCATTGCACCGCCCGCGCAAACTCGACTGCTTCTTCGAGGGCATAGCCCGCTTGCCCCGCGTGGTGCGCGTGATCGATCCGCCCGCCTTCGACCATCAGGTAGAACCCGTCGGGATCAGCTTTCAGCCGCGCGATCGCCTGCGCCGTCATGTCGGTCAGGGTCGGTTCGGACGAATCGGGCTTGCGATCGGCCATGAAGGTCATGTGGCTGGGGTTGAACAGCCCGAGCACCGGCTTGTCCATCGGCGCAGCGGTAAGGCTGGCGGCATCCTTCACCACCACGCCGCCGTTCTTCGCGGCCCACTGCGCGGGAAGATCGGCGGCAGCATCCAAACGCCGCCCGCCCTTATCCTTGCCGTAGAACAGCGGAGTCCCGCCGCCGAGCGCCACATCGAACTCCGCTTCGGCCAGTTGCAGCGCGATGTCCTTGCAGCCCTGACCTTGGCTGTCGGCAGGGATGTTGCTGTCAGCCTCCCAGTCGCGGTCTGCCGAGCGCGAATAGACGCTGGCCGGGGTGGCGTGGGTGATCCGTGTGGTGGTGACGATCCCAAGCGCCAGCCCGCGGCGCTTCACCTCCTCACCCAACAACGGCAGCGGATGCGCCAGCGCGTCGGCGCATACGCCCTTTTCCGCCTCCGGCCCGATGCCGAGCACGCCGATGCGGGTCTTCACGCCCGAATGCATCGCGGTCGCCGTTCCCGCACTGTCGGGCACCTGGGCGTTGGTGTTGTAGGTCTTGACCAGCGCGACATTGGGGAATTTTTCAAAGCTGAGGCTGTTTTCCTCGCCCGTCTCGCCGCGCTTCTGCGCTTCGTAGATGCGCGCAGCGGTGATGGTCGATATGCCCATACCATCGCCGATGAACAGGATCACGTTCTTGGCTTTCGGCTCGGCGCCAGAGTCCATGGGCGCGGTCGCATCCTTGGCGAAAGCGGGGGCGGTCCAAACAACGGGGGCGCTAGTCAGCAGCAGGGCGGCAAGGATGGTGCGGGTCATAAAGGGGTCTCCGGCAGGTTTTCCCCGCCGTATCGCGCGGCGATGCGTCAATAAAGTGAAAGCTAGAAACTTGGTGTCCTTGTTGTCCTATCGCTTCGCTACTTGAGGACGGAGGCGTGTGCCCCTAAGTCCGCGCGCATGATCTCTGTCGCCACCTGGAACATCAACTCCGCCCGCCTGCGCATCGGGCTGATCGAAAAGCTGCTCACCGAAGCCGCGCCCGACATCCTGTGCTTGCAGGAGATCAAGTGCGAGAGCCACCTGTTCCCGGCCGAGGCATTGGCTGCGCTCGGCTATGTCCATCAGGCGGTGAGCGGGCAGAAAGGCTATCACGGGGTCGCCACCGTCAGCCGCGTGCCGATCCGCGAGGTCGCCCGCCGCGACTGGCAGGACAACGGCGAAGCGCGGCACATCGGCGTGGAGGTGCTGGGCAAGAATGTGCTGGTAGAGAACGTGTATGTTCCCGCCGGCGGCGACGTGGCCGACCGCACGGTGAACCCCAAATTCGGCCAGAAGCTCGATTTTCTCGGGCGGATGACCAAATGGGCAGACACGCTCGATCGGCCTACGTTGATTGTGGGCGATTTTAACATTGCCCCATTGGAAAGCGACGTGTGGAGCCACAAGCAACTCCTCAAGGTCGTCAGCCACACCCCAATCGAAATCGAGACGCTGGGCCGGTTTCGCGATGCCCACGGCTGGGTCGATATCGGCCGCGAGCATATGCCGCACCCGGCGCGCTATTACAGCTGGTGGAGCTATCGCAATCCGGGCTGGCAGGAGAACGACAAGGGCCGCCGGCTCGACCACATGTGGGCCTCGCCGAGCCTCGCCAAGCAGGCCACCGGCCACCACGTGCTCGAAGACGCGCGCGGGTGGACGCAGCCGTCCGATCACGTGCCGTTGATCACGGAGTTCGATCTCTGAGCGGCGCGCCCACGCCTGCCCCGTCGCCTGAACGCCGCGCGGCGCAGGCGGTCGATGCGCTGCGCCACGGCTGGCCGCTGGCGTTTGGCGGCGGGCCAACGCTGCTACCGGTCGAAACCGCTATCGCCGGCGGCGCGAGCGCCGAGCGAATGCTGATCTCCGCCGCGCGCGCAACCACGCTCAAACTCGCCAATCAACGCGCGGCCGCGGTTCCCCACGCACCGGTGCTGATTGCGGGCGGGGAGGCCTTTACCTTGCGCGAGGCGCTACCGATTGCCGATCCGGCGCTCGACCTTGGCAATCCGCTCAAAGGCCCGTTCAAGGCGGTGACGCTCGATTGGGAGGAGACCGCGCGGGCCGCATTGGAGTTCGCCCGGATTGCCGGAATCCTGCCCGCGTTTCTGGTCGACCCAGAAGGAGCGGGGGAGGCGGTGGCCGTCGCGGCGTCGGATTTGGCCGCCTATTGCGCCGCCGGGAGCTTGCGCATCGTCACCCGCGCCCGCCTGCCGGTCAGCGCCTGCGAGGAGGCTGAAATCCTTGCCTTCCGTTCCGCCGCCGACCTGCGCGAACATGTCGCTCTGATCATCGGCAAGCAGACCGGCGACCGCGAGCCGCTGGTCAGGCTGCATTCCGAATGCCTCACCGGCGACATCCTCGGCAGCCTCAAATGCGATTGCGGCCCGCAACTGGACGCCGCGCTGCACGCGATGGCGCACGAGGCGCGGACAAGCGGCGGGTGGGGCGTGCTGCTGTATATGCGGCAGGAAGGGCGCGGGATTGGGCTGATCAACAAGCTGCGTGCCTACCGCCTGCAGGATCAGGGGTTCGACACAGTCGAGGCCAACCAACGCTTGGGCCTACCCGATGAAGCGCGCGATTTTCCGGTGGCGGCGCGGATGCTCGAACTGTTGGGGGCGACCACGATCCGGCTGCTGACCAACAACCCGGCCAAGGTTGCGGCGCTCGAAGCCGCCGGGATCACCGTCAGCGAACGCGTCCCCCACCAGCTCCCCGAAAACCCGCACAATGCCAGCTATCTCGCGACCAAGCGCGACCGATCGGGGCATTTGCTGTTCTAGCGCTGCTCGTACGGCTTCAGCCCTGCAGCCAGCCGGTTGCCCTGCATCACGATCCGTGACCCAGTCCAGTCGGCGAGGAACACGCTTGTGCGGCTAAGGCCGGGGACGAAGCGGGCTTCGTTGCCCGCCACCTCAAGCCCATCAGACGCATGCAGCAGGTCTTCCGCGCCCAGCGCGATGAAGGCCGAGTAATTTTCCTTGTCGCGCCCCTGCACGAACCAGTTATCGGCGATCCGGCCGACGCTGCCTGCAGGCAGATCGATCATGTAATTGGTGGTGCGCCCGTTCGCATCGTCGAAGCTGTTGCCCTCGATCGTCACCTGCGCGCTGCGCGCCTTGAGGTAATGCCCGCCGGTGCCGCGCTCGAACCGGCTCTCGCGCACGGTCAGCGAGCCATAATTGCCGATATAGAGCGAATGCGCGCACCCGGCGGAGTTCTCGCAGGTGCCCAGCCCGCTGAAGGTCGAGCGGGTGATATAGATCCGGCCATTGGGGTCATCGGCCGTCAAAATGCCCTGCTGGCTGTTCTCGAACCGGGCATGGGCGACATTGAGCGCGCCTTGTTCGAGCCGGATGCCAGCGCCGTTGCCGTCCGCCACGTTGATGTTGGTGAAGGTCAGCCCGCGCACCTCCGCCCCCGTGCCGCGCAGCACCAGCGCCGCCTTGCCCTCGCAGGCGCGGCCCGCGAAGATGACGGTGCCGGGCTCGGCGGCTTCATAAACGACCACGCCCTGCTGCTGGACCGCGCATTGGCGATAGGTGCCGGGCGCAATGCGGATCGTAGCGCGGGCATTGCCGACTGCGTTCACCGCGTCCTGCAAGGTGGCGAACCTCGCGCCGCTTTCTACCACGGTAAAGGCGTCGGGAACCGGCTGCGCCCTGAGAGCGGCAAAGGGTAGCGCGGCGAAAGGGAGCGCCAACGCGGCCAGAATGGTGACCGCGCCAATCCGGTCGGCATAGCGGGAGGGGTTCTTCTGCATGGCGCAGGCAATACCATGCCCCATCACCGCTACCACCCGTTGCGCAGCAGGTGTGCCCATTTGGCACTTGGCGTTCCCCCCCCGGCTTGGCTACAGCCTGTGTCCGAGCCCCGGATGCAGCATTGCCGGGACACACGCCATTTGAGAGGAAAGACCCAACCCATGCGCAAGCTTTTAACCCTTACCGCCCTGACCAGCGCCGTTCTCGCCCTCGCCGCCTGCGGCAGCGCCGATGACGCATCGACCGAGGCGAGCGCCGACACCGTGGAAATGCCCGCTGACGAGGCGCTCGAGCCGATCACCGAGGCGCCGGTCCCCGATCCCTCGGCCACCGCTACCGATGCGCCCGCACCCGTAACCGAACCGGGGGCGGAACAATCCGCCGAAGCCGCGGCCAATGTCGCGGCCGAAGCCTCTGCCGCGGCCGAAGCGCCCGCCGAGTAAGCGGCCCCGTGCCGCGCTGGCCCCTCGCAGTCGTGCCCGCCCTCGCGCTGGCTCTCGCCGGCTGCGGCGGTGAGGGCGCGCGCGCGCCGGGCGAGGTCAGCGCGGGCGAGGCCAAGGCGCTCGAGGATGCTGCCAGCATGCTCGACGAGCGCCGCCTGCCGCCCGAAGCCCTATCGCCCGAAGCCGCGCCAACCGCCGCGCCCGCCGATTTGACAGGCGACTCTGCGCCGCCGATCCCCGAATAGGCGCGCTGCCAGCCCGCCTTGCTGCCAAGGATGATGCCGACCATGAACGCCCAAACTGCCCTCGCCGCGCCCCAGTTGCATCAGCGCAATCCGGGGATGGACGCGGAGGTTTTCGAACAGTTCGCCGAGCAACTCCAGCGCTATGTCCGCGAACGGCTGATCCCGGCGGAACCCGCTATGATCGCACAGGACCGGGTGCCTGACGCGATCCTTGGCGAAATGCGTGAGCTGGGGTTGTTCGGCCTGTCGGTGCCTGAGGAATATGGCGGCGCGGGGCTCAACATGACGCAATATGCCCGCGTCGTGAACATCATAAGCTACGCCGCGCCTGCGTTCCGCTCGATCTTTTCGATCAATGTCGGAATGTTTGCCAGCGCCTTGAAGAACGGCGCGACCGAAGCCCAGCGCGCCGAATGGTTTCCGCAACTGGTCGAAGGGCGGATCGCGTGTTTCGGCCTTACCGAGCCGGGGTCGGGCAGCGATTCCGCCGCGATGCAGACCACCGCCGTCCCCGATCCTGACGGCAACGGCTGGATTTTGAACGGCACCAAACGCTACATCACCAACGCCCCGCACGCCGATGTTGCGCTGATCATGGCGCGCACCAGCAAGGAAGCGCTCCCCAAGAACGCGCACGTTAGCGCGTTTCTCGTGCCGATGACGGCGCCGGGAGTTTCGACCGGCAGCCCGGACAAGAAGATGGGGCAGGCAGGTTCGCACATTTCGGACATCATGCTCGATGATGTCCACGTGCCCGGCAACGCGCTGCTGGGCGAGGAGACCGGCAAGGGCTTCGTATTTGCAATGAAGAGCCTTGATAATGGCCGCATTTCGGTCGGCGCGGCGGCCACCGGCTATGCTCGCCGTGCGCTCGATTCCGCGCTGCGCTATGCCAATGAGCGCAAGGCGTTTGGCGAACCGATCGCCAATTTCCAGCTGATCCAGGCGATGCTCGCCGATAGCGAGATCGAAATCTACGCCGCCGAAGCGATGATGGCGGACGTGACCGCGCGCGCCGATCGGGGCGAAAACATCCTCGTGAAAGCCGCCGCGTTCAAGGTGTTCGCGTCGGAAATGTGCGGCCGGGTGGTCGACCGGGTGGTGCAGATCTACGGCGGCGCAGGGTATCTGGCCGAATATGACGCCGAGCGGTTCTTCCGCGATGCGCGGATTTACCGGATTTACGAAGGCACCACGCAGATCCTCCAGCTCCAGATCGCCAAGCACATGCTACGCGAATGGAGGGATTCTTGATTTTTGCGCAGCCCATCCGGGCTACGAAATCCGCGCTCACGCGATCTTACGATCGCGTCGCTGCGGGCGCGCAGTCGCGCTTGCGGCTCGCAAGCGAGCCGTTCAATGCGGCAATCTCAATAGGCTTCTGATTAGATGTACAGCCTTCTCAATGACCTGAGCATCATCGAGGTCTCCAGCTTCGTCGCCTCGCCGACCGCTGGGCTGTATTGCGCGCAGCTGGGCGCAGAGGTGATCCGCATCGATCACACGGCGGGCGGGCTCGATTACAACCGCTATATGCTCACGGCCGAGGGGCGCTCGCTCAGCTGGGAGAATCTCAACCGCGCCAAGAAGTCCGTGGCGCTCGATCTGCAATCTGGGGCGGGGCGCGAGCTGTGTGTGGAACTCGCGGCGACCACCGGCCAGCTGATCACCAACCTGCCCGAAGCCAGCTTCCTTGGCCACGCCGCGATGGCGGCCCGGCGCGCGGACATGATCAGCCTGCGGATCATGGGCTGGCACGATGGGCGCCAGGCGATGGACTTTACCGTCAACGCGGCGGCCGGCTATCCGCTGATGACCGGGCCGGAGAGCTGGGACGCGGCAGAAGCGCCCCCGGTTAATCAGGTGCTGCCCGCGTGGGACTTCGTTACAGGTGCTTACGGCGCGTTCGCGCTGCTCGCCGCGCTGCGCCACCGAGATCGTAGCGGCGAGGGCAGCGAGGTGCGCCTGCCACTCGGCGATGTTGCGATCGGCACGATGGCAAACGCCGGGCTGATGGCCGAGGTGCTGTACCGCGGCAGCGACCGCGAGCGGCTCGGCAATGCGATCTGGGGCGCGTTCGGGCGCGATTTCCGCTGCCGCGACGGCGCGCGCTTCATGGTTGCAGCGCTCACACCCAAGCAGTGGAGCGGGCTGGTCAAAGCCTTCGCGATCGAGGCGGGGATCGCGTCGCTCGAAGCCGAACTTGGCGTGCGGTTCGCCGATGGGGACACCCCGCGCTTCGAGCACCGCGATGCGCTGTTCGCGCTGTTCCAGCAGGCGGCGGACGCGGTGGACTACCCTGCGCTAGCAGCGCGCATGGCGACGCAAGGCTGCACCTTCGAACGCTATCGCACGGCTTACGAGGCGGCGCAGGACCCGGCGCTGGTGGCAGACAACCCACTATTCGGCCCCGCGCCCGCCAACCCCTCGGGCTTCGATTACCCCGCCACCCGCTCCTTCGCCAACCTGCCGGGGCGCGAAGCGGGCGACCCCGCGCCTGCGCCGTATCTCGGCCAGCATTCCGAGGAGGTGCTGGCCGAAAAGCTGGGGCTATCATCGGGCGCGATTGGCCGGTTGGTGGATGCTGGGACGGTGGCTTTGAGTGACAAGACCAGAATTTAGGACAGACCATGACAAGACGCCCAGAATCGCGCAGGGCCGCCATCTGCACCCCGCTGCGCACCCCGGTGGGCAAGTTCCTCGGCGGGCTTTCGAGCCTCAACGCCGGACAGCTCGGCGCGGTGATCCTCAAGGCCTTGATGGATCGCTCCGGGATTGATCCGGCGCGGGTCGATGACGTCGTGTTCTCGCAAGGTTACGGCAATGGCGAGGCACCTGCGATCGGCCACTGGGCTTGGCTGGCGGCAGGGCTTCCGCTCGAAGTCCCCGGGTTCCAGCTTGATCGCCGCTGCGGATCGGGGGTGCAGGCGGTGGCGACCGCTGCGATGATGGTCGAGACCGGGATGGCGGATGTGGTGGTCGCGGGCGGTGTGGAGTCGATGTCCAACGTCGAACACTATACGCTGGCGGCGCGCGGGGGCGTGCGGATGGGCGACATGGTGCTGCACGATCGGCTGTCACGCGGGCGGGTGATGAGCCAGCCGGTCGAACGCTTCGGGGTGATCAGCGGGATGATCGAGACGGCGGAAAACCTCGCCAAGGATTACGGCATCTCGCGCGAGGCTGCCGACGCCTTCGCCGTTCGCTCGCACCAGAACGCGGCGCGGGCATGGGCGGAAGGCAAGTTTGCCGAGCAATTGGTGCCGGTCGCGATCCCGCAACGCGCCAATAAGTCTGGGGGCGATCCGGTGGTGTTCGACCACGACGAAGGCTACCGCACCGACGCCAGCATGGATACGCTCGGCAAGCTCACCGCCATCGACGGGAAACGCGATCCGGAAGCGATCGTCACCGCAGGCAATGCGAGCCAGCAGAACGATGCCGCCGCCGCGTGTCTGGTGGTCGCCGAAGACAAGCTTGACGAACTCGGCCTCACCCCGCTGCTGTGGTTCGGCGGCTGGGCGGCGGCGGGCTGCGATCCGGCGCGGATGGGGATCGGCCCGGTGCCCGCAGTGGAGCGGCTGTTCGCGCGGCGCGGGTATAGCTGGGATGATATCGGCCTTGTCGAACTCAACGAAGCTTTCGCCCCGCAGGTGCTCGCCGTGCTCAAGGGCTGGGGCTGGTCGGAAGACGATTCGCGCCGCGACATCCTCAACGTCAACGGATCGGGCATCAGCCTCGGCCATCCGATCGGCGCCACCGGGGGCCGGATGCTCGCCGATATGGCGCACGAAATGCACCGGCGCGGGGTGCGCTACGGGCTTGA
>JBBQWH010000071.1:0-13013 GCA_038210785.1 Sphingomonadales bacterium | reverse complement strand
GCCGATCGCGCCGATCTTGGCCTCGCGCCCGTCGATGTCCTGGGTCCAGATGCCGACCCGGCCTTCCGCCCGCCAGCTTGTCACCCCGAAGGTGGCAAGCGTCGCGATCACCCAGCCTTCGATCGCGTGGACAAAGCAGCGCACATCCTTGCCGCGCTGTGCGAGGTCGAGTACAAGATAGCCCACCCGCTGGCCCGGCCCGTGGTAGGTGTATCGCCCACCGCGTCCGGCCGCGATCACCTCGAACCGCGGATCAACCAGCTCGGCAGGGTTAGCGCTGGTGCCTGCGGTGTAGACCGGCGGGTGTTCGAGCAGCCAGATCAGTTCGGCCGCCTCGCCTGCAAACACCGCAGCATTGCGCGCCTCCATTGCGGCCAGCGCGGCCGCGTAAGGCACCAGCGCGACTTCGCGCTGCCATTCGATCGGGAATGCAGGGGCGGTGGTCGGAGCAATGCTTGCCATGGCGCAGCGGTGGGGGCAATGAACGCCGAGATCAAGAGGCGATTGCTTGGCGCAATCCCGCAGGAGGGATCGAACAATGGCCAACCACAAGCTCGACATGGGGAGCGCCTGGACGCAGACGACCGCGATGATCGGCGCCAACCGCGACACGATCAGCGCCATCGCCGGGCTGTTCTTCTTCCTCCCATCCTTCGCGCTGGCGCTGCTGGCTCCGGAGTTGGTCAATCCTCCGTCACCTGCGCCGGGGGGCGACCCGCAGGCCGCAGCAAAGGTGATGTTCGACCAGATGGCCCAAAGTTATGCCGCTAACTGGCCGGTGTTCCTCGGGCTTTCGGTCTTGCAGTTCATCGGCTCGCTGAGCCTGCTCGCCCTGCTGACCGACCGCGCCCGCCCGACGGTGCGCGAGGCTCTGGTCAAGGGCATCGGGAGTATCCTGCCCTATCTCGCCGCGCAGATGCTGAGCGGTGTTGCGGTGGCTATCATCGTCGGCGTGCCAATCGGCATCCTTGCCGCCAGCGCGCCGCCTGCGGTGGCGGTTCTGGCCGGGTTCGCGCTGGTTCTGGTCGCGGCCTATCTGTTCATCAAGTTTTCGCTCACTGCGCCGGTGATTGTTATCGACGGGACGCGCAATCCGATCGCAGCGCTGACCCGATCATGGCGGCTTACCAAGGGCAACAGCTTCCGGATTGCGCTGTTCATTGTCTTGCTGGCCCTCATCATTGCGATCATCTCAACCCTGGTCACGGGCGTGTTTGCGCTGGTATTCGCCGCGTTTGGCGGGACGATTGCCGAGATCGGCAACGGGCTGATGAACGCGCTGGTCAACGCCTTGGTGGGGGTGGTATTCTTGGTGGTGATCGCGGCGATCCATCGCCAGCTGACCGGCGAATCGCCGGAAGGTCTGGCGACCACGTTCGAATAGCCGATGGTAGGGACCGATCCTGTCGTGACACGCGGCCCAACCGGCGCGCCCGCCACCGGCGCAATCCCGCCGGGGCGCATGGCATTGCTGTTCATGGTGATGCTGGTGACCGCAGCGGGCAACACCGCGATGCAATCGGTGATGCCCTCGATCGGCACCGCGCTGAAGGTCACGGACGTGTGGATCAGCCTTGCCTATAGCTGGTCGGCGCTGCTGTGGGTGGTGTGCGCGCCGTTTTGGGCGCGGCGATCGGACCAACGCGGGCGCAAGGCGATGATGGCGCTCGGGCTGTCGGGGTTCATTGTTTCGTTTTTGCTGTGCGGCGCGGCCTTGTGGGCGGGGCTTTCGGGCGTCTTGTCGGCGTTCTGGACGCTGATCGCGTTTGCTGCCGCGCGCAGCCTCTATGGCGGGTTCGGCAGCGCCGCGCCGCCGGCGGTGCAGGCCTACGTCGCGTCGCGCACTCCGCGGGCGGAGCGGACGCAGGCCCTGTCGCTGATCGCATCGAGCTTTGGCCTCGGCACTGTGATCGGCCCCGCGCTGGCGCCGCTGATGGTGGTGCCGTTCCTCGGGCTGGGCCTGACGGGGCCGTTCCTCGCCTTTGCTGTGATTGGCGTTGTCGCGCTGGTTCTGCTGCGGCTGCGGCTGCCCAATGACGAGCCGCAATATGCCGCGCGCGGGCAGGCGCTGCCCTATTCGAGCGGATCGGGCGCGCCGGTCGATCCTGCGCGCGCGGACGAGCCAGAGGACATCGGCGATTCCCACAGAGAACCGGCGCGCCTCACCTGGCGCGACCCGCGCCTGCGCCCGTGGGTGTTTGCCGGGCTGCTGGGCGGCCATGCGCAGGCGATGGTGTTGGGGATTTCGGGCTTTCTGGTGCTCGACCGGCTGGGGCTGCGCGAGACGCCTGCCGAGGGTGCGGGGCCGGTTGGGTTGGTGCTGATGAGCGGGGCGATTGCGACGCTGCTGGCGCAATGGGGCCTGATCCCACGCTTCGATCTCGGGCCGCGCGCCGCGACCTTGTGGGGGATTGCGACGGCCGCTCTGGGGACGATGGTGCTGGCGGTGGCGGGCAACCTCCACCTGATCGCGCTGGGCTATGCTATCGCTTCGCTGGGCTTCGGGCTGTTCCGCCCGGGGACGACCGCAGGTACGTCGCTTGCAGTCACGCGGTCCGAGCAGGGGCAGGCCTCGGGCATCGTCGCGAGCCTCGCGGGGGCTAGCTATATCTATGCGCCCGCGCTCGGCGTGTGGCTGTACGGCGAATCCGACTGGCTCGGGTTCGGGTTGATCGTGATGCTGTGCGCTGGCGTCCTGGCGCATGGCTGGTTCGCGCTTCTGCCCGACCGTGAGCTGATGAAAGAGCGCGGCTAATCTTTTGCGCGGGCCGGGCCCGGTTTATTCGTCCGTCGGCACCCGCAGTGCGGGAACTGCCTTCGCCGCATCCTCGGCGCTGATGCCGGGCGCGGGCGCGGCGCTGATGCGTTCTTGCCGCTGCGCCACCCGCCCGGCCTGTTCGACCGCCTTGATCAGCCGCGGATAGACCCCGCAGCGGCAGATATTGGGAATCGCGGCGACGATGTCCTCGCGGGTCGGCGCGGGGTTGCGCTGGAGCAGTGCTGCGGCCGAAATCACGATCCCCGGGGTGCAATAACCACATTGGATCGCCGCTTGCGCCACCATTGCCTGCTGCACCGGGTGCGACCGGTCGCGCGAGAGGCCCTCGATGGTGGTGATGATCCGCCCTTCAGCCTCGGCCAGCGTGATCGCGCAGGATCGCAGCGCCACGCCGTCGACCAGCACCATGCACGCGCCCGAACACTCCGCCCCGCCGCCACACGCCTTGGTGCCGGTGAGGTTCATCGCCTCACGCAGCGCGTAGAGCAGCGGCATCCGGGGATCGAGCTGGAACTCGACCGGCCGTTCGTTGACGGTCAAACGCGACATGGTGCGTGCCTAGGCGCCTATTGCCGCCAGCTGTCGTCGATTTTGTCGACCCGGCGTGTCCACGCTGCAAAATCGAACATACCGGCCCCGCCCTGCCCGCTCATGACCGAGAGATCGCGCTGGTGAACATCGACCACGTGTTGCGCGACGAGGTTGGGGTTGCCCATGCTAAGCGTCGCCACCTGAATCTCACAGGCGCGCTGCAAGGCCCACATCTTCACGAACATACCCTGAATCGTGCGGTCCATCACCACCGGGCCGTGATTGCGCAGCATCAGGATGGTGTGGTTGCCAAGGTTTGCGACCAGTCGCTCGCCTTCCTCGGCCCGTACGGTCACGCCTTCAAAATCGTGATAACCGATCTGGCCCTGGAAATTGCAGGCGTAGAAATTGGTCGGCAGCAGCCCGTCCTTGTGGCTCGCCACCGCCATCGTCGCGGTGGTGTGGACGTGGCAGATCGCATCAGCCCGTGCGCCCAGATGCTTGTGGAAATAGGCGTGCTGGGTGAAGCCCGCCTTGTTCACCATATAGGGCGACCCGCCGACATTATTGCCGTCGACATCGATCTTGACGAGGTTGCTGGCGGTCACTTCGGAATAGAGCAAGCCGAAGGGGTTGATGAGGAAAGTATCCTGCTCCCCCGGCACCTTCAACGAGATGTGGTTGTAGATCGATTCCGACCAGCCGAGGTGGTCAAAAATGCGGTAGCATGCGGCAAGATCCAGTCGCGCCTGCCACTCTTCCTTGCTGCATTCGATACCGGGTTTGAGCTGGGTCGCCATCGGCCATTCCTCTCCGTCTGTCTTTCCGGTGGCTATCGCATGGCGAGGGAATGCTTTGCAAGCCGGTCGCGCTGCGGCTAGGCCGCAAGGAGCATGAGCGCGCCCGGTCAAAGCCTTCCCAAACTGGTCAACGGCTCGATTCCCGGGCACCTCGTCAGCCAGACGCTTCCCGCTGTGATCGGGGTGGCGGCGATCATGTCGATCGGGATCGTCGATGCCTATTTCATCGGCCAGCTAGGCAGCGCGCCGCTGGCGGCGATTTCCTTCATCTTCCCGGTTGCAGTGGCCTGCACATCGCTCGGCATCGGAGTGATGGTCGGGATTAATTCCGTGGTTGCCCGCGCTCTGGGCGAAGGCAACTTCGAAAAGGCGGCGCGGCGCGCCAATTTCGGGATCGTGTTTGCCGCGCTGTGCGGGGTGGTGATGGGCGCGGCGCTGTGGTTGCTGATCGACCCGATCTTTGCCGCGATGAACGCGCCTGCGCACCTGATGCCGCTGATCCGCGCCTATATGGCGCCCTATGCCGCAGGTTTTCCGCTGATCCTGACGATCATGGGCTTCAACGGCGTGCTACGCGGCCAAGGCGAGGCCAAGCGCACCAGCACCGTCAGCATCGCCTATGCCGCCGCAAACTGGGTGCTGAACCCGCTGCTGATCACCGGCGGGTTCGGCTTTGACGGCTTTGGCATGGCAGGCGCGGCCTATGCAACGGTGATCGGCTGGGGGATCGGGCTGATGATGGCAGTGTGGCTGATCCGCAGCACCGCGCTTCCACTCAATCTCGCCTTGCTCAGGGATTGCAGCCTGATCGATCCGGCCAAGGCGATCATCAAGGTTGGGCTGCCGGCGGCCTTTTCCAATGCGATCAACCCACTGGGCCTAGCAATCCTTACTGCGCTGGTCGCGCTAGAGGGCGAGGCGGCGGTGGCGGGGTTTGGCGCGGCCGGGCGGCTCCAGAGCTTCGTGATCGTGCCGTTGCTCGGGCTGTCAGGCGCGATCGGCGCGATTGTCGGGCAGAACTGGGCCGCAGGCAGGTTCGACCGCGCGCGCGAGGCAACGTACTATGCGGCGGGGTTCTGTATCGTGTGGGGGTTTGCAGTCGCGATCGGTATGCTGGCGGCAGGTGAGCACTTTGCCCGCCTGTTCACAGATGATCCGCTAGTGATCGCCGAGTTCGCACTCTATCTGAAAATCGCCGCCTGGGGCTATGCGGGCTTTGGTCTGCTGATCGTCGGCAACGGGGTGATGAACGCAGTCGACAAGGCGGGGTTTGCGCTGGTGCAATCGGTCATGCGGGTGTTCTTGGTGATGTTGCCGGCGGCGCTGATACTGCAACCGGTCATGGGAAGCGCCGCGATCTACACAGCGGAACTGGCCGCCAACCTGTTCGGCGCGGTCTCAGCGGCGCTGCTGGTGCGGCATATCTTTGCAAAACCGGGCGCGGCAAGAGGCGTCGGCCAAGGCACCGAGACGCCGGCACGCTAGGCCTTCATTAACCACCCTTCCGGCATAGCGTGCCCTGCAAGACAAAAGGGCGCGCACCGCATGGATGATCTGCTGGCGGATTTCATTGCCGAAACCCGCGAAATGCTGGAGGCTTCGGGCGGCGAACTCGTCGCATGGGAGGCTGATCCCGCTGACCGTGCGCGGCTCGATACGATCTTCCGTTTCGTCCACACCGTTAAGGGCAATTGCGGGTTCTTCGATTTCCCCCGCCTCGCCGAACTCAGCCACGCTGCCGAGGACGCGCTGGCCGATTGCCGCGCCGGGCGGCGCGATCCGGACGAGCAACTCGTATCGGCGGTGCTCGCCATTATCGACCGCATCGCCCAGATGATCGACGTGATCGAGGCGGGCGAGGATCTGGCGGCGTTTGGCCCCGAAGGCGGTGACGCTGCGCTGATCGACGCGCTCGATGTTTCGCGTGAAACATCGAGCGGCATGGGTCTGGAGGGGGCCGAGGGGGGGTCTGAGCCGCCCCTGCACTCCGCCGCCGACACGCTCCTGCTCGGGCGCGGCGAGGATGCCGCTGCCACCACTCGCCGCAGCGATGCGGCTCACACCGCCCAGCGCACGATCCGCCTACCGGTCGAATTGCTCGACCGGGTGATGAGCGGCGTTTCAGACATGGTGCTGGCGCGAAATGATCTGGCCCACCGGCTGCGGCAGGCGGGCAACCAGCCGACCATCGACGGACCGTTCGAGCGTCTCACCACCATCCTCACCGACGTGCGTGATGCGATCACCCGGATGCGGATGCAGCGGATCGAGACGCTGTTCAGCGCGCTCCCGCGGTTGGTACGCGATCTCTCCACCGAACTCGGCAAACAGGTGATGATCGATCTCGACGGCGGCGATGTCGAGCTTGACCGCGAGATGATCGAAACCATCCGCGATCCGCTCACCCACATCATTCGCAACGCTATCGATCACGGGATCGAACCGCCGTCCGCCCGGCTTGCGCTGGGCAAGCGCGAGATCGGGCTGCTCGCGATCGCCGCGCGCCAATCGGGCAACACCATCAGCATCGTCATAAGCGATGACGGACGCGGGCTGGGCGAGGAACGGATCGCTACCAAGGCGATCGCCACCGGCCTCATTACCGCCGCCGAGCGCACTGCAATGTCGCGCGACAAGATCCTCAACCTGATCTTCGAACCCGGCTTCTCGACCGCCGAGGTCGTCAGCAATGTCTCCGGGCGCGGCGTGGGCCTCGATGTGGTGCGCCAAAACCTCGAAAAGGTCGGCGGCAGCATCAAGGTGACGAGCCAACCGGGGCACGGCACGCTGTTCAGCCTGCAGATCCCGCTGACGCTCAGCATCATCGCCGGGCTGACGGTGGAGGTCGGCGGGCACCGCTTCGCGATCCCGCAAAGCTATGTCGAGGAAATCGTTCAGGCCTCGGCAGACGCGCTTGATCTCACCCACATGGGCGAGACCGCGCTGGTCAACTTCCGCGGCAACCGCGTGCCGTGCCTGATGCTGGGCGAGGTGTTGGCAATCGCCGACGCCGATCATGCGCCCGCCGAACCGACGCTGGTGATGCTGCGGCTGGCGAGCGGCGATCTGTTCGCGCTTGCGGTCGAAGGCATCCACAACCACGGCGATCTGGTGGTCAAGCCGCTGGCGCCGGCAGTGATGAGATCGGGGCTCTACGCCGGATCGACCCTGCTCGACGATGGCCAGCCGGTGCTGCTGCTCGATGTCACCAACATCGCCGCGCAGCACAACCTTTTGGGCGATGCCCGCGCGCGGGTGCTCGGACCGCAAGACGGTGCTGCTGCGGCTGCCGAGGCGGCACCGCGCGCGATGCTGTTCACCGATTTTACTGGACGGCTTTCGGCGGTGCGGCTTGAGCTGGTGCAGCGCATCGAGACCGCACCGGTCAGCGCGATTGACCGTTCGGGCGCGCGCCCTCGTGTGGTGATCGACGGGCTGATCCTCCCGCTGGTCGGCCTGCCCGATGACGCAATTTCCATACCCCGCCTCCGACTGCTGCGCCTGAGCGACGGAACCTGCGAATTGCTCTATGCGGTCCGCGAGGTCGAAGATGCGGTCGAACTCGAAGCTGCGCTCCACCCGCTGCCCGACGAACCGCTGGCCGAAGCGGTGACGCTGATCGGCGGCCGGCCGGTCACGCTGATCGATGCCCACGCACTGTTCGCGGCGTTTGGCGAGCCGCCGCTCGCCGCCGACCGCCCGCGCTGCACCCTACCGCAAGACGATTGGGCGCGCACCATCCTCGCCCCGCTGGTCAGCGCCGCCGGGTATGACATCGTGCCGCCCGACAGCGCCGATGCCGATACAGTGGCGGTGGTGTTTGAAGAGGTCTTTGAAGTTGCCGAGGCGCTCGGGCGCGTCCTGCCCGGCCCGGTTATCCGGCTGCGCGAACAGCGCGAAGCGCCGCCGGGCAGCGGTTCGATCTATCGCTATGACCGCGACACCCTGATGGCCGCGCTGGCCGACGCGGCACAGCGCGTTCAGCTTGCCGGAAAGGAAGCTGCATGACCGCTCAATTGCTCGTGATCGCCCAGATCGCCGGACGTCGCTGCGCGCTGAGCGCGCTCGATGTGAAATCGGTGATCGAGATCGGCGCGGTCACTCCGATTCCGCGCACGCCTGCCTATATTGCCGGGATCACCGCGCTGCGGAGCCAAGCGCTGACCGTGATCGATTGCCGCCGCGCGCTGGGGTTAGGCAGTGGTCTTGCAGCTGACGACTGGCCGACCGACCACCGCGCCGCCGTGATCGCCGAGGGCGGCCACGCCTATGCCTTGATGGTCGACCGGATCGAGGACATCACCACCGCCATCGGCGAGGCGGGGCAGGTGCCGGGCGGGTTCGGGGCGGAATGGTCGCGGGTCGCTGTCGGCATGATCGAGACGATGGCTGGCCCAGCGCTACTGATCGATCTGACAGCGCTGCTGGCCGGTCCTGACGCCGCCCGACACGAAATCGAGGCTGCGGCTTAATCCTATGCTTACCAAGTGTTCCTAGGGTCGTGGCAGCAAACGCAGGAATCACCATGAAGACATGTCTGATCGTCGATGATTCCCGGGTAATCCGCAAGGTATCGAGGCACATTCTCGAAACCCTCGGTTTTGCCGTGGGTGAGGCCGAGAACGGCAAACTCGCGCTCGACGCGTGCGAGGAGTCGATGCCCGATGTGGTGTTGCTCGACTGGAACATGCCGGTGATGACGGGCATCGAATTTCTCGTCCATCTGCGCCAACGTCCCGGCGGCGATGCGCCCAAGGTGGTGTTTTGCACCACTGAGAATGACGTCGCCCATATTCGTGAGGCGATCCAAGCAGGCGCGGACGAATATGTGATGAAGCCGTTCGATCACGAAACGCTTCAGATCAAGTTGCAGCTTGTCGGGTTTGCGTGAATCGTCCCGCGTCCCTTACGCCGCTGACCCCCGCCGGAAGCGTGGGTACGACCGCGGCTGGGAACTCGGGCGGGAGCTCGGGCCGGAGCTCGGGCAGTAGCTTGGACGCGAGCGGCATCCGCCCGCTGGCACGCCCCCGCGCCGCGGCGGGGATCAGGGTGATGATCGTCGATGATTCGCTGACCGTCCGCACGATTTTCAAGCGCATGGTCGAAAGCGATCCGGCGCTGACGATTGCCGGCACCGCCAGCAGCGCCGAACGCGCGATCGCACAACTTGCCGCCGAGCCTGCCGATGTGGTGCTGCTCGATCTCGAGATGCCCGGAATCGGCGGACTGGGCGCGCTCCCCGCGATCCTCGCCACGCCCGGCCGCCCGCAGGTGCTGGTGGTGTCCTCGCTGACGAAGGACGGTGCCGAGCACACGTTAAGCGCGCTCCAGATGGGCGCCGCCGATACGCTGCTCAAGCCCCGCCCCGGCGGGTTCACCGAGGATTACCGTTCGCAACTGCTCGGCAAGATCCGCGCGCTCGGCACCCGTCACACTGACACCGGGCCCGAGACGGGGCCAGGTTCGGGGCCAGGTTCGGGGCCAGGTTCGGGCAACACGGCCGAAGCAGAGATTGGCACTGGGCCTGCGCGGGCAATCGAACCTACGTTTGTGCGCCCCGGCCTTGCGCGGCGCAGTTGGCGGCCCGAGGCGATCGCGATCGGCGCCTCGACCGGCGGGATTCACGCGCTCGGCTTGATGCTGCGCCAGCTGCCGTGCGATTTCGATCTGCCGATCCTGATCACCCAACACCTGCCCGCCTCGTTCATTCCGGTGTTCGCCCGCCAGATCGAAGCCGCCTGCGGGCGCCCTGCTGATATCGCCGCCGATGGCCTCACACTCACTCCGGGCCGCATCCTGATCGCGCCCGGACACGGACACATCGTGGTGCGGCGCAAGAGCACCGGGCTAGTCACCCGCGTCAGCAGCGAACCTGCTCCGAGCGGCTGCATGCCCTCGGTCGATCCGATGCTCTCCAGTCTGGCCGAGGCCTGCGAAGGGCGCGCGCTTGGCGTGATCCTTTCGGGCATGGGCCGCGACGGGGTGCTGGGCGCGCGCACTCTGGTTGATGCAGGCGGCGCGATCTACGCACAGGACGCCGATACCAGTGCGGTGTGGGGCATGCCCGGCGCGGTCGCACGCGCAGGACTGGCGAGCATAATCGGCTCACCCGAACAGCTCGGCGATGCGGTAATGGCGCAGGCCGGCGCCGCGGCCCGCCGACTTGGCACCGGGCGTTAGGCCCCGCGCGATGGAAGCGAGCGAAGCCTCCCACCAGATTATCGCCGATCTGCTCGAAGCGCGCACCGGTCAGCATCTGACCGAAAGCCGCCGCTGGCGCATCAATTCAGCGCTCGCCGGAATTTTCCGCGCGCACGGGATCAGCAATGTCGACCAACTGGTGTGCCTGCTCGCGTCCCCTCCGGGCGGGCCGGAAAGCCCCGACCTGTCGCAGGAGGTGGTCGAAGCGCTGCTCAACAACGAGACCTATTTCTTCCGCGACAAGCCGACCTTCGACCAGCTACCGGTTGAAATCCTGCCCGAACTCGCTCGCCGGCGGCGTGATGCGCGCCGACTGTCCATCTGGTCGGCGGGCTGTTCGACCGGGCAGGAGGTCTATTCGATCGCCATGATGTTCGCTGAGCAACCCGAGCGCTGGCAGGGCTGGACCATCGACATCCTCGGCACCGATGTCTCGCACCGCGCGATCAACGCCGCGCGCAGCGGCCTTTACAGCCAGTTCGAAGTGCAGCGCGGCCTCGGCGTTGCCCAAATGCTGCGCCATTTCGATGAAACCGCGCGCGGCTGGCAGGTGAGCGAAGAGGTGCGGCGGATGGTACGCTTCAGCCAGCACAACATGCTCGGCCCGCAGCAGGCCGGGCGGGGTTCGTTCGATCTTGTGCTGTGCCGCAACGTGCTGCTGTATTTCGACCGCGACACCCGCACTCAGGCGTTTGCCCGCCTGGCGAGCGCGGTTGCGCCCGAGGGGTTCCTGATGCTCGGCGCGGGCGAAACTGTCGTTGGCCAGACCGATCGCTTCGTGCCGACCGCGCGGCGCGCCAGCTTCTTTGAACCCATGACTCTATCAGGCAGCGCTGCGCTCAAGAAAATCGCCTGATTTCTTACGCTGTGGCGGTGATAAGACGCTATACTTTACCCTTCCTTAGCCGCTTCTCTTTAGCACGATCTTTCGACAGCTCGCCGCTCGGTGCGCTCAATGGGAAACCTGATCGTGTTCACGGTAAAGCTACCTCTACTTCTGACCCGCGTCGGATTGGTGGTCATCCCGATTGGGGTGGCCAGCGTGATGACCGGTGCGCTCGTGCTGGTGGCCGGCTTCAGTAATCGCTGGGCGATCGGCTCGCCCGGCGCGCTGCTGATCACCGCGATCCTGATCTACGCCGCAACGTTGTTCTTCCTCGGCCGCAGCGGCATCGCCACTGTGCGCGACCTCGAAGCGCGCGGAACCACCGATTTCCTTACCGGCCTGCCCAATCGCCATGCGCTGCACAACGATATCCGGCGGCTTTCGGCAGGCGATCAGGAAGTCGCGCTGGCGATGATCGATCTCGATAGCTTCAAGCAGGTCAACGACCACTATGGCCACGCGGTCGGCGACCAGCTAATCGAGCAAACCGCGCAGATGCTCCGCGCGGTGTGCGGCAACGAAGGTCGCTGCTACCGGCTTGGCGGCGACGAATTTGCCGCAGTGATGGCAGGCAAGGTCTCCGGCACGATCCTTGAAGGGATGTGCCGCACATTGCTCGACCGGCTCGCCACCCCGGTGACGCTGGGCGACCGCCACATCGCCGTGGGCGCCAGCATCGGCCTGACCCGCAGCACCGCGGACCAGCGCGTGATTCCCTCGGAAATGCTGCGCCGCGCCGATGTTGCGATGTCGATGTCCAAACGCGGCGGCAAGATGCGCTGCACCTGGTTCAACGAAAGCTTCGACCGCCGCCGCGAGCGCGTGCGCGAGATCGAGGACGAAATCCGCTCCGGCATCGCCGCCGGCGAATTCCACCTTGCCTACCAGCCGCTGGTCAGCGCCGAAGACGGCCGGATCGTCGCGGTCGAGGCGCTACTGCGCTGGGATCGCGGCAACCGCCCGCCCCTTGGGCCCAATGTGTTCATTCCGGTGGCCGAGGATTCGGGCCTGATCAACCCGCTCGGGATGTGGGTTCTGCGCCAGGCGGTGTGCGATGCCTTGCGGTGGGGCGAGATAACGCTGTCGGTCAACATCTCCGCCGCCCAGCTGCGCAATGCAGAGTTTCCGATCAAGCTGGGCGAAGTGTTGGAGGAAACCGACTTTCCCCCGCAACAGTTAGAGCTTGAGGTGACCGAGACCTGCCTCGTGCTCGATCCGGTGGTGGCCGAACGCACGCTCGATGTGATCCGCTCGTTCGGGGTGCGCATCGCGCTCGACGATTTCGGCACCGGCTACGCCTCGATCGGTTTCCTGCGGCGCTTCCGGTTTGAAAAGCTCAAGCTTGACCGCAGCCTGGTCGAACTGGCTGGGGTGGATGAGGGCAGCCGAGCGATGATGCTGTCATCGATCGCGCTCGCCCGCGCGCTTAACATGGGCGTCACCGCCGAAGGGGTCGAGACCGAGGCGCAGGCCGAACTGGTCCGGCTCGCCGGGTGCGATCAGATTCAGGGCTGGCTGTATTACCGCGCCATGCCTGCAGCCGACATTGATCGGCTGATCGCACAGCAGAACAACCAATCCACCTTGCTTGCAAGGCCCAACTACAAGGACGGACAGGCAGCATGAGCGCGCTTCAGGACATCGCCCTCAATCTCCACGCCGAAGCGGCCGAGGCTCGCAGCCTCGCGCCTGCCGCCCCTTCGGCCGCGCCCGCGACCCGGCTGGCGCGCGCGCGGCAGTGGTTTGCGACGCTCTCGATCGGCAGCAAAATCACACTGTTCTTCAGCCGCAACCTCGCGTTTGCCCTGATCGCCGG
>JBBQWH010000070.1:0-13294 GCA_038210785.1 Sphingomonadales bacterium | reverse complement strand
GCTGTCACCGGAGCACTCACCAGCCGCCTACCCATAACGAGACGCCGGGGGTGGAGCCTACCCCACCGCCGCGCCGGGGGGGGGGGCTGTCGCTAGTGGTGCCGCGCGCCCGCCCGGCCCGGTGCCTGCCAGCTCGGTCGATCCGGATGATACCGCCGCGATTGTCGCTGCCGCCAAGGCGATGCGCGATCGCTATCCGGGCCGCGAGGTGCCTGCGGCAGCGGCCAAGACCTGCCTGATCGTCGATGACAGCCGGGTGATCCGCAAGGTCTCCAGCAAGATCGCGCTGAGCCTCGGCTACATCCCTGTCGAAGCGCAGGACGGCCACGAGGCGCTGGCCCGGTGCAAGCAATCGATGCCCGATCTGGTGCTGACCGATTGGAACATGCCCGAAATGGACGGGATCGAATTCGTCACCAAGCTGCGCAGCATCCCCACGCCCAAGGAACCGGTGGTGGTGTTCTGCACCTCCAACGGCGAGGCCAAGGACATCCACGACGGCATCGCGGCCGGCGCGGACGATTACATCGTCAAGCCGTTCGACGAGGCGGCCCTTCGCGCCAAGCTGGAGAAGCTGGGGCGGGGGTAAGGCCCGCGCGGGGTCAGACCCTGCGGCGACGGACCAGATTAAGCACCAGCAACAGCAGCACCGAGCCGAGCAGCGAGACCGCAATCGCGCTGAGGCTGAGATCGCCGCTCATGATGTTGCCGCCGCCGATATACGGGTTGAGCAGAAAACCGGCAATCAGCGCGCCGACGATCCCGACAACGACATTCATCACGATCCCGCCGCCGCCGCCGACCAGCATACTGGCAACCCAGCCGATCAGACCGCCGACGATCAGAAGAATTATCAGGTTCATTGCAGTTCTCCCACGATTGTCCCGGCTATACCGGAGAACCGCCGGGGTTGTTCCGTGGCGGTGCGAATTGCGCCTTGGGTGGGCGGGAGATGAACCTTTCGTCGCCCCGGACTTGAGCCGGGGCTTGGCTGGCCGGTCGTGCCGATCCCGCTTTACGTGCTAATCATAAGTGATCGCGGCCTCGATGGCGTCGCATGGCTTGTCAAATTACTCCATCTGACTAACAAGGTTGAGCGCGTCTGCGTGAGATAGGAGCGAGGCGTCTTGACCAAGTGGCTGAATTGGTTTGCGATTCTTTCAATCGCGATAATTCTGTTGGTGTCGCTGTTCGCGGTAGGCAAGACTTTTTCCGGCGACTTCGTTGCATCCGAAGATGTTGGTGCTGAAGGCATATCGGCCGACGTTGACTTCCCAGTCGTTGTAGGTGTGAAGGGTGGAATGCTTGAGGTGGCTCAGGTCACGGGTAGGCGTTCGTTTCCCAAATCGACTGACCCTGTGATTCTTGGTCAGGCGGTTCCCTACTGTCGTGAGAGGGCCAGCTGGACCGCACCCTACCGGATCACATATCGGCTCAGGCTGGGGGACCAATGGACGCTCCGCTACCGCGACGGAAAGCTTTTCGCACAAGTCCCCGAGCTCGAACCCGCGCTGCCTGTGGCATTCGACAGCCGAGGGCTTGAGACGGGCGCAAAGGAAAGTTGCTGGTTCGTCCCTGATCTGGGTACCCGAGAAAGGGCGATGAAATCGATCAGCCCAGAACTCGCTAAGATCGCTAAGAATAAAAAAACCAAGGATTTCGCCCGTGAAGCGGCACGTCATACGGTCATGCAGTTTTTGAGGACTTGGACGATGAGGCAGACGAGTTATGCCGATGTCGCCCCCGACGCTCCGATCCGCGTGATATTCCCTGGCGAGTGAAGCCCCGTCAGCCGTCTCACCCAAAGTGTCGTGGCATACCGGACCTTCTAACGCACCCAATCAAGCCCGATCTCCTCGAAGATCTCCTTGTCCTCGGCCCAGTTCTCCAGCTGCTTCACGTGGAGATAGAGGTGCACCGGCACGCCCAGCACTTCGGACAGCTCAGCCCGCGCCGCCGCGCCGATCTGCTTGATGCGCGCGCCGCCCTTGCCGAGCACGATGGCGCGCTGGGTTTCGCGCGCGACCACGATCTGCTGGTGGATTTCGATGCTGCCGTCCTTGCGCACCTCGTATTTCTCGGGCCGGACTGCGCTGTCGTAGGGCAGTTCTTCGTGGAGCTGCTGGTAGAGCTGTTCGCGGGTGATTTCGGTGGCGAGCAGGCGTTCCGATACGTTGGAGACCTGATCTTCGGGATACATCCATTCGGCTTGCGGCATCATGCCTGCCAGCGCGTCCTTCAGTTCCGGCACGCCATCACCGTTCAATGCCGAGACAAAGTAGATTTCTGCAAAATCGACCTTCCCGCCCAGATCCTGCGCCAGCGCCAGCAAGGGCTCCTTTTTGGCGATGTCGACCTTGTTGAGCACGAGGATCTTGCGCTCTGGGCGTCCTGCCAGAGCTTCCAACAGCGGTTCCAACTCGTGGCGGCGCTGTTTGATCGGATCGACCAGCAGCAGCACTGCGTCCGCAGCTTCCGCGCCTTCCCACGCGGCGCTCACCATCGCGCGGTCGAGCCGCCGCTTGGGCGTAAAGATGCCGGGGGTGTCGATCAGGATCATCTGCACCGGCGTGCCCGCCAATTCGTGCAGCGCAATCCCGAGCATCCGCGCGCGGGTGGTCTGCGCCTTGGCGCTGGTGATCGCGACCTTCTGGCCGACCAGTTGGTTAACAAGGGTGGACTTGCCCGCATTGGGCGCGCCGATCACGGCAATCATGCCGCAGCGGGCGGCGCCAGAGGGTGAGGGTGATTGTGTCATGCCCGCGCCATATTCGATTGGCCCGCCAATGTCGAAGGCTGCGCTGTCCGCTCCGCAATTTTGGCCCGTGCTAGACCCCCGCTAGGTCGTTCCAGACACCCCCCAGGTCCGTTCAGGCGCGCGCGCGTCAATCCAGGGGGGCAATGTTTCACGTGAAACATTACGGGAACATTGTACGCCCTGCAATCCTGATGATCAGCCGAACGCTTCCAGAAACGCCTTGGCTGCAAGCCGCTCGGCCTCGCCCTTGCTGGTCGCGGTTGCCTCGGCCTCGCCGACATTGCGCACGCTCACCCGCACAGTGAAGCGCGCGGCGTGATCGGGGCCGCTGCGGTCGATCACATCATAGACCGGGCCGGCGCGGCGATTGCCCGCAGCCCATTCCTGCAGCGCGCTTTTGGGGTGCTTGGACTTGCCCTCGTCGCCCTCCAGTTCGTCCGACCACAGCCGGTAGATCTGCGCCTGCGCAGTATCGAAGCCGTGGGCGATAAAGCACGCACCGATCAGCGCCTCCATCACATCGCCGAGGATCTTGTCGCTATCTGCCCCGCCATCATCGCGCGCCTGCTTGCCCAGGCGGATGTGCGGGGACAGGACGGTGGCGCGGGCGATCCGCGCGCAGGTCGTCCCGCTGACCAGCGCGTTCAAGCGCTGCGAAAGGCGCCCCTCAGGCGCGTCGCCTGCGCGAAACAGCCAGCCGGCAACCGCCAGGCCGAGCACCCGGTCGCCGAGAAATTCGAGCCGTTGATAGTCTTTGGCGCCATCCCCCGCCGAAGCCCCGCCGGAGCCGTTGAAGCTGCCGTGGGTGAGCGCCTCCAGCCACAGCGCCTCGTCCTCGACCACAAAGCCCTGCGCCGTAAGCCAATCGCGCGCGGCGGGATCGAGCCCGGTCATAACGTTTCCCCGATCCGGTCCCAGCGCGCGGCGGAGAACCAGCTGGCCGGATTCACCCATTCGGCGCTGCCATCGCTCGACCACACGATCACCGCCGCGCGGCCCACCAGCCGGTCGACCGGGACCAAGCCAACGCCGTCGCCCGCTACCGCCGGAAAGCGGCTGTCACGTGAGTTGTCGCGGTTGTCACCCATAACAAACATGCTCCCGGCGGGCACGGTGATCTGGGCAAACCCATCCCCTTGCGTCAGGCCGAAATCGAGCACTTCGTAAGTCTTGCCCCCCGGCAGCGTTTCGCGGAACGCGGCATAGCGGCAGGCGTCCGCGCCGCCCGTGTCCGTGACCGGATCGCCGCCCCACGCACAGGCGGTATTGGGCGACAGTGCGATAAGGACATCGGCTGCCGCCTGGCGCGGTACGCGCACCCCGTTCAGCACCACCTGCCCGCCGATCACCGCGACCGTATCGCCCGGCAGGCCGATCACCCGCTTGATATAGTCGCGCCCGTCGATCGGGTGCTTGAAGATCACGATATCGCCGCGCATCGGGGTACTGGGCAGCAACCGCCCATCCGGCAGCGGCAGATCGAACGGCAGCGATTGGCGTGAGAACCCATAAGGCCACTTGGCAGCCAGAAGGTAATCGCCGTTCATCAACCGCGGCAACATGCTTTCGGAAGGGATCGAGAAGGGCGAGAACACCAGCGTCCGGAACGCCAGCACCGCCAGCAGCAACTTGATCAGGAACCAGACGAAGCCGCCAAACCCCGTGCCGCCCTGTTCCTTGCTGGCACGTGCTCCATCGGCGACGGGCGGCGCGGGGCGGAGCGATTGGGTCTTAACTTCCATCGCTCCTAGCCTTACTCGCAGCCGCTTCCATGCGCAAAGGGGAACGGTGATGAGCACAGCAGGAGATGCCCTCGGCCAACAGGCGGTCGCCGGCGCATGGGCGCAGTTGCGGGCGCTGGAACCCGCGCCGCTCGCAGCGCTGTTTGCCGCCGATCCTGAACGGGCGGACGCGCTGACCCGGCAGATCGCCTGGCCGGTCGCTCCCGGCAGCGACGCGCAAGCGGGGATGCGGATCGATTTTTCCAAAACTCACCTCGATGACAGCGCCCTCGCCGCGTTCGAGGCGCTAGCCCAAGCTTGCGGCTTTGCCGCTGCGCGCGACGCCCTGTTCGGCGGCGAGATCGTCAACGTCACTGAAGGCCGCGCTGCCACCCACGGCGCACTGCGCGGCAGCGGCACGATCGCGCAGGTCGAGGAAGCAGGCGCGTTGCTGGCGCGGATGGGAATGCTGGTCGAGGCAATCCATGAAGGCGCGTTGGGCGAGATCAAGCATTGCATCGCGATCGGCATCGGCGGCTCAGCGCTCGGCCCGGCGCTGGCGATCGACGCACTGGCCCGCGATTACAAGCTGGTCGATGTGCATGTGGTTTCGAACATCGATGGCCTCGCGCTGGAACAGGCGTGTGCTGCTTGCGATCCGGAGACCACGCTGATCGCGCTCGCGTCCAAGACCTTCACCACCATCGAGACCCTGACCAATGCGGCCAGCGCGCTCAAGTGGCTGGGGGATAACGGGGTGGAGGATCCCGGCGGGCGCGTAATTGCACTCACAGCCGCGCCGGACAAGGCGGTGGAGTGGGGTGTCGATGAAACCCGCGTGCTGCCATTCCCCGAAAGCGTTGGCGGGCGTTATTCGCTGTTTTCTTCGATTGGCTTTCCGGTGGCGCTGGCGGTCGGGATGGAGGAGTTCCACGCGATGCTGTCGGGCGCGAAGGCGGTGGATGATCATTTCCGCGAGTCCGAGGGCCGAGCCAACGTCCCGCTGCTCGCGGCTTTTGCTGACCTCTATTACACGCGGCTGCGCGGTTGCCAGACCCGCGCGGTGTTCGCCTATGACGAGCGGCTGGCGTTGTTACCCGCCTATCTCCAGCAACTCGAAATGGAATCGAACGGCAAAAGCGTCATGGCGGGGGGGGAAGCGGTGGACGGGCCGACCGCGCCGATCACTTGGGGCGGGGTCGGCACCGACGGCCAGCACGCGGTGTTTCAGCTGCTGCATCAGGGCACACACCTGGTGCCGGTCGACTTCATCGCCAGCATCGCGCCGGGTGACATGCTCGATCCGGCGCATCACCGCATCCTGCTCATGAACTGCCTTGCGCAAGGGGCGGCGCTGATGGCCGGCAAGACTGCCCACGACCCAGCGCGCGCCTATCCGGGCGACCGGCCTTCGACCACCTTCCTGCTTGACGACTGCGACGCGGCTGCACTGGGAGCGCTGATCGCGTTCCATGAACATCGCACCTTCGCCAATGCGGTGCTGTTGGGCATCAATCCGTTCGACCAGTTCGGGGTGGAGCTGGGCAAAGCGATCGCCAAGCAGATCGAATCGGGTGAGGGCATGTTCGATCCGAGCACCCGCGCCCTGATGGCGGCGGCGGGGTTGGACTGAAACGGGGTTACGCGCGCCTCGCCGCATTGCACACAAAATTGCAATTATTCTGCAACGTAGTTGCAATTTTTCAAGAGTGCGCAACTTTACGCATATCCCGCGCCGGTTTTGCGACACAAGAAATTGATTTGCACGCTTCGTCGTGTTGCAATTGCACCCATAGACCAATCGCGTATTATCGAGGGCCATAGGCGTTAACGATGACGCCGTAGCCCATAGCTTAGGCAAACCATGAAAAACTCCGTGCTCGTTGTAGCCCTTGCGGCTCTTGGCGGTCTGCTTGCGGTTCCGGCGCATGCCGATGACAAGGCCGAAAACAGCGGGACCGCGCGCTCAAAGGTCAAACCAGCGCGGCTCGTCGAGTTCACCGGCGACCGTGAGTTCCTAAAGGAATCATCGCGGCTCAGGGTGTGGCGCGGCGAAGTCGGCTACACGCTCGAGGTCGATGCGGGCGGCATGCCGGTCGAGTGCCGTCTGACCGAAGAGTTCCGGATGAACTACGTCAATAACAAGCTGTGCGAAGTCCTGCTGCGCACTCACAGCTTCGAACCGGCGCAGGATTCCTCGGGCACGGCGGTGGCCAGCACCTATGAGGGGCGGCTCAACTATCTGGAAATGCGCGCGAAGGAGTGACTTCTTGCCTCGAATCGGTTAGTTTGCGTCAGGATATGATGTGGAAAGATCGTTGCAATGGGCAGGGTGATGTTCGGTTTCATGGGGCTTGCTGGTTGTGTCACCGTAAGCTTGGCAGGCGGCGCACCGCTCCCGGCGAATGCTGGTACGGTTCTGCCTGACGGCAATGCGACGCCGTTCAGTGCCGCTGCGCCGCCGCAGCCGGTCCAACTTGCGGCGTTTGATTATGACGAATTTCTTGAACGTGCACTTGAGCTTGGCATGCTGTCGCAGACGCTCCGCTACACAGTGACCGTGGCGGAAGATGGCAAAGTGACCGATTGTACTCTGGTCCGCAAATTCCGCCGGGCCTTCGTCAACGCGCAATTGTGCAAGGCTGTTGTCACCAGCGCGAAGTTCGCTCCGGCCCGTGATGGGCAGGGCAATGCCATCGCCGGCACCTATAAGGGCGATATCAAAATCCACTCATTCTTCCAGCCGGATCGATAATCCTTTGACTTTTCCGGTCGCAGCGCCCATCTGGCGCTCATCGAAGCGCGCTAGCCATGCGTGAAGCGGCGGACGACTGACATAATCCGCCCCGGCCGCGCTTCGGTTTTACCTCAAGACTTCCCTTTTCACGCGGGCGGTTTCAACCCCCGCGCCGCGCGCCCTATAGGCTTGCGCGCGCCGCACATTATGCGAGTTTCACATGACCACTTTTGCTGAACTCGGGCTGTCGCAGCCCGTGCTCCAGGCCCTTGATATGAAGGGCTATACCGTCCCTACTCCGATTCAGGAGCAAGCCATCCCGCCTGTGCTCAAGGGTCGCGATCTGCTCGGCATTGCCCAGACCGGCACCGGCAAAACCGCCGCTTTCATGCTCCCCAGTATCGACCGGCTGCGCGCTGCCGACAAGCAGATCCCGTTCAAATCTTGCCGCATGCTGGTGCTGGCCCCGACCCGCGAACTCGCGGTGCAGATTTCCGATAGCGCCAAGGATTATGGCGCGCTCGCGGGCCTCAAGGTGCAATGCATTGTCGGCGGCACTTCTGTGGGCAAGGACCGCAACAAGCTGCACCGCGGCACCGACATTCTGGTCGCCACCCCGGGCCGCCTGCTCGATCTGATCGACCAGAAGGCGCTCAACCTCAACGGAATCGAAGTGCTGGTGCTCGACGAAGCGGATCAGATGCTTGACCTTGGCTTCATCCACGCGCTGCGCAAGATCAAGGAGCTGGCGCCCAAGGATCGCCAGACATTGTTCTTCTCCGCCACCATGCCCAAGGCGATCAAGGAGCTGGTGAGCGGGTTCTGCAACAATCCGGTCCAGGTCTCGGTCACCCCGCAAAGCACCACCGCCGAACGGATCGACCAATATCTGTTCATGGTGCAGCAGGACGAGAAGCTCGCGCTGCTCGAAATGATCCTCAAAGGGCGGCACGCCGTTCCCGGCGCGGTCGAACGCGTGCTGATCTTCACCCGCACCAAGCACGGCGCGGACCGGGTGGTGAAGAAGCTCGAGCAGGCCGGGATCGAGACCAATGCGATCCACGGCAACAAGTCGCAGCCGCAGCGCCAGCGCGCGCTCGACGAGTTCCGCAAGGGCCGCGTGCCGGTGCTGATCGCGACCGATGTTGCTGCGCGCGGGATCGATATTCCCGGCGTCAGCCATGTGATCAATTACGAGCTGCCCAATGTGCCTGAACAATATGTCCACCGCATCGGCCGCACCGCGCGCGCAGGTAAGGACGGGGTCGCAATTGCCTTTTGTGCTGAGGATGAACGCGCATACCTCAAGGATATTCGCAAGGTCACCGGCGCTGAGCTCGAACGGCTCAACCTGCCGGAGAATTTCCGTGCGGTGGTGGAGGGCGAAGGCCCGGTGAAGCCGGCTGCCCGCACCCCGATGAAGCGGGTCAACCCGCGCCCCGTCGGCCAGCGCCCACAGGGTGAGCGCAAGCCGCAGGGTGAAGCGCGGAGTGAGCGGCGTCCCGATGGCGAACGGCGTCCTCAGGGCGAACGGCGTCCCGAGGGCGAACGTCGCCCCGAAGGTGATCGCCGCGTCTATAGTTCCAAGCCCGGCAGCAGTGGCGGCGGCGGCGGCGGTCAGCGTAACCCCAGTGGCGGTGGTCGTCCTTCGGGCGGCGGCGGCGGTAGCAGCGCCGGCGGTGATCGTGGTCGCGGTCGTGGGCGGCCCGGCGGCGGGGGCGGCGGACGTCCGCGTTCTGCCAGCGCCTGATTTGACCCATTAAGATTTGAACCTGTAACCAATCCATTCCGCCGGGCGGACCTCAGAGTTGTGGGGCGTCTGGCGGTTGGCTTTGGCCAGCCCTTGGGCCATAGCGCGCTTCCACCGATCGCAGGGACCGCGCTATGGACAAGCAATACGACTATGATCTCTTCACCATCGGCGCCGGATCGGGCGGCGTGCGCGCCAGCCGGGTTGCCGCAGCGCATGGCGCGCGGGTGGCGATGGCGGAAGAATACCGGGTCGGCGGCACCTGCGTCATCCGCGGCTGCGTGCCCAAAAAGATGCTCGTCTACGGCGCGCATTTCGCTGAAGACCTTGTCGATGCCCAGCAGTTCGGGTGGACAATCACCGGCAAAAGCTTCGACTGGGTCAAGCTACGCGATCTCGTGCAGGCGGACGTTGCGCGGCTCGAAGGGCTGTACGGTGAGACGCTCGCCAACCACAATGTCACCGTTTTCCATGAACGCGCGACCATCACCGGCGATCACCAGATCACGCTGGCGAGCGGCAAGGTGATCACCGCAGGCCACATCCTGATCGCCACCGGCGCCCGCCCACTGATCCCCGTGTTTCCGGGCAACGAACACGTCATCACCTCGAACGAGGCGTTTCATTTGGACGCCATCCCGCGCCGCATCCTGATCGCGGGCGGCGGCTATATTGCCAATGAATTCGCGGGCATCTTCAACGAATTCGGTGCCAAGGTGACAATCGCCAACCGCTCCGACACGATCCTGCGCAGCTATGACGCGGCGCTGCGCGACCGCTTGCTACAAATCTCGCTGGTCAAGGGCATCGAGTTCCTGTTCATGACCGAGTTCGAGCATATCGAAAAGCAGGCCGACGGCACCTTGCTGGTCAAGCTGACCGGGCTGGATCCGCGCGAGTTCGACGTGGTGATGGCCGCCACCGGCCGCGCGCCGAATGTCGAAGGGTTGGGGCTGGAAACCCTCGGAGTCGCGGTGGGCCGCAAGGGCGAGATTGTGGTCGACGCCTTCAGCTGCACCAATGTCGATTATGTCTACGCTGTGGGCGACGTAACCGACCGGGTGCAATTGACCCCGGTGGCGATCCGCGAAGGCCAGGCCTTCGCGGATTCGGTGTTCGGCGATGTTGAACCTTACGCGGTCGATCACTCCTGCGTGCCGAGCGCGGTGTTCAGTCATCCGCCGATCGCCTCGGTGGGAATGACCGAGGGCGAAGCGCGCAACCTGCTCGGCAATATCCGCGTCTATCAGTCCGATTTCCGCCCGATGAAAAACGTCGTGGCGGGCCGCAACGAGCGCAGCCTGTACAAGATGATCGTCGATGCGGCGAATGACCGGATTGTCGGCATCCACATGATCGGCCCCGAAGCGCCCGAGATCATGCAGGCCGCAGCGGTGGCGGTGAAAGCAGGCCTGACCAAGGCCGATTTCGACGCTACGGTCGCGATCCACCCGACCATGGCGGAAGAGCTGGTGCTGTTCAAATAGTGGGCGGCAGGCAAACCGGGGGAAGTCTGATGGATGTGAACGGCAAGACAGTGCTGCTGACCGGCGGCAGCGCCGGCATCGGGCGCGAGCTTGCGCGCCAGCTCAAGGCCAAGGGCGCGCATGTGATCCTCACTGGACGCGATCCCGCGCGGCTCGCGGCGATGGAGGCCGAGGGGTTCGAAGCGCTCGCCGCCGATCTCTCGCACGCAGGTGGGGTCGATGCGCTGGTGGAGGCGCTGGGTGATCGGGCGATTGACGTCCTCGTCAACAATGCCGGGCTGGGCGTGCCTCATGATGTGCGTGGCGGTCTGCCTGATCCGGATGCCGCCGATGGCTGCCTCTATGCCAATCTCTCCGCGCCGATCCGGCTGATCACCGCGCTGCTGCCGCGCCTTCGCGCCCGGACTGCTGCTGCGCCGCAAGCGGCGATCATCAACGTCACCAGCGGCCTTGCCATCGCTCCCAACACCGCCAGCTCGGTCTATTGCGCCAGCAAGGCGGGACTGCGCAGCTACACCATGGCGCTGCGCGCGCAGCTCAAGGGCGAGCCGATCGAGGTGATCGAGGCCCTGCCGCCGGTGGTCGACACCCAGATGACCGCGGATCGCAAGACGAACAAAATGCCGCCTGAAGAATGCGCACGCCAGATCCTGACCGCGCTCGAAAAAGGCCACGCCGAGGCCAATGTCGGCATGGTGAAGCTGCTCCGCGCGGTCTACTCGCTCTCGCCCGCACTCGCGCGCAGCATCATGCTGCGGTTCTGATCTAGGCGCCCAGGCGGGCGGGGCTAAAGAGCTTCGCCGTAAGCCCTGCTGCTGCACAATCCTCAGGAAAAGGCAGGCCGAGCGCAGCGCTTTGTGCGATCCGCGAGAGCGCGGGCGCGGTTTGGAAGCCATATCCGCCTTGGCCGGCACACCACACAAACCCCGGCGCGCCTGCCGCGTGGCCGATCACGGGCAACTCGTCGGGCGCGAAGCTGCGCAGGCCCGCCCAGGAATGGTTGATCCGCCGGATCGCGAGGGTTGTCGCCTGCTCGACCCGGTCGGCAGCGATGGCGACGTCGAGCTCTTCGGTGGCGGCATCGCACGGGTCTGAAGGGGTCTGATCCATGCTGGACGCGAGCAGTTGCCCGCGGCCTTCGGGCAGCAGGTAGAACCCTTCGCCCACGGTCTTGGTGAACGGCCAGCTGCGCACGTCCACATTATCGGGCGCGGCGAAGGATATGACTGTGCGGCGGCGAGGCTGGATGCCGATGGGGGTGACGCCTGCCATCCGCGCGATGTCGTCTGCCCATGCGCCCGCTGCGTTGACCAGCACCGGCGCACTGTGGCGAGCGCCATCCGCCGTCAGAACCACCCAACCGCCGCGCTCATAGGCGATCCCCGTTACCCGCGCGCCCGTCATCATCGCACCGTGATTGGCGCGGATCGTCGCCGCATGGGCCTGCAGCATCGCGTCGGTATCGAGTTTTAGCGCCCCGTGATCGATCAGGGCCTCGGCGCAGGCCTCGGCCCTCAACACCGGCAGCAGCGCCCGCGCCGCTTCGCCGCTGAGCCGTGCATAATCGCAGCCAAAGCTTCGGTGGGTGGCCTCCAGCGCATCGAGCATATCGGCCTGCGCGGCCGAAGCAATATGCAGCGCTGGATGCCGCGTGCCATACGCCGCCAGTGCGGGCAGGCTCAGCGCGGTTAGTGTGCGCACCTCGCTCTTGCCCAGCCCGAAATGCGCCACCGCCACGCTGCGGCCCGAGGCGTGGTAACCCGGCGCGCTTTCGCCCTCGATCACCGCCACGCGCGTCTGCTCGGACAGCCGCGCCGCAAGGCTCAGCCCCGCAATTCCGCCGCCGATCACCAGCACATCAGCCCGCCACATCGCCGCTCCCTCACGCTCGTCCCGCACTTTTGCCACGTTGACGCTGCGCAGCCGCTAAGGCAACGCGTTTGCCTGAAAGAAACGCAACAGGGGATCCCCATTGTCCGCCAATATCGCCGAAATGGAACGCCGCCGCGAAGCCGCCCGAATGGGGGGGGGCGCGAAGCGCATCGAAGCCCAGCACGCCAAGGGCAAACTGACCGCGCGCGAAAGGCTCGACGTGTTGCTCGACGAAGGCTCGTTCGAAGAAGTCGACGCCTATGTCGAACATGACTGCAACGATTTCGGCATGGAAACCCAGCGTATCCCGGGCGACGGGGTGGTGACCGGCAGCGGCACCATCAATGGCCGGCTAGTGTATGTTTTCTCGCAGGATTTCACTGTGTTCGGCGGCTCGTTGTCAAAACGCCATGCCGAGAAGATCTGCAAGGTGATGGACACCGCGATGAAGGTCGGCGCGCCGGTGATCGGGCTCAACGATTCGGGCGGGGCGCGCATTCAGGAGGGCGTCGCCAGCCTCGGCGGTTATGCCGAGGTGTTCCAGCGCAATGTGCTCGCCAGCGGCGTGGTGCCGCAGATCAGCCTCATCATGGGGCCGTGCGCGGGCGGGGCGGTGTACAGCCCGGCGATGACCGACTTCATCTTTATGGTGAAGGACAGCTCCTACATGTTCGTCACCGGGCCGGAGGTGGTGAAGACCGTCACCAACGAGATCGTGACGCAGGAAGAACTGGGCGGCGCGATTACCCACACGACCAAGACCTCGGTTGCCGATCTGGCGTATGAAAACGACATCGAAGCGCTGCTTGCGACCCGTAGGTTTGTCGATTTCCTCCCTCTATCGAATCGCGACGAGGCCCCGGTGCTTCCCGTCAGTGATCCGTGGGACCGGCTGGAGATGAGCCTCGACACGCTGATTCCCGATAACGCCAACCAGCCCTATGACATGCACGAAGTCATCGCCAAGGT
>JBBQWH010000069.1:0-13515 GCA_038210785.1 Sphingomonadales bacterium | reverse complement strand
CTCTTCTTTCTTGGCGAATATGCCAACATTCTGTTCATGTGCGCGCTCATTCCGGTGCTGTTCCTCGGCGGCTGGCTGCCGCCGCTCGACTGGGCGCCACTCTATCTGGTGCCGGGCTTTGTGTGGATGCTGGGGAAGATGGCCTTCCTGTTCTTCTGCTTCGCCTGGGTGAAGGCCGCGGTGCCGCGCTACCGCTATGACCAGCTGATGCGGCTGGGGTGGAAGGTGTTTCTGCCGCTCAGCCTCGTCTGGGTGGTCGTGGTGAGCGGCTGGCTGATGTTCTTCACCGACAAGTTTGATGCCGCGCCGGCTCGGGCCGTTGGGAGTGTTGTGTTGTGAGTGCCGTGCTGAATGCCGCCAAGTCGCTGCTGCTGCTGGAATTCATCGGCGGGCTGGGGCTGACGCTGAAATATTTCTTCAAGCCCAAGCTCACGCTCAACTACCCGTATGAAAAGGGCCCGATTTCCCCGCGGTTTCGCGGCGAACATGCGCTGCGCCGCTATCCCAATGGCGAGGAGCGGTGCATTGCCTGCAAGCTGTGCGAGGCGGTGTGCCCAGCGCTCGCCATCACCATCGAAGCCGAACCACGCGAGGATGGCAGCCGCCGGACCACGCGCTACGACATCGACATGACCAAGTGCATCTATTGCGGGCTGTGCCAGGAAGCATGCCCGGTGGATGCCATCGTGGAGACGCCGAACTTCGAGTTTTCCACCGAAACGCGCGAAGAGCTGATCTACGACAAGGACAAGCTCCTCGCCAATGGCGACAAATGGGAGCGGGCGATCGCTGCAAACCTTGCGGCGGACGCGCCGTGGCGGTAACGCCCACGCCAAGTCCTGCGGCATCGTGTCAGCAGTTTGGGACGCTCGGGCACGCCGGAGCGCTGGTTTCGTGACATCTGCAGTCTTTTCCTTCTACCTGTTCGCGCTGGTGCTCGTCACTTCGGCGGTGCTGGTGATCACCTCGAAGAACCCCGTGCATTCGGTGCTGTGGCTGATCATGACGTTCTTCAACGCCGCCGGCCTGATGGTGCTGGTCGGGGCAGAGTTCATCGCGATGCTACTGGTGATCGTCTATGTCGGAGCGGTCGCGGTGCTCTTCCTGTTCGTGGTGATGATGCTCGACATTGATTTTGTCGCGATGCGCGCAGGCTTCAGCCGCAATGCTCCGCTGGGGGTCGCGATTGCCGCCGTTCTGCTGGCCGAATTGCTGCTGGCGGTGGGCGCATACAGCGTTGGCGGGATCGCGCTGGGCACACCCGATGGCAGCGCGATGCAGGCCGCCGATACCAGCAATATCGAGGCGCTCGGTGCGCTGCTCTATGGCCGCTACATCGTGCTGTTCGAGATCGCCGGGATCATCCTGCTGGTAGCGATGATCGGCGCGATTGTGCTGACCTTCCAGCCGCCTAAGCCCGGTGCGCGCGCGCGGCAGGACGTTTCCAAGCAGACCCGCCGCCGCCCGGAGGATGCCACCGTCATGAAGAACCCGGAGATCGGGCAGGGGGTCGAACTATGACCCTTCGACAAGCTCAGGGCGAGCGGATCAAAGGAGCGCTTCGCGCATGATCGGGATCGAACATTACCTCACCGTGGGCGCGATCCTGTTCGTGCTGGGCGTGCTGGGGATTTTCCTCAACCGCAAGAACGTGATCGTGATCCTGATGGCAGTCGAGCTGATCTTGCTGGCGGTCAACATCAACTTCGTCGCCTTCAGCGCCTTCTTGCAGGATCTGGTTGGGCAGGTGTTTGCGATGCTGGTGCTGACGGTGGCAGCGGCCGAGGCTGCGATCGGGCTGGCTATTCTGGTGATCTATTTCCGTGGCCGCGGCTCGATTGCGGTTGACGATATCAACCGGATGAAGGGTTAAGCGGCCCATGCATCCCATCCTCATCATCGTGTTTGCACCGCTGCTCGCCGCCCTGATCGCAGGGCTAGGCAACCGCATGATCGGCAATGTTGCGGCCAAGAGCGTCACCACTGGCGCCCTGTTTCTGTCCGCAGGCCTGAGCTGGCCGATTTTCCTCGGTTTTCTCGGCGGGAGCGAAAGCCCCGAGGTGGTGCAGGTCTTGAAGTGGGTCGAAAGCGGCACGCTGACCTTCGACTGGGCGCTGAGGGTCGATACACTGACGGCGATCATGCTAGTGGTGATCAACACTGTCGCGGCGTTCGTCCATCTGTATTCGTGGGGGTATATGGAGGAAGACCCGGATCAGCCGCGGTTCTTCGCCTACCTTTCGCTGTTCACGTTTGCGATGCTGATGCTGGTGACGGCCGATAACCTGGTGCAGATGTTCTTTGGCTGGGAAGGGGTGGGCCTCGCCTCGTACCTGCTGATCGGTTTCTGGTTCAAAAAGCCGAGCGCGGGGGCCGCCGCGATCAAGGCCTTCGTGGTCAACCGTGTGGGCGATTTGGGCTTCATGCTCGGCATTTTTGGCACCTATCTGGTGTTCCAGACGACTTCGATCCCCGAGATCCTCGCGGCCGCCCCGGCGATGAGCGGATCGACCATCACGTTTGTGGGCATGCGTCTGTATACGATGGACATCCTGTGCATCCTCCTGTTCATCGGCGCGATGGGCAAGTCGGCGCAGCTCGGACTGCACACCTGGCTGCCCGATGCGATGGAGGGGCCGACCCCGGTCTCTGCACTGATCCACGCCGCGACTATGGTGACCGCGGGGGTGTTCATGCTGTGCCGCCTGTCACCGATGTTCGAGACCGCGCCGACCGCGCTCACCATTGTCACCATCGTCGGCGCCGCCACGTGCTTTTTCGCCGCCACCATCGGCACGACGCAGTGGGACATCAAGCGGGTGATCGCCTATTCGACCTGCTCGCAGCTGGGCTACATGTTCTTTGCGGCAGGCGTTGGTGCTTACGGGGCGGCGATGTTCCACCTGTTCACCCACGCGTTCTTCAAGGCGCTGTTGTTCTTGGGAGCGGGAAGCGTGAACCACGCCATGCATCACGAACAGGACATGCGGTATTACGGGGGGTTGCGCAAAGCGATTCCGTTCACCTTCTACGCGATGCTGGCGGGGACGTTAGCGATCACCGGGCTTGGGGTTTATCACCTCGGCGTTGGATTTGCAGGATTCTGGTCTAAGGATGCGATCCTTGAAGTCGCCTTTGCCCGCGGTAACGGCGCAGGCCAATTCGCCTTCTGGGCTGGCGCTTTTGCGGCGTTGCTCACCAGCTTCTATTCGTGGCGGCTGATGTTCCTGACATTTTGGGGCAAGCCGCGCTGGATCGAGAGCGAGCATATCCAGCACGCCGTCCACAAGACCCCGGCGCAAGCGGGGGAGGATACCACCGGCGGCTATCATCCGCATGAAAGCCCGGTCTCTATGCTGATCCCCTTGGGCTTACTGGCCATCGGCGCAGTTGCGGCGGGGCAGGTGTTCGCGCCCAAGTTCCTTGACAGTGCCGCCTTCTGGGCCGGGTCGATTTTCTACAATGAGCAACTGATCCACGCGATGCACGCGGTGCCTTATTGGGTGAAGTACACCGCTTTCATTGCCATGATCGTGGGCTTTGCAGGCGCATATCTTGCTTACATCGCCCGTCCGGATATCCCGGCCAGGTTCGTCGCGACCTTCGGGGCCCTTCACAACTTCGTTTATCGCAAATGGTATTTCGACGAGCTGTATGACGCGATCTTCGTCAAGCCCGCGTTCTGGCTGGGCCGCCAGTTCTGGAAGCTGGGCGATATCGGCACGATCGACCGCTTCGGCCCCAATGGTATCGCCTGGGTGGTTGAGCGCAGTTCAGTCGCTGCGAAGTCGCTCCAGTCGGGCTACCTCTACTCCTATGCGCTGATCATGCTGCTCGGGCTGGTCGCTGCTGTCACTTACGTTCTGCTTTAGGAGCGCGTTTCGTCATGGACGGCCTTCCCATCCTGTCGCTGATGATGCTCGCGCCGCTGGCAGGCGCGCTTGCGTGCCTCTTTACAGGGGCAAACACAGCGCGTTGGATCGCGCTGGGGGCGACGCTGGTCACTCTTGCGCTCGGCATTGCGCTCTGGTCGAATTACCAGATTGGTGGGGCGCAGTGGCAGTTCACTGAACGGGCCGATTTGTTCGCGGGCTTTGCGTGGGCTCTGGGGATCGACGGGATCGCGCTGATGCTGATCATGCTCAGCGTGTTTCTGATGCCGATTTGTATCCTCGCCAGCTGGTCTTCGGTGCAAAAGCGTGTGGGCGAATACATGGCCGCCTTCCTGTTCATGGAAGTGCTGATGATTGGCACCTTTGCGGCGCAGGATCTGTTCCTGTTCTACGTTTTCTTCGAAGCGGGCTTGATCCCGATGTATCTCATCATCGGGGTGTGGGGCGGGGACAACCGCATTTACGCGAGCTACAAGTTCTTCCTCTATACCCTGTTCGGCTCGGTGTTGATGCTGATCGCGATGTTCTGGATGGTGGCCGAGGCCGGCACCTCCGACATCCCGACGTTGATGCAGTACAGCTTCCCACCCGCCGCGCAGACATGGCTGTGGCTGGCGTTCTTTGCCAGCTTTGCGGTCAAGGTGCCGATGTGGCCGTTCCACACTTGGCTGCCCGATGCCCACGTGCAGGCGCCCACCGCCGGATCGGTGATTCTAGCGGGCGTTCTGCTAAAGCTGGGCGGCTATGGCTTCATCCGTTTCAGCCTGCCGATGTTCCCCGAGGCGAGTGCCGAGCTTGCGTGGCTGGTCTACACCCTCTCGATGATCGCGGTGGTCTACACCTCGTTGGTCGCGCTGGTGCAGGCCGACATGAAGAAGCTAATCGCCTATTCGAGTGTCGCGCACATGGCGATTGTCACCGTAGGCCTGTTCGCGTTCAACGTGCAGGGTCTTGAAGGCGCGATGATCGTGATGCTGAGCCACGGGCTCGTCTCGGCTGCGCTGTTCTTGTGCGTCGGCGTGATTTACGACCGGCTGCACACCCGTGAGATCGCACGTTACGGCGGGCTGGCGATCAACATGCCGAATTATGCGCTGTTCTTCCTGCTGTTCACGATGGCGAGCATCGGATTGCCGGGGACAAGCGGCTTCGTGGGCGAGTTCCTGTCGCTGGCGGGCATCTACCAGACATCGAGCCTGGTCGCGCTGATCTGCACCACCGGGATTATCACCGGCGCAGCTTATATGCTGTATCTCTATCGCCGGGTGGCGTTTGGCGGGCATACCAACGCGGACGCCGCTGCCATGCCCGACATCTCTCCGCGCGAGTGGGCAATGATGGCCCCGATTGCCGCTGCGGTGCTGTGGATGGGGGTCTATCCCGAAAGCTTCCTTGCGCCGGTGCGCGCCGATATTGCCGTGCTCGATGCACGGCTAGCGGCGGCCGCCCCGGCGAGTGATTCAGCTCTAATGGCGGGCGCGCCCCGGGCCGAGGCCGCCAATGCGATGCCGCATGGTGAGAACGCCGAGCATTCGAGCGGTCAATCTGCGAACGGCGAGACTAAAAGTGCCAAGGAGGGCGCGCACTGATGGATTTCGCCGCTTCCTTCGCGCTGATCGCGCCCGAATTGCTACTGACATGCGCGGGCCTTGCGCTGCTGCTGGTTGCGGCATGGGGCGGGGACAAATCCGCGCGACTGATCGCCATTGCTGCCGCTGCCGCATTGTTCGGGGCCGGATTCATGCTGGTGCCGGGGCTGCATTCTGGCGGGGATGGCCCGGCGACACTGGCGTTCGGCGGGCTGATCAAGGTTGATAGCTTCGCGCTGTTTGCGAAGGCGTTGATCTATCTGGCGGCCATTGGTGCGCTGATCATCGCGCCGGCATTCTTCAACAGCGCGGCGGCCGGTACCGAGCGCGGGATGCGCGCCGAGTATTCGGTGCTGATCCTGTTCGCGAGCGTCGGCATGAGTATCATGGTCTCGGCCAATGATTTTATGACGCTCTATCTCGGGCTCGAATTGAACAGCCTTGCGGCCTATGTGCTGGCGGCGATCCTGCGGCGCGATGTCCGCTCGGGCGAGGCGGGGCTGAAGTATTTCGTGCTCGGCGCGCTGGCGTCGGGCATTTTGCTGTACGGGATGAGCCTGCTTTATGGCTTCACCGGCGGCACCGCGTTTCCGGCGGTGCGCGAAGGGCTGACCGGAACGATGGGCATTGGCGCATTGTTCGGGCTCGTCTTCGTGCTCTCAGGACTAGCCTTCAAGATTTCCGCGGTGCCGTTCCACATGTGGACTCCCGACGTCTACGAAGGCGCGCCGACCCCGGTCACCGCTTTCTTCGCGACCGCGCCCAAGGTCGCTGCTGTGGCGCTGACCGCGCGGGTCACCTTCGAAGTGTTCGGCGCGCAGGTGGCCGCGTGGCAGCAGATCGTGATGTTCACCGCGCTGGCTTCGATCATCTTCGGAGCCTTGGGGGCGATCGGTCAGGAGAACCTCAAGCGGCTGTTGGCCTATTCCTCGATCAACAATATCGGCTTCATCCTGCTCGGCCTTGCGGTCGCCAATCAGGACGGGGCAAGCGCGATGCTGGTGTACCTGTTTGTCTATGTCGCAATGAGCCTCGGCTGCTTTACCGCGCTTTTGATGCTTCGCGATGAGGATGGCGTGCTGTTCGAGACCTTCGCCGATATCCGCGGGCTTTCGGTGACGCGGCCCGCGATTGCCTGGGCGCTGATGGTGTTCATGTTCAGCCTTGCGGGCATCCCGCCGCTGCTCGGCTTCTATGCCAAATTCGTGGTGTTCCAGGCCACGGTTGAGGCAGGTCTGATCGCGTTCGGTGCGATTGCCATCGCTGCGAGCGTGATCGGCGCATTTTATTACATCAAGTTCGTCAAGGTGATGTTCTTCGATGAGCCCGCAGGCGTGGTCACCGGCAAGAGCGGGACGGCGCATTGGGCCATGCTGGGGCTAATGGCGCTGATCATCTCGCCGCTGGGATACCTTCTGACCCCGTCGCTCACCGATCTTGCGGACAAGGCTGCCGCCTCGCTGTTCCTCGTTCCTTGATCGAGACGGTGGCAACCACTGGCTCGACCAACGCCGATCTGGTCGCGCGCTTGCGTGCAGGCGAAGCGGTCCCCGAAGGCACCTGGCTGCGCGCCGAGATGCAGACAGGCGGCAAGGGGCGCAGCGGCAGGACGTGGATCAGCCCGCCCGGCAATCTCTACGCCAGCACCGTCATCCAATTTGCAGAAGGCGATCCGCCTGCGCAAACCTTGGCGCTTGCCCTTGGGCTGGCCGTGCATGAACATGTAATCGCGTCGCTGATGGAACTCGACCATGCAGCGGTTTGGCTCAAATGGCCCAACGACGTGATGGTGCGCGGGGCCAAGGTGGCCGGCATCCTGCTCGAGCGGTGCGGAGATGCGATTGTCGCGGGGATTGGAATCAATCTCGCCTTCGCGCCGCAGATCGAGGGGCGCTCCACTACCTGCATCGCAGCGCTCAATGACGAGTATGAAGCTGGCGCTGATTGCGCGCTGACCTTTCTTGCGCCGCGGGTCGGCGTGGAAATTGAACGCTGGCGGCAGGAAAGGTTGCCGGCGTTGATCAGTCGCTGGATCGGCGCCGCCCACCCCCTCGGCAGTCCGCTTTTGGTCAATGGCGGCGATGGTACGATGCTGCGCGGGACATTCGCCGGGCTCGAAGCGGGCGGCGCCCTGCTCCTATGCTTGGAGAATGGCGTGACACAAACTATCCACGCGGGCGACGTTTCACTGATTGCAGAAGGATCTGCCTGATGCTGCTCGCCGCCGATGTCGGGAACACCAATGTCGTTTTTGCCTTGTTCGAAGCCGGGGACGACGGCACCGATCGTATCCGTGCGCGCTGGCGAATCGCCACCGATCCGCGCCGCACGGGCGACGAATACGCCGTGTGGCTGCTGCAATTGCTCACCATCGAAGGTGTGGCGCGCGACCGGATTACGCAGATCATCGTCGCATCAGTGGTGCCGCGCGCCGACCATAACCTCACGGTGCTCTGCCAGAAATATTTCGGTATTACGCCGATGTTTGCAGGCCAGGGCAAGGCGGCGTGGCGGTTCGAGATCGACGTCGATCAGCCGTCTTCGCTGGGCGCCGACCGCGCGCTCAATGTCCTTGCCGCGCACCACAAGTATGGCGGCGATCTGATCGTGGTCGATTTCGGCACTGCAACCAAGTTTGAAGCGGTCGATTTCACCGGAGCCTACAAGGGCGGGTCGATTGCGCCGGGGATCAACCTCTCGCTCGACGCGCTGGTGGGAAAGACCGCCAAGCTGCCGCGCATCGCCATCCGCGCACCGGACAACCGCAGCGTCATCGGCCGCAACACCGAAGATCAGATGCTGATCGGGGTGTTCTGGGGCTATGTTGCGATGATGGAGGGCATGGTCGCGCGCATGAAGTCCGAAATTGGTCGCCCGGCAAGGGTTGTCGCCACCGGCGGGCTCGCCATATTGTTCGATGACGCCACCGACATCTTTGACCACGTCGATGCCGACCTTACTCTGGACGGCCTCGCCCTCCTTGCCCGCCAGGCCGAGAGCGCCTGACCTCTCCCGCATCCCCTCCTGACAGAACCGGAAATACCTTGAAGAAAGATTTCACCCCCGAAGACGAATTGCTGTTCCTCGCGCTCGGCGGCTCCGGGGAGATTGGCATGAACGTCAATCTCTATGGCTGTCAGGGCAAATGGATCATGGTTGATCTCGGCATGACCTTTTCCGGCACGGAATATCCGGGGGTCGATCTGGTGTTCGCCGATCTTGATTTCATCGAGGAGCGCCGCAAGGACCTCATCGGCATTGTGCTGACCCACGCACATGAGGACCATATCGGCGCCGTACCCTATTTCGCGGGCGAGCTTGGCGTGCCGCTTTACGCCACGCCGTTCACCGCCGATCTGGTGGCGCGCAAGCTCGAGGAGGCCGGGCTGCTCGGCAAGGTCGAGATCAACATTATCGAGGAAGACCACGGCGAGATCGAACTCGGCCCGTTCACAATCACGTACCTGCCGCTGGCGCACTCGATTGCGGAAGGCAACGCGCTGCTAATCGATACCCCGTACGGGCGTATCTTCCACACCGGCGACTGGAAGCTGGATGACGAACCGATCATCGGTGAGCCGACCACCGAGGAAGAATTGCGCGAAATCGGTGATGAGGGCGTGCTTGCGCTGGTGTGCGATTCGACCAATGTCTTTAATCCTGAGGCCTCGGGCTCGGAGGGCGCAGTGCACCGCGCTCTGATGGAGGAGGTCGCGCGCCACAAGGGCAAGCGCGTGGTGGTGACCACCTTCGCCAGCAACGTCGCCCGCCTGCACACGCTGGGCGAAGTTGCGCGCGAGACCGGGCGGCAGCTTTGCGTCGCCGGCCGCTCGCTCGACCGGATCATCGAGGTGGCGCAGGATAATGGCTATCTTGAGGACTTTCCTACGCCGGTCAAATTCGAGACGGCGATGGGCCTGCCGCGCGGCGAAGTGCTGATCATTGCCACCGGCGGGCAAGGCGAGCCGCGCGCCGCGCTCGGCCGGATGGCCGAGAAAAGCCATCCGATCGAGCTTTCTGCAGGCGACGTGGTACTGTTCTCGTCGCGCCAGATACCGGGTAATGAGATTCCGATCGGCAAGATCCAGAACCAACTCGCCGCGCGCGGGATCCAGATGGTAACCGACCGACAGGCATTTATCCACGTTTCGGGACACCCAGGGAAGCCCGAACTCGAAGCGCTCTACGATTGGCTGCGGCCCGAAATCCTGGTGCCGGTGCACGGCGAGATCCGCCACATGGCCGAGCAGGCGCGGGTCGGCAAGGCTAGCGGAATCCCGGCGCAGGTGGTGCAGAAGAACGGCGATCTCGTGCGCCTTGCGCCGGGCAAACCGGGCAAGGTTGCCGAGGTGCGCGCCGGCCGGTTGGTGCTGGACGGCGACATCATTGCGCCCGCAGATGGTGACTCAATCACGATGCGCCGCCGCATCGCGCAAGATGGCGTGTTAGTGGTGGTGCTGGCGCGCGGGACACGGCCTCAGATCGAGGCTATCGGACTGCCGCTGGATGAAGACCTGCCGCAATTCCTCGAAGAAGCCTCGGGTGACGTGCTGACGGCTATCAATCGCCTCAAGGGCAAGGACGCGCGCGATCCTGCCGTCATCCGCGAGGCTGCCCGCCTTGCCGCCCGGCGCACGGCGCAGCGCTGGTCGGGCAAGAAGCCGCAGGTGCGGGTGGTGATGCCGGGAACGCCTAACTAATGCAGATCATTTCGATTGCTGCGATCTACTTCCTGTTCTGGGTGATGAGTGCCTTCGTGATGCTGCCCTTCGGGGTGCAAACTGCGGAGGAGGCAGGGACTGAATCCGTGCCGGGGCAGGCGGAGAGCGCTCCGGTCAATTTTCGACCCGGCAAACTGTTGCTGCGGGCGACGGCGATCGCCGCGCTGTGCACCGGGTTGTTTGTTGCCAATTACAGTTATGGCTGGATCACCGTCGCCGATATCGACTTTCTGCCCAAACCTCCCGGGGCTGCCCAAACCTAGGACAGGCCAAGGCCGGGGCAACTGAAGGCTAAGCGCGAAACCGCTGGATTGCCTGGGCGAGCGCGACATAGAGCTTACCCATGTCCGAGCCGAGCATCGTTACGCTCAGCACATGCCCGTCGCGGGTCGATAGCGTAGCGCGCAGCAGCGCCTCGAAATCGTGGATGTAGCGGCTGACATTAGCCTTGAAGCTCTCGTTCTCGCTGTAGAGCGCGGCGATGTCTTTCGCGGTGCCATTGTCGATCAGGCGCACTGCGCGGCGGGTGAAGATTCCGCGATCCCCCTTGAGATAGGCATCCCACGCGGTATCGGCGACTTCGATCGTGAGCGCGCCGGTGATATCGATCGCGGCAGAATTGAGGCTGTCGGTGATCAGCGCCATGCGCCGCGTGAAGTCGTTGTTGACCTGCTCTTCGGCCATTTCGCGCGCGCGCATCACCCGCTGTTCAAGATTGCCGGTGAGTTCGTTGACCTTGATCAGCTGGTCGCGCAGCTGGATTGCCGCCTCGCGCCCGATGCCCGAGGCATGGGCGGCGGCCTGTTCGAGCTTGCCGATGGTGGCAGCGCTCTCGTTGCGCAAAGCGCGTTCGAGCGTTTGCACCGCCTCACTCCCGATGGTCTCGGCAAGCGCCGCGGTCCTGTCGCGTGTGCCGTTATCGAGCGTAGCGAAGGCCTGCGCAATTGCCGCCTCAAGCGCGCCGAGCGCCTCGCGCAGGCGGTCCTGCGTTTCGCCTGCGAGCGTGCCGCTTTCCTCGGCTAGCCGGGCGAACCCGCCGCGAAGACCTTGCAGCCGGGCGAGCGCATCATCAGACTGCTCGGCCAGCCGCGTCCTGAACCCGGCAATTGCGCCGTCGGCGGCGTCGATCTCGGTGCGGGTGCGCAGCAGATAGTCCGATAGTTCGCTGCCTTGCTGCGTGCTGCGCAACATCAGTTGTTCGACTTGCCCGGCCCGCGCCTCAGCCCCTTCGAGCGTGTTACACGCGCCGCTGATCGCCGCAGCCAGATCCTCGCGGCAGGTGCGCGCGCCGGACTGAAGGATTTCGAGCAGCCTCACCCCGCTATCGGTTAGCTGAGCCAGCTGCACCTCGGTCTGCACGAGCGCGGCGCGCTTGCCATCGAGCTGCTGTGCGAGCGCGGTGAACCCCGTTCCGAGGCTTTCGCGCGCGGCCGTGCCGGTCTGGCTGATCTCACCGATCAACCGCCCGAGCGCGGCCACCTGATCTGCCATCGCCTCGCCCTGCGCCATCAAACTTGTGACATCGGCCAGCTGCGCCTCGCGCCGCTGGGCCAGCGCCTCGTCGAGCGTCGCTAGCCGCTGCGCGAGCACTTCGCTCGCCTGCGCTTCGTGGGTCGCGAATGCGGCCTGACGCTGCTCGATCAACTCATCAAAGCGGAGGTTACGCTCGGCGAGGTGGTTGTCGAACCGCACCGCCTCGTCGCGCAGTTGGGCGATCCGCTGGCTGGCCGCCGTACTGGTGCTGCGATCAAGCTGTTCGATCAGCCGTAGCTTATCCGTCATCGTTTCGTGCAGCGCGGCAATTGCGGCGGCGAAGCTGCTGCATGCGGTCTCGTCCGCATCGCGCAGGCGCTGCGCGATGCCATCGGTCTCACCAGCAATCACACGCGCGCGCGCGCTGTGAGTCTTGAGCGCTTCGTCCTCGAGCATGGCGATCTGCGTGCGATAGGCCTCCGCCTCGCTTTGCAGCGCGGCAAAGCGCTGCGTCACCAGCGCCTCGATCCGGGTTAGCTGCGCTTCGAATTGCCCAAGCGTATCGCCGACTTGCGCGGTGAGCCGGCCGACTTGCGCTTCGCTGGCGCTGCCGGACTCGTTGATCCGATCGAACCCGCCGGATAGCCGCGCGAGTTGATCTTCGGCGGTGCGTCCGGCGCTGCCAATCTGGTTGGCAACATCGCGTGCGGCATTGGCGATCACCGGCAGATCATCGCGCAGCCGGTTCATATTGCCTAGCGCAGTCTCGCTTGCGGCTCCGATCGCTTCGACCTCGGCGCCGTTGCCAGCGATCAGCGTCTGCAGATCGCCGGCATGGGCCGACAATCGCTCGACCGTGATCCGCCCGAGCGCTTCGAGATCGCGCGCCTCGGCCGCGAGAAATTCGCGCGCCAGGCTGAGTTCGCGGTTCACCACCTTGAGCCGGGCTTCGAGCGCTGCGCTCTCATGGCTCATCAGCGCGGCGGTCGCGGTAAAGCGCTGCGCCTCTGCGCGTGAGGAGCGCATGGCGAGCAGCCACACGATCCCAACCAGCGCGGTCGGCACCGCCCATGCCACGATCCACGCCGCCCATTGCGCAGGCGCAGCGCCGGCTCGGATCTCGGCCAAGTTTGCCCAGCCGAAAAATCCAGTCCACGCCGTAATCGTCACGAGCGCGAGCGCGGGGGCGATCCAGCCGAAGCGCGCGGGGCGCGGCGCAGCGTTGTCGTCACCGTCTTCGGCCCAGCTTTCGGTAAGATCGAGCGTGTCCTCGCTTGGCACTCCGGGCTCGCCCGGCTCCGCCCGAACGGCATCTGCCGCGCCATCATCGCCGTTCTTGCGCCCCAAGGCGCGCATCTGGTGCCGTCCTGCCATACTTCTATCATACCACACCCTTGGCCGGGATAAACCCCGCATTAACCCAAGTGGGCCTATCCCGCTGACATGGCGTTTAATCACGGAGCCCTTGATGCAACTCTGGCGGCTGCGGCGGGCGATGATGCCGTGTTGCTGGGCGAGCTGCGCGCCGCATTCCTTGAGAGCGCCGCGCGCCAACTCGATCTGCTCAAGCGCGCGCGCTGCGACGGCAATTGGCATGTCGCAGCGATGCGACTGAAGGGCCTTGCCGCCAGCTTCCACGCCGAAGACCTGCTGCAGGCCGCCGAAATCGCACTTCATGCCGCCCCGGGCGAACCGATGGCGATCCGCGAGGTCGAAGCGGTGCTGGCTCGCTTCACCCGCGCCCAAAACCGCACCCAGAACCTCAGCGCCCGCCGCTGATCCGGCGGAGCGTGGCCCGGCGCGGACAAATCGCGCCCGCCCGCTTGAACCCCTGCGACT
>JBBQWH010000068.1:0-13852 GCA_038210785.1 Sphingomonadales bacterium | reverse complement strand
GGTGAGCCCGCCGCTGCCGGTGCGTCGCGACGGTGTGTGGATCGATGCCGAGCACGAGCTGCGCGGCCAAGCATTGGAAGTAGCGGGCGATCTGCTGCCCATCGGCGCGCCGTTCTTCCCCGGTGTCACCCCGATCCCGAGCCACCAATACGCCTTCGGCATCGCCCGTGATCCCGACACTGGCGCGCCGCGCTTCGGCCCGCCCGCCAGCCACGAGAAGGAGCTGATCGTCGCCGTCCGCGGGCCTGCGCCCAACGAAGCGCTGCTCTATATGCTGACGAGCGAGGTCAACTTTAACGATATCTGGGCGCTGACCGGCATCCCGGTCTCGCCGTTCGATTCGCACGAAGAAGACGTGCAGATAACCGGCTCTGGCGGGATCGCGCTCGTCGCGGCGCTCGGCAGCGAGACACGGGCGCAGGGCCGCATCAAGGTCGGCGATCTGGTGACGGTGTACTCCGGCACTAATGATCTGCTGTCGCCGCTGGTCGGCAATGATCCGATGTATGCGGATTTTTCGATTCAGGGGTATGAGACTGAAACCGGCAGTCACGCACAGTTCCTGACCGTGCAGGCGCCGCAGATGCACAAGCTGCCGCCCGATCTGACGCTGGAGCAGGCGGGGAGCTATGTGCTCAACCTCGGCACTATCGCGCGCTGTCTGTTCACCACGCTGCAAATCGCGCCGGGGCGGACTCTGTTTGTCGAAGGCGCGGCGACGGGGACGGGGCTGGATGCGCTGCGGTCTTCGGTGCGCACCGGGTTGCAGGTGACGGGGTTGGTGTCATCGGAGGAGCGCGCAGGCTTCATCACCGGAGTGCAGGGCGCGGTCGGCGCGATCAACCGCAAGGATGCGCGCTTCGCCGATCTCTATTCGGTGGTGCCCGAGGATGCTGCTGCGGCGCAGGCGTGGGAAGCCGCCGGCGCGCCGCTGGTGGAGCAATACAAAGCGCTCAACGGCGGCAAGCTGGCTGATTATGTCGTCAGCCACGCAGGCGAAACGGCCTTTCCGCGCAGCTTCCAATTGCTCGCCGAGAACGGCACGCTGGCGTTCTACGGCGCGTCGTCGGGCTATCACTTCAGCTTCATGGGCAAGCCGGGAACGGCTAGCCCTGAAGAAATGCTCCGCCGCGCCGCGCTGCGGGGCGGGGAAGCGGTGCTGATCTTCTACGGGCCGGGTTCGACCGAATTGCTCGACGAAACCGGGCTCGAAATGATCGAAGCCGCGCGCCGCTTCAACGCGCGCTCGGTGATAGCTGCCACCACCGATGGCCAGCGCGAATTCCTGCAATCGCTTGGCCTTGAGGACGCGATCGAGGGCATTGTCAGCCTCGAGAGCATCCGGCGGCGGGAGGGGGCGAATTTCTATTGGCCTGACACCATGCCGCGCCTGCCCGATGCCAAGGCCGATATCGAGGTCTTCAAGGCCGCGGTGCGCGATTATCAGGACCGGGTGATGAAGCCGTTCGGTTCGGCGGTGGGCAAGATATTGCGCTCGCCAGACAATCCGCGCGGCAGCCCTGATCTGGTGTTTGAACGGGCCGGGCAGGATACGCTCGGCATTTCGACCTCGCTGGTGAAGCCCTTCACCGGGCGGGTGATCTTTGCCGAAGACCTCACGGCAAGCCGCTTCACCTTCTACGCCCCGCAGGTTTGGACGCGCCAGCGCAAGATCCTGATGCCGACCGCGTCAATCCTTGGCACGCACCTGTGCAACGCCTACGAGGTCGCGCGGATGAACGACATGATTGCCGCCGGCCTGCTCGAAGTGACCGAGCCGGAAGTCGTGGCGTGGGAGGGCCTCCCCGAAGCGCACCAAGCGATGTGGGAGAACCGGCACACCGGATCGACTTATGTGGTCAATCACGCGCTGCCCGAACTGGGTCTGCGCAGCCGCGACGCGCTGCTGGAGGCTTGGGCAGCAGCTCAAGCATCCGGGGAACCGGAGCCTTGACCTTCGCGCCTGAATAATTGAAACGTTCGCCGCTCTCCTCCCCAGAGATTGAACGAATCGACAAGCCAATCGTGCTTGTACTGTAATTTTATGAGGAGAGTGCTATGGCCCAGAGCAAGCCGAAGTCCAAAACTGTGCCTGCCGTGGCCACCACTGGCCGCCTTGCGGGAAAGATCGCCGTCGTCACCGGCGCGGCCGGCAATCTGGGCGGGCATATCACCGCGCACTATCTGGCCGAAGGCGCCACCGTCGTGATGACGGGCCGCACGCCTGATCGCACTGCTGCCGCCGCAGCCGCGCTGATCGAGGCCACCGGGGCCGATCCGGCGCGGCTCGCCACCGTGGCACTGGATGGCGGGGACATCGCCTCGGTCCGCGCTGCTATCGCCGAAGTGGTCGCCAAATTCGGCCGGATCGACATTCTGGTGAACAACGCGGGCAGCGCCGGGCCCAAGCAGCCGATCGAGAACCTTCCGCTCTCGGCCGAAGAACTCGCAGGCCTGCAAAAGCAGGGTAGCACCGACAGCGAAACCGTTGGCAATGCGCTGCGCAATATCTTCGGCGTCGCATGGAACGTCGCGCGCGCCGCAGCGCCGCACATTCCTGAGGGCGGGTCGATCATCAACGTTTCGACCATCTTCAGCCGCACGCCGTACTATGCGCGCGCGGCTTACGTGGTCCCCAAGGCGGCGATGAACGCGTGGAGCCGCGAATTGTCGCTCGAACTTGGTCCCAAGGGCATCCGTGTCAACCTCATCTATCCCGGCCCGATCGAGAGCGAGCGCATCCGCAACGTGTTCGCCGCAATGGATACAGCGCGCGGGGACACGGCGGGAACCACTGCCACCCAGTTTTTCGACATGATGAGCCTCGAACGTGCCACCAGCGGCAATCCCAAGGCCAAGACATTCCCCACGCCCACAGATATCGCCACCACCTGCGTGTTCCTCGGCAGTGACGAAAGCGCGGCTTACAATGGCCACGATTTCGAGGTCACTCACGGCATGACCGTGCGCAAGGAACAGCGCTCGACCTATCTCTCCCGCCCCACCATGCGGTCGATGGACGGCACCGGATTGGCAGTGCTGGTCGCGGCGGGCGACAATTGGGAGGAAGCGCTCGAAATCGCGCAGGTGCAACTCGCCTGCGGGGCCGAGGTGGTGCTGGGCCTGCCGCGCCAAGCCGACGTCGCGATTGCCGAGAAGCGCTGCGCGGCGGTGGGGCTTTCGGACAAGCTGGCGATCATTCGCTTCAACCGCAAGGATGCAGGCGCGATGGAAACCGCGCTTGAGGATTACACCGCCAAGGGCACGCCGATCAGCGGGGCGCTGTTCATGCCGATGCTAGGCGCAAGCGAGCTCACCGGCGCGCTGACCGAGGCTGAGGACGCTGTGGTCGAGGCGCTGATGGACGCCGAACTGGCGGGCAACATGGCATTGGCGCGCACGCTCAGCCGCTATTGGAAACGCCACGACAATCTGTTGCAGGAACCGCGATTTGTGTTCCTCAGCCATGCCAGTGACGGCAAGGGCGATACCTATGCCAATATCCTGCGCGCCGCGACCGAGCAGCTGATCCGCATCTGGCGCGACGAATCCGAAATCGATACCGCGCATGGCCGCCGCCGTCAGGCCGAGTGGGGCAACCAGATCGTGCGCTTCACCAATACCGAGGCTGAGAACATTCGCTTCACCGCCGGCCACGCTGCGCGGATCTTGCTGAAAGAAAGCAAGCTGGCGGAAATCACGCTCTATGTCCCCGGTAATATCGGCGAGGCGACCGGCGCGCGCAAAGCCATGCCGGGGTTCAGCGAGAACATCACCGGGCTGCATCTGGGCAAGGTCGCGCTGATCACCGGGGGTTCGGCCGGGATCGGCGGGCAGGTGGCGCGGTTGCTGGCGCTCGCAGGCGCCAAGGTGATGATGGTCGCGCGGCGCGAAAGCGAGCTTGCAGTCGCCCGCGCGCGGATCGTAAGCGAGCTTGAGGACATCGGCTTTGCCGGCGTCGAACGCCGGGTGCAGACGCTTGCCAATGTCGATGTCAGCAATTTCGAGAGCCTGAAGGGCGCGGTCGATGCGACCCTGAAAGCCTTCGGGCGGATCGACTACCTCATCAACAACGCCGGTGTTGCGGGCGCTGAGGACATGGTGGTCGACATGGGGGTCGATGCTTGGAACTACACGCTCGATGCCAACCTCGTGTCGAACTACTTCCTGATGCACCACGTCGCGCCGCTGATGAAGGCGCAAGGATCGGGCTACATCCTCAACGTCTCGTCCTATTTTGGCGGCGAGAAATACCTCGCGGTCGCCTATCCCAACCGCGCCGATTACGCGGTCAGCAAGGCCGGGCAGCGCGCGATGGTCGAAAGCATGGCCCGCTATCTCGGGCCGGAGGTGCAGTTCAACGCCATCGCGCCGGGCCCGGTTGACGGTGACCGCCTGTCGGGCACCGGCGGCAAGCCCGGATTGTTTGAACGCCGCGGCAAGCTGATCCTTGAGAACAAGCGCCTCAATGCCGTCCACGCCGCCGCGATCAAGGCGATCCGGCGCGGGGTGCGGGTCGAGGCGGTGCTAGCGCGGCTCGCCCGCAACGACACCGTCAAGATGAGCCACGACACCAACAACCCGCACGAGCTGCGCGAGCTGGCGTTGGCCTGCGCGCGCGAAGGTGACGGCGCGTGCAGCTGGGACCAGTATCTGCTCACCCCCACGATTGGCGCCGCTTTGATCGGGCGCTTGCGCCAGGCCGGGCTGTTCCTCGATGCGCCTGAATGGCACGATCGCCCCGCTACGCCCGAGGCGGACGCCGACTGGCTGATGCGCGCTCCGCCTGAAGACGCGCCGTTCCTGCCTGCCGACAAGATCGCGGTGGAAGCTGGCAAGGTCGGCACCGGGGTGCTCTCCAAGCTCTATCTCGGCAAGATGCCAACCGAGCATGATGTTGCGCAGGCGACCGTGTTCTTCCTCGCTGATCGCGCCGTCAGCGGCGAGACCTTCATGCCGTCGGGAGGGCTATCGGTCGAACGCTCGACCACCGAGCGCGAGCTGTTCGGCAGCCCCAAGCAGGAACGGCTCGACCAGATGCGCGGCAAGACAGTGTGGATCATCGGTGAGCACCTGTCCGATTACCTCGCCGAAACCGCGCGCGCCTTTATCGAGGATTGCCATGCCGCCAACGTGGTGCTGATCACCCGCACCGCCGAAGGTTTCGAAGCGATCAAATCGCAGCTGGATCCGGACACCGCCGTCTCACTCACCTCGCTGGTCAAGACCAGTGATATCGAGGCGGCGATGGACGAGGCCCTGATCCAATGGGGCAGGCCGACCACGATCTTGTCCACCCCGATTGAGGCGCTGCCGGGCAAGCTGTACGGCAAGTACGATCCGCTCACCCCGGACGAATTCCGAACCGTAGTGGCCGACAATCTCACGCACCATTTCCGCGTCAGCCGCCGTGCCTCGCTTTATGATGATTGCCAGCTGGTGCTCACCTCACCCGATGTGCCGATGGGCGACAAGAGCCCGGCGTTTGCGCTGGCGAACTTCTTCAAGACCACGCTCCACGCGTTCACTGCGACGCTCGCCGTGGAAAACGAGCGGCTGGTGCATGATGTCCCGGTCAACCAGATCAACCTGACCCGCCGGGTGCAGTCCGAAGAACCGCGGGATCTCGACGAGCATCTGGAGGAAGTGCGGCGCTTTGCCCGCGCGGTGCTGCTGGTTGGTGCGCCGTTGCCCGATGCGGAGGATTCGCGTTACCGCGCGCGGATCTATCGCGGCATGTCGATGACGGTCTAGGCGTTACCTTGTGATCCAGTACCTGCCCTTCGAAAAGCCGATCGAGGCGCTCGACCGGCACGTTGCCGAGCTTGCTGCGCATCCCGAAGGGGCCGAGGAAGCGGCGATGCTGGCGACCCGCGCCGATCGCCTGCTCGCCGATACCTATGCGCGCCTGACTCCATGGCAGCGTACGCTAGTGGCCCGCCATCCGCAGCGTCCCCGGTTCGAGAAGCTGGTGGCTGGGCTGTTCACCGATTTCTTGCCCCTCGCCGGCGACCGGGTGTTTGGTGAGGACATCGCGATCATCGGCGGGTTCGCGCGGTTTGAAGGCCGCCGGGTGATGGTGATCGGCCACGTGAAGGGCGAGGATACCACCGCGCGCATCCGCCATCATTTCGGCATGGCCAGGCCCGAAGGCTATCGCAAGGCGATCCGCATGATGGAACTGGCGGGCCGGTTCGGCCTTCCGGTGATCACTCTGGTCGATACCCCCGGCGCCTTCCCCGGGGTCGATGCCGAGGCGCGCGGACAGGCCGAGGCGATCGCCCGTTCGACGGAGGCATGCTTGGGCCTTGGCGTGCCGCTGATTGCGGTGATCATTGGCGAAGGCGGATCGGGCGGCGCGGTGGCGCTCGCAGCGGCCAACCGCGTGCTGATGTGCGAACACGCGGTCTATTCTGTGATCTCGCCCGAAGGCTGCGCCTCGATCCTGTGGCGCAGCGCTGCGCAGGCACCTGACGCTGCCGAAGCGATGCGGGTGACGGCGGCGGACCTGCTGAAACTCGGCGTGATCCACCGCATCGTCTACGAGCCGCGCGGCGGCGCACACCGCGATCCGGCCGAAATGGTCAAGCGCCTGACGTTGGCACTGCGGGCGGAGCTGGGCGGGTTATCGGCGCTTACACCTGCCGAATTGCGCCGGGAGCGCGAGGAGTTTTTCCTCAAGCTGGGGTAGCGCTTTTGTGCCCTACCGCTGCGCGACCTGAATGTGGTGCCGGCTACAAGATTCGAACTCGTGACCCCCTGATTACAAATCAGGTGCTCTACCAACTGAGCTAAGCCGGCTGACCGTGGCCGCGCCCTAAGCCTAATGCGCACCGAAAGTCCAGCCCTCGGTGCAGGCGACCTGCGATGTGAGGCTCGGCGGATGCCACAAGTCGCGGGTGCCGTGGACGTGGCGCAGCCACGCAGCGGTCAGCAACGCATCGGAGGAATGATCGTCGATCGCCCCGCTTCCCGTGACCGGCGCGGTGTTCAGCATATCGAGCGCATTGTTCAATGCCTCGTAGCTCCGCAATTTGGTCGCCGTGCCTGTCACTCCGCCCAATCGCGCCGCGACCGAGGTGTAAATTTCTGTCACCACAGAACCGCTTTCGGGCAGCGGGTCGACCGGCCATACAGGCACGCGCCCTGCAAGCTGGTGGAGCATCCGCATGCCCGTAAGGCTCGACTTGCCGACCTGCGCTGCGCCGACGAGGTTGAAATTGCTTACCGGGCGTACCCCGGCTCCGCGTTGCGCCATCTCGGCCACCCGGAACCGCCCTTCGCGGGTGGCCGCACCGGGGAGCAGGAAGCGGTCGCCCTCCAGCCCTTTGCCATGGCGGAAATAGCGCGCAGCCTCGGCATGGGTGACGAAGCCGCCCGCCTCAAGGTGCGGATCATCGGCGCACAGCCGGTCGATCAGCGCCCACAACGCGCGGGCATCAGCGGGCGAGGCGTCCCACGCGGGAAAAAACGCACCTGCATCAGCGAAGGGGAGGCCAATGCCCAGATCAAGCCCGACTAGCGTATCGCCAGGAAGATCAAGCAGCAGCGCCAGCACCTCGCTGCGCGCCCAGCCGCGCGGATCGGGCGGGGTGATAATCATCGGCGCGCCGCCCTCCGCAAGCGCTACCGCCAGTGCGATACCCTTCTGCCGCGCGCCTTTTGCGCCTGACCAATCGACAGCGAGAAAGTGGGTGAAACGGTTCAATCCGCACGCTCCCGCCGCAGCCGTTCCCAGTATTCCAGCCGCTTGGCGATCTCCCGCTCAAACCCGCGTTCGACGGGCGTGTAGAACTGCTCCGGTGCCATGCCCTCGGGCCAGTAATCATCGCCCGAGAAGCCTTCGGGCGTATCGTGATCATAGGTGTAGCCCTTGCCGTAGCCGAGGCTCTCCATCAGCCCGGTCGCAGGGTTGACGATGTTCATTGGCGGCATCAGGCTGCCGGTCTCCTTCGCGGATTTCCACGCGGCTTTCTGCGCCAGATAGACCGCGTTCGATTTGGGCGCGGTCGCCAGATACAGGCAGGCCTGCGCCAGCGCCAGTTCGCCCTCGGGGCTGCCGAGAAAGCGATAGGCCTCCATCGCCGCCATGCATTGCGGCAGGGCGTGCGGATCGGCGAGGCCGATGTCCTCCACCGCCATCCGCACCAGCCGCCGCGCGAGGAACAGCGGTTCTTCGCCTGCCGTCAGCATCCGGGCGAGATAGTATAGCGCCGCCTGCGGATCGCTCCCGCGCACGGCCTTGTGCAGCGCGGAGATGAGATTGTAGTGCCCGTCGCCGTCTTTGTCATACACCGCGACCCGGCGTTGCAGGAACGTGCCCAAAGCGCCAGGATCGAGCGGCTGCGCGAGGCCCGCAGCATAAAGCGTCTCAGCCTGCCCCAGCAGGAACCGCCCATCACCGTCCGCCCCGGCGATCAGCGCGGTGCGCGCGTCCGAGGTGAGGGGAAGGGGGCCTTCCAGCGCCTCGGCCTTGGCCAGCAAATTCTCCAGCGCCGCCTCATCCAGCCTGTTCAGCACCAGCACCTGCGCGCGGCTGAGCAGCGCGGCGTTTAAGGCAAAGCTCGGGTTCTCGGTCGTCGCGCCCACCAGCGTCACCACCCCGCGTTCGACATAGGGGAGGAAGCCATCCTGCTGCGCGCGGTTGAAGCGGTGGATTTCGTCCACGAACAACAGCGTCTTGCGGCCCGCGCCTGCCATTTTCTCAGCCTCGGCAAAGGCTTTCTTGAGGTCCGCTACGCCGGAGAACACCGCGCTGATCGCAACATAGCGCATCCCCACCGCATCGGCGAGCAGGCGGGCAATGCTGGTCTTGCCGGTGCCGGGCGGCCCCCACAGGATCATGCTGGCAAGCTTACCTGCCGCCACCATCCGCCCGATTGCGCCCTCGGGGCCGGTCAGATGCTCCTGCCCGACCACTTCACCCAGCGAAGCTGGACGCAGGCGATCAGCCAGCGGCGCGTCCACATCGGGCGCGCTGGCCGCGGGCGGGGGTGCGTCTTGTCCGAACAGATCAGTCATTCATCGGCCGTGATAGGCTAGTCGTCAGAAAAAGGAACCGCGCACCCGCCGACCCCTTGTCAAGATAGGTCCAAGATATATCTTTGATCTATCGAAACACACGGAGGAGCGTGCAATGACCTGGAACAAATATGGGCGCGGCAACGGCTGGGATAAGCTCGGCGAAGCAATTGCGATGATGGCGATGAGCAACGCCGGGAACATGGGCGCTGGTAATTTCGACCGCGCCTTCAAGTCGCGCTGGCGCTGGGATAGCGAAGGCGCGGGTGAAGGCGAAAGCGAAGGCGCCGATGAGGATCGCCGTCCCGGTCGCCGCCAGCGACGTGGGCGGATGTTCGGCACCGGCGAATTGCGGCTCGCGCTGCTGGCGCTAATCGCCGAAAATCCTTCTCACGGCTACGAACTGATTAAGGGCATCGAGGAAATGGCCGGCGGCGGCTATGCCCCCAGCCCCGGCGCGGTGTATCCGACGTTGCAACTGCTCGAAGATGAAGGCGCGATCGCCGAGGCCGACGCCGAAGGCTCGAAAAAGCCCTACACGGTCACGCCGCAGGGCGAGGCCGAGCTTGAGGAACGCAAGGCTGAAGTCGCCGAACTGATGAAGCGGCTCGGCCGTCACGGGGAGCGCACCACCACGGTCCGATCGCATGATGTGTTCCGGGCGATGGGCAATCTGGGAAGCGTGCTCAAAAACCGCGCCAAGGCGGGCAAGCTCGACGAAGCCACCATCAACAACATCGTCGACATGATCGACGAAATGGCCAAGCGCATCGAACGGCTGTGACCGGCGTAACCCGATTGCGATAATTGCAAGACAAGCGTATCTCTCCCCTGTTCGGGGCGCACCGGATGGGGGAGGGAATACCGATGAACACGAGCACATTGAGCCGCACGCTGACGCCGTGGCATCTCTGGCTGGTCGGGCTTGTGACATTGCTGTTCAACGCGATGGGCGTGACGAGTTATCTGCTGACGGAGTTCGGCATGCTGGCCGATGCCGGGATGACCCCCGATCAGATCGCTTTCATGGATAGCTATCCGACCGGGGCAATAGCGTTCTGGGCACTCGGCGTATGGGGTGCCTTCGCCGGGTCGGCGCTGCTGCTGCTACGCTCGAAATGGGCGGTGGCAGCGATGGTGGTGGGGACGATCGGGCTGATCGGCACGACGATCTACAACTACGCGATGATCGATGTGCCCGCCGCAATGCAGGCCCCCGCGCTCGACGCGGCGATCTGGGCGGTGACGCTGTTCCTGCTGTTCTACACCCGCCGAATGGCGCAGGCCGGTGTGCTCCGATAAAGCCGCTTAGGCCGCCTCGGTCGCCTGCACCGCGCGGCGCTGGGCGAGCAAACGCAAATAGGTGTCGGCGACCACCCGGTTGATCGCTTCCCAGCTGTATTCGCACGCACGCGTCTCGCCGGCTGCACCGTGGGCGCGGCGCAAGGCGGGATCGGTGCAATAGGGCGCGATCGCTGCGGCAAAGGCGGCTGCGTCCGCCTCCTTGGTGGTGGGCTCGACCAGCCGCCCGGTCACGCCGTCGGCCACCAAGCTGGCGCTGCCGGTCGCGCCCGCTGCAACCACCGGCAAGCCGCTTGCCATCGCCTCGAGGGTGACGTTACCGAAGGTCTCGGTGACGCTGGGGTTGAAGAACACATCGCCGCTGGCAAGCGCCTGCCCCAGTGCCTCGCCGATCTTGAAGCCCGCAAATATCGCGCCCGGCAGAGCCGCCTCGAACCATCCGCGCGCCGGGCCGTCGCCAATCACCAGCACCTTGTGGGGCACCTGCTGCGCGCGCAATTGGACAATGGTCTCGGCAAACACATCGAGCCCCTTTTCCATCACCAACCGCCCGAGGAATACGATGGCGACGTCATCATCGGCAAGGCCGATGCTGCGCCGCCATTCCCGGTCGCGCCGCGCCGCGGCAAAGATCGTGCGGTCCACCCCTCGGCTCCACAACGAGATATCCTCGTGCATCCCCATCGCCAGCAGCTCGTCGATCATGCTCTGCGAGGCGGTGACCAGCGCATCGCAGCAATTGTAGAATCGCCTGAGCAGCCGCACCACCAGCGGCTCCAGAAATGCCATGTTGTAGTACCGCGGATAGGTTTCGAACCGGGTGTGGACCGATGCCAGCACCGGAATGTCATGCTCCTGCGCCCAGCGTAGCGCTGCGTGGGAGGACGGATCGGGTGACGACACATGGATGATATTGGGCGCGAACTGTTCCAGATCGCGCCGGACCTTGCGCCCCAACCCGATAGGCATGCGGTACTCGCCGCGTCCGAACGGCATCGCGAACGAGGGTGTGCCGACAAGGTCGCCGGTCGGGTCGAACGCGGGCTGCGCTACGGTCGGCGAATAGACCCGTACCTGCGCGCCCAGCCGCAACAGCGAGCCGACGAGCCGGTTGAGGGCCTGATTAGCCCCATCGCGGGTGTAGTTGTAGTTGCCGCTGAACAGGGCAATGCGAAGATCGGAAATGTCCATGGAGCGCTGCATTTAGGCGAGGCGGGAGCAATTGGCGAGAGGGGATGATTCTCCTCAGACCCGGATTTTCCTGTATCTCGCCTATTGTTCATTGACTTGTCACCAGCCCCCTCTAGATCAGCCGGCGGGCCACGCGGTCCCAACGCCGCGCGAGCTCTCTGCAAGGAGAGAATACATGACTGAGTACACTCGCGGGCTCATGCACGAGCCGACGCTGATGCCGGAACGCCCGTTCTTTTCTTCGGGCCCCTGCGCAAAATTTCCCGGCTGGTCGCTGGATAAACTGAAAACCGAATCGCTGGGCCGCTCGCACCGTTCGGCGCTCGGCAAGGCGCGTCTCAAGCACGCGATTGATCTGAGCCGCGAACTGCTCGGCATTCCCGATGATTATCTGATCGGCATCATGCCCGCGTCTGATACCGGTGCGATCGAAGCGGCAATGTGGGCGATGCTCGACCCTGCGCGCCCGGTCACGGTCGCGGCGTGGGAAAGCTTCGGCAATATCTGGATTCAGGACGCGGTGAAGCAGCTTAAACTGCCCAACCTGCAAGTCCTCACCGCCGATTATGGCGAAATCCCCGATCTCACCACCATCCCGCAGCGCAACGACGTGGTGTTCACCTGGAACGGCACCACCAGCGGCGCGATGGTCGCGGATACTGACTGGTTGGAGCCGGACCGCGAAGGGATCGTCATCAACGACGCCACCAGCGCGATTTTCGCGCAGGAGATGGACTGGTCGAAATTGGATGCCACGACCTATAGCTGGCAGAAGGTGATGGGCAGCGAAGCGCAGCACGGGATGCTGATCCTCAGCCCCAAAGCGGTCGCGCGGATCGAAAGCTACGATCCGCCGTGGCCGATGCCTAAGCTGTTCCGCATGAAGAAGGGCGACAAGCTCAACCTCGGCATTTTTGCGGGCGAGACGATCAACACCCCTTCGATGCTGGCAACCGAGGATTATATCGCCGCGCTCGAGTGGGCGCAGAGCATCGGCGGGCGCGCCGCGCTGATCGGACGCGCCAATGCCAACGCCGCCATCGTCAAGGACTGGATCGAGGCGACCCCGTGGTTGCGCAACATGGCGACCAATCCTGCGCAGCAGACCAACACCGGCGTCTGCATGGTGTTTCAGGGCGAGTGGTACGACACCCTGCCGGCTGACGACAAGGCGGCGGTGCCCAAGAAAATCGTCAAGCTGCTCGAAGAACGCAATATTGGCTTCGACTTCAACGGCTACCGCGATGCGCCGCCATCCTTGCGCATCTGGTGCGGTTCGACCGTGGAGCAGGAGGACCTGAAGCGCCTGCTGCCTTGGATCGAATGGGCCTACGACAAGGTCAAGAACGGCTGAGGCCGTATGTCTCTGCGCCGCCCCGCCCCGGGCACCGAGCCGGGGCCAATTTTTTCTGTTCCCATGCCGCAATTGAAGCGGGACCCCAGATCAAGTCCGGGGCGACGCGTGGAAGGTATTCAAAATGACCCGTCCCAAAGTTCTCATCTCCGACAAGATGGACCCCAACGCCGCGCGTATCTTTGAAGAGCGCGGCTGCGATGTCGATGTCATCACCGGCGAAACGCCCGAACAGCTGATCGCGCGGATTGGCGAGTATGATGGCCTCGCCATCCGTTCCTCGACCAAGGTCACCAAAGCGATTCTCGACGCGGCCACCAACCTCAAGGTTATCGGGCGCGCCGGGATCGGCGTCGACAATGTCGATATCCCTTACGCGTCGGGTAAGGGCGTGGTGGTGATGAACACCCCCTTCGGCAACTCGATCACCACCGCCGAACACGCCATCGCGCTGATGTTCGCGCTCGCCCGGCAGCTTCCGGAGGCCAATGCGCAGACGCAGGCCGGTCAGTGGCCCAAGAGCGGGTTCATGGGGGTCGAACTGACCGCCAAGACACTGGGTCTGATTGGGGCCGGGAATATCGGCTCGATCGTCGCATCGCGCGCACTCGGCCTCAGGATGAAGGTGATCGCCTATGATCCCTTTCTGACCGAAGACCGCGCGGTGGAAATGGGCGTGGAGAAGGTCGATCTCGACACGCTCTTGAGCCGCGCCGATTTCGTAACCCTCCACACCCCGCTGACCGACGAGACCCGCAATATCCTCAGCCGCGAACGGCTGGAGGGCGCCAAGAAGGGTATCCGCATCATCAACTGCGCGCGTGGCGGGCTGATCGACGAAGCGGCGCTGAAGGATTGTCTCGACAGCGGTCAGGTGGCCGGTGCGGCGCTCGATGTGTTCGAGACCGAACCGCCAGCTGCCGATCACCCGCTGTTCGGCGCGCCCAACTTCATCTGCACCCCGCACTTGGGCGCGTCGACTAC
>JBBQWH010000067.1:0-13857 GCA_038210785.1 Sphingomonadales bacterium | reverse complement strand
CCTTCACGGGCCTTGTAATTTGCGGATGGGCGCGGGGAGCGGAATGATCCCCGCGCCCTTCTTGCAAACAGGTGCTTGCCCATCGGGGCCTTTCGCTGAACAATAACAACAAAGGAGCACAGCTGCCGTCATGATCGACATCCCGACCATCCTCGCCCAGTTGCAGCAGCATTATGACGCCGCGGTGCGCGACTTGCGCGACGATGTGATCGCCTTCGGGCGCGATGGCACGGTCCCGCTTGCGCAAAAGCGCGCCGACGGTAGCTATGCCTATCCGCAGATCACCCTGCGCTATGCCGGGGTCGGCGCGCCGCGCGACCGCAGCCGCGCCTTCGGGCGGCTCGAGATGCCAGGCACCTACATCACCACCATCACCCGCCCCGACCTGTTCGCGCATTATCTCACCGAACAGCTCGCCCTGATTGCCAGCGAATACGAGGTCGAAGTCAGTGTCGGCCGCTCGCGGCAGGAGATCCCCTTCCCCTATGTGCTCGACGGCGAGGCCGGGGCGGCGATGGTCGGGATCGCCCCGCAGGAGATCGCCGCGCACTTCCCCTCGACCGATCTTGCGCTGATCGGCGACGAGCTGGCCGACGGCATCGAGATCGACGGCACCTCGGACATCCCGCTGTCGCTGTTTGACGGGTTGCGCACGGACTACTCGCTCGCACGCCTCAAGCATTACACCGGCAGCGAAGTCAGCGACTTTCAGGACTTCATCCTGTTCACCAACTACCACCGCTACGTCGACGAATTCGTCAACTGGGGCGCGCAGCAGATCGGCCAGGACGGCTATGTTGCGCTGACGGGCGCGGCCGGGCTCGATATCCGCGTGGCCACCCCGCACGCGCAAGATCAGCTTAATGACACCGCCTGGCGGCGCCACCAGATGCCCGCCTATCACCTGATCCGCGCTGACGGGCGCGGGATCACGCTGGTCAATATCGGGGTCGGCCCCTCCAATGCCAAGACGATCTGCGATCACTTGGCGGTACTGCGCCCACATGCGTGGATGATGATTGGACACTGCGGCGGGCTTCGTTCGACCCAGAAGATCGGCGACTTCGTCCTCGCCCACGCCTACCTGCGCGATGATCACGTGCTCGATGCGGTGCTTCCGCCCGAAGTACCGATCCCGCCGATTGCCGAGGTGCAGCAGGCGCTTGCGCTCGCGGCGGAGGAAGTCTCGGGCGTGCAGGGCGCCAACCTCAAGCAGCGGATGCGCACCGGCACAGTGGTCACCACCGATGATCGCAATTGGGAACTGCGCTATTCCTCCTCGGCCAAGCGTTTCTCGCAAAGCCGCGCGATCGCGATCGACATGGAAAGCGCGACCATCGCCACGCAAGGTTATCGCTTCCGGGTGCCCTATGGCACGCTGCTCTGCGTCTCGGACAAGCCGCTCCACGGCGAAATCAAGCTGCCGGGGCAGGCCAACAAGTTCTACGAGGAAGCGATCGCCGCGCACCTGCAGATCGGCATCGTTGCCGTCTCGCGCCTACGCGACGAAGGCGACCGGCTTCACTCGCGGAAGTTGCGAGCGTTTAATGAGCCGCCGTTTCGGTGAAGGGCGGCGGCAACGAACCGCCGTTCCGCTGAGCAACGGCGGCGTTCGGCGCGCGGTTTATAGCTCGTCCCGGTCGCCGGAGAGTTCGATTTCTTTGTCGTCGGCACGTCCAGCGACAATATTCAGAAGTGAATTCAGCTCTGTTGCCGTGATGCTGTCGAGCACCTTGGCCACGAAGTAGATCACGCCGCCGCGCAGCTCCCAACTCCCGACCTTAATTGCGCTTGATTCCTCCAGCAATTTTAGCGCTTTGTCGCCATCGATACTATCCGTCTCGACGCGCGCAGCCGGGGAGAATACTTCGCGGATCGTCAATCCACTGACCGCCTCAGTCTTGCCTGAGACGAACACCAGCTGGGTCCGCCCCTCGTCTTCGTAATTGAGGGTGACCTTGTAATCGCCATCCGTATCGACCTCGTACTTGAGCCCTTCCTGATCCAGACGATCAGCGACGCTCTTATCCTCAGCGACGGCCGGAACTCCGACGGAAAGCGCAAGCCCGGCAAGGGCCGCAAACGAGAAGAAGCGGCGTGTGGTCATGCGAATTGCTCCTTTTGGCGCAGAGCGGTTCCTGCTGCTACTGTCATCCAGTTGCGCTCCAATGTGCCTGAAAAATTCGACGATACCTCTTAAAACAACTGCATTGAGACAGGTGCAACCGCAATCGTGCACCCCAAGGCTCAAGCCGTCACCCCGTCCCCTTGGTCTTGGTCTGCCCGTCCTTGGCGTGGGCGACCATGAAGTCGATGATCTGCCCGGCAATATCCTTGCCGGTCGCGCTTTCGATCCCCTCCAGCCCCGGCGAGGAGTTGACCTCCATGATCACCGGGCCGTGGTTCGAGCGCAGCATGTCGACCCCGCACACGTTCAGCCCCATGCGCTTGGCGGCGCGCACCGCAGTCGAGCGCTCTTCCGGGGTAATCTTGATCACCTGCGCGCTGCCGCCGCGGTGCAGGTTCGATCGGAATTCGTCGGGCGCGCCGGTGCGCTTCATCGCGGCGACCACCTTGCCGCCCACCACCAGCGCGCGGATATCTGTGCCGCCGGCTTCCTTGATGAATTCCTGCACCAGAATGTTCACGTTGGCCCCGCGAAACGCCTCGATCACCGATTTGGCGCTGCTCATCGTCTCGGCCAGCACCACGCCGATGCCTTGCGTGCCCTCGATCAGCTTGATCACCACCGGTGGGCCCTTGACGGCGCGGATGATCTCCTCGGCCGCCTTGGGATCATTGGCGTAAGCTGTCAGCGGCAGGCCGAGGCCGTGCTTGGCGAGGATCTGCAAGGACCGCAGCTTGTCCCGGCTGCGGCCAATCGCAACGCTTTCATTGAGCGGCCAGCAGCCGCGCATTTCAAACTGGCGCAGGATCGCAAGGCCGTAATTGGTGATCGAGGCGCCGATGCGCGGGATTACTGCGTCGTAAGCATCCACCGCCGCGCCGTTGTAATAGACCTCGGGCCGGTGGCTGGCGATGTGGACCGTGCAGCGCAGCGTATTAAGAATGTCGAGGCTATGGCCGCGCGCTTCGGCAGCCTCTTTCAGGCGCCGGTGCGAATAAAGATTGGCGTTGCGCGCAAGCATCGCAATTTTCATGAAATCCCTTTCGAGTCCGGCGATCTACCGACGGATGCGCCCATTATGCGCTATCCCAGGTGATTGCAGCCACGAATGGCCGCTATCGACCATCATGCGACGCCTAAGTGCGCTGCGCCCGATCAGCATCGGAAACTGCATCTGGGAACGATCCGCCAAGCTTATTTCCGCCCGAAAGCTAAGATTACCGACGGTCAGCGGCGTCTTGATGACAAATCGCGTCTGCTGATCGCCATTGCTGCTGGTGATGCCGCGCACATCGACATGGATCGCTTCACAAAAATGGCGCACCCCGTCCCAATCGACCGCGAAGCGCACGAAGCGTTCGCCGTCGCGCAAGAAATCATCATGCACGTGGGCGTGGAGCGAAGAAGTGCGCGCGCCGCTATCAATCTTGGCCGGAATGCCCGTGAGGCCAAGTTCGGGCAGGCTGACGATTTCGCGCCAGCCCACTACCGTAAGCGTACGGGCCGGTTTCACCGCTTGCACCCCCGCCCCCTCGCCTACACGCCCTTACCAGCCCGCCACCTCGCCCTTGTTCTGTTCGTCGAGCCATTTCATCAGCGGGGCGAAGTATTCGAGCATCGGCTTGGCGCTCATCTCGCGGGTGCCGGTGAAGGCCTCGAGCGCCTCGGGCCAGGGCTTGGATGCGCCCAGTTCGAGCATCGCGGCAAGCTTATCGCCCACGTCCTTGTTGCCATAGAACGAGCAGAGGTGAAGCGGCCCCTTCCATCCGGCTTGATCACAGGCAGCCTTGTAGAACTGGAACTGTAGGATCCGCGCGAGGAAATAGCGCGCATAGGGCGTATTTCCCGGGATGTGGTACTTGCCGCCCGGATCGAAGGCACCAGTGGGCCGCTCGACCGGGGGCACGATGCCCTGATAGTCGCGCTTCAGACCGACCCACGCGGTGTTGTATTCCGCAGGGGTGATGCTCCCGTCGAACACTCCCCAGCGCCACTTGTCGACAAGCAGGCCGAAGGGGAGGAAGGCGACCTTGTCCATCGCCTGACGCAGCAGCAGGCCGGTGTCCTTGTCAGCGCTCGGCACGTTTTTGGGATCGAGCAGGCCGATCTGGACGAGGTAATCGGGCGTGATCGAAAGTGCGACGAAATCGCCGATTGCCTCATGGAACCCATCATTGGCGCCGTTGAGATAGGTAAAGGGCCGCGCATTGTAGGCGCGCTGGTAGTAGTTGTGGCCCAGCTCATGGTGGATGGTAATGAAGTCGTCAGCATTCACCTTGATGCACATCTTGATGCGGATATCGTCCTTGTTGTCAACATCCCAAGCGCTCGCATGGCAAACCACTTCGCGGTCGGCAGGCTTCACAAACTGGCTGCGCTGCCAGAAGGTGTCGGGCAGTGGCGCAAAGCCGAGCGACGAGTAAAAGCCTTCGCCATACCTGACCATCTCGATCGGCCCCTTGCCTTGGGCTGCGAGCAATTCGCCGATGTCATATCCCAGATCGCCTGACCCTGCGGGCGCGACAAGTGGGTAGATATTGCCCCATTCCTGCGCCCACATGTTGCCGAGCAGATCAGCCCGGATCGGCCCGGTGCGCGGCTGCACGGCATCGCCGTACTTGGCGTTGAGCTTGGCGCGGACATAGGTGTGAAGCGCGATGTAGAGCGGCTTGGTCTCTTCCCACAAGCGCTCGGTCATGGCGGTGAACTCTGCGGGCGGCATATCATAACCCGAACGCCACATCGCCCCGACATTGTCGAAACCGAGTTCCTCGGCACCTTGGTTGGCGATGCCGACCATGCGCGTGTAATCGTCCTTCATCGGCGCGCCGACACTGTCGTGCCAGCTGACCCACATTTCCTTCAGCTCGTCGGGCGTGCGCGCGGGGTTGCCCATTTCGGCCTCGATATCGCTGCCGTTTATCGGCCGGCCGCCGAGGGTGCCCTTGCCCTTGCCGTACTGGCTGTTGAAGCGGGTCGCGATCTCATTGAGCTGGGTCGCGGCGCCCGGCGTTGTCGGTGCGGGCAGGACGAGGCCGTTGCGCATGATATCGAGCTTTCGCCGCACATCGTCAGAAAGGCCCGCCACCTCAGCATAGCGGGCCGCAAGCAGTGCATTGTTCACACCCTTCTCGGTGCCGACCGCGTTGATCCGTGCGGCCATCGCATCGGTATCATCGGTGATATAGGTGCTGTTGACCCAGTTCACTTGGCTCGCTTCGACGGTGTAATCGAATAGGTCCTGCTCGGCAGCAGCGACGAACTGGGCGGCCCCTTCGGAAGTCAGCGGGAAAGGCACTTCAGGCCCTGCGGCAGCGGCAGCGGCAGGTGCGGCAGTGGGCTCGGCACTTTCAGCTGCGGCCGGAACAACCAAGGAGCACAGCGCAAGGGCTACGACCGAGGCGTTAAGCAGGGTGGAAGAAAGTTTCATATGAGGGGTCCTGTCAGTCGTTCACGCGACACTATTGCTTGATTGCGTGTTTGAACCTGTGCCGCGCCTGAATCAACCCGCGAGGAAGCGCACAATCGCCTCGCCTAACGCAGGCTTGGTCACGCTGTTGAGATGACTGCCTGGAACCGCGCTATAAAACGCATTGGGCAGCGCTGCGGCGAGTTCCTCGGCCGCGCCGTTGTCGTGATCCTCAGCGCCGCAGATAACCGCAGTTGGCATTCTTATTCCCGATAAGCGCGCCAGATCGAAATCGTCCATTGCCTCGAGCAACAGCCGCGCTGCAACCCGGTCCACGCCTTGCGATTTGAGGAAGGTTCGCGCCGCATAGGCAGGATCGCCCGGCTTGATGGTGTCGAAGTCATCAATCACGCGCTTGAAATGCGCCGCGCGCCGCTCCCACTCGCCAAGACCTGCAAGCCCCATGCCGCAGATCGCCAACCGGCGCGGCTCAAGAATGGCATAGGCCGCCACGTGGATCGCGGTACGCGCGCCCAATGAAAAGCCGACTAGGTCGAATTCGCCCGGTTCAAGCCCGCAATGTTCGGCCAGCGCGGCAACATCGCGGACCAGAACGCCGGGCGGATAGGCGCTCGCCATACGCGGGGCCTCGCTGTCTCCGTGGACGCGAAAATCGAGCATGATTGCCCGGAACCCGGCCGCCGCCAACCGCGCGCCATGCCCCCACTTGATCCAGTTCATCTGCGCGGACGAAAACAAGCCGTGCAGCATGATAACCGGGCGGCCCTCGCCCTCGCTGTGGAACGCAAGGCGGGTACCGTCGAAACTAACAAAGTATGCCGTCTCGATCACGCCGAGCTCAGCGGAAGAAGCACTGGGTTCCGGCATAAAGCATCGCAACCTTGTCGGCTTTCACAAACCCGCCGATATTGCCGCCGAGCGCGAATTCGTCGCCCAAAGTACTGCCTTCGACGGGCGCAAAACCGGACGAGGCGACCAGCGCGCTGCGGGCGCTGCCGAGCTGCACATCGCCTGCCAGCCTGACCGTGCCGCTGCCGGGCCGATCACCATCCTGCGGGCCGTGCAAGTTCCAGCCGACCAGCCGCAGCTCCTGGAAATGCGCGGTCAGCCCGCCTGCAAAATCGACAAAGGTCATCGGCCCCGCACCGCATTCGGCGAGCGATCCAGTGCGCAAGATTGGGCCGAGCGCCTTGGCGAGCGCGGCTTCGACCTCGCTCTGCCCGGCAGCGAAGAAAAACGCCTCCGCGCCCGCGCTCAGCCCATCGCCGCGCAATTCGACCATGTTCGCTGCTACCGCCTGCGACATCACCTCGCCCTGCTGCCGCTCGGCCGGGCTTGGCACCGCGCCGCTATCGCAGCCGGCAACAGCCAGTGCGCCTGCAAGCGCCAAAAATGCCAATCGCATCGCCTTAGTCCTTCTTCAAATGCCGCCGTCCGAGCAGTTCGGCTATCTGCACCGCGTTCAAGGCCGCGCCTTTGCGCAAATTGTCAGACACGCACCACAAAGTGATGCCGTTTTCGACCGTCGGGTCTTCACGCACGCGGCTGATGAAGGTTGCGGCGTCGCCGACACATTCGACCGGCGTGATGTAGCCGCCATCCTCGCGCTTATCGATCAGCATGACGCCGGGGGCTTCGCGCAGCAGATCCATCGCCTGTTCAGCTGAGATGTCATTTTCGAATTCGATGTTCACCGCTTCGGAATGGCCGACAAACACAGGCACCCGCACACAGGTGGCGTTGAGCTTGATCTTAGGGTCGAGGATCTTCTTGGTCTCGACCACCATCTTCCATTCTTCCTTGGTCGAACCATCATCAAGGAAGCTGTCGATGTGTGGGATCACGTTGAACGCGATCTGCTTGGTGAACGCGGACGGCTCCACCGCGTCGCCGACGAAGATCGCACGGCTTTGCTGGAACAGCTCGTCCATCCCCGCCTTGCCTGCGCCCGAGACCGATTGGTAGGTGCTGACGACCACACGCTTGATCGTCGCGAAATCGTGCAGCGGCTTTAACGCCACCACCAGCTGCGCGGTCGAACAATTTGGGTTGGCGATGATATTGCGCGCTTTATAACCATCGATCGCGTCCGGGTTCACCTCGGGCACAACCAGCGGCACGTCAGGGTCCATGCGGTAAAGCGAGGAATTGTCGATCACAACGCAGCCCGCGGCCGCCGCCTTGGGGGCATATTCCTTGGCCGGGCCGGAGCCTGCGGCGAACAGCGCGATATCCCATCCGGCCCAGTCGAAATGCTCAATGTTGCGGCACTTAAGCATCTTGCCGGTGTCGCCGAATTCGACCTCATTGCCGACCGAACGGCCCGAGGCGACCGCTGCGACCTCATCACACGGGAACGCCCGCTCGGCAAGCACCTGCATGATCTCGCGCCCGACATTGCCGGTCGCGCCGACCACTGCCACCCGGTAACCCACTTTGCGTTCTCCTTGAGCTTAGGCTGCGCGGGATAGCGTGCCCCGGCGCGAGCGCAACCGCTATCGTCGCCATGCAGACCTATTCGGGCGGGGTGACCCCGTGCGCTTCAAGGAAGCGGAAGATGTTGTTCCACACATGCGGGCTCACTTTCTCGCCGCCGACGCGGTGGGTGTAGCCGGGATAGAGCATCATTTCGAACGGCACGTTGTTTTCCTGCAAGACCGAGATCAGTTCGGACGAGTTCTCGAACACGACATTGTCGTCTGCCATGCCGTGGATCAGCAGCAGTGGGTCGCTGATCTTGGTGGCATCGGGGATAGCGCTGGCCTTTGCATAAGCTTCGGGCACTTCGCGGGGGTCGCCCATATATCGCTCGGTATAGTGGGTGTCATAGAGCTCCCAGCGGGTCACCGGTGCGCCCGATATGCCCGCGGCGTAGAGGCCGGGATCGGCCTCGAGCTGCTTCAGCGTCATGTACCCGCCGTACGACCAGCCGTAGATCGCGATTTTTGCCGGATCGACGAAATCGAGCGTCTTGAGGAACTCGGCTCCGACCTTCTGGTCGCGCACCTCGACGCCGCCCATCGCGCGGTAGATTGGCTGTTCAAAGTCCACCCCCCGGTTGGGCGAACCGCGATTGTCGAGCACAAAGTAGATGTAGCCCTTATCGACCACCGCCTGCGCCAGCGCCCCGCCCCAGCCCTTGGTGACCTGCTGGGAGCTCGGCCCGCCATAGCGGCTGAAGAACACCGGGTAACGCTTGCCCGGCTCCATCTTGGGCTTGAGCATCATCCAATGCAGCGGCGTGCCGTCCTTGGCGGAAATTGTGCCGAAGTCAGGGATGACGTGTCCGGCCATGAACGGCGCGTAGGGGTGATCGCCGGCCACTGAGTTTTCTTCGATCCACGCCACCCGTTTGCCATCAGGCGCGGCGAGATACGACTGCGGCGGCTGGTCGGGCTTTGACCGGGAGACATAAAGCAGCCGCCCCGCGCCATCCATGCTCGCGCTATTGCTGTAGTCGATATCGGTCAGCAACGCCGGGCGGGCCAGCCGATCGAGCCGCGCACTATAGATCTGCCCGCTCAGCACAGCATTGATCCGCCGGAAGGTGAACTCACTGGTCGCCTCGTTGATGCCGACCAGATCGCTGGCCGGCGAGGTGCCATCGGTCAGCGGCGTCAAGGCGCCATCGGCAAAGCGGTAAAACTGGCCGTAGCCGCTGCGCTCGGACCACCAAAGCAAGCTGCCATCCTTGAGAAAGCGGTAATTGTCCGACAAGTTGATCCAGTAATCCGGCCGGGCGGCAGTTTCGGTGAACCAGACAGTGCTCGCCCCGGTCGCGGGATCGACCTTCAGCATGTCGATCTTCGTCTGCGCGCGGTCCTGGCGCTGCACGTAGATCGCGCTTCCATCCGGCGCCCAATCGACGCGGGCGACATAGATATCGAGATCGACGCCGAGATCGACCTTGACGGTACTGCCGCCATCGGGGTTCATCACAAACAGCTCGACTACCGCATTGTCGGTGCCCGCCGCCGGGTAGCGCTGGTCGTAAACCTTGGTGCCGGTAGCCCCGATCGCGGCGCGGGTAACAATGCCGACGCTTGCCTCATCGGTGCGCTGGACCACGATGCGACTGTCATCGGGCGACCACCAGTAACCCGCCAGCCGGGCCATTTCCTCCTGCGCGACAAATTCCGCCTCGCCCCAGCGGATCGTCTCGCCTTCCTGCGGAGTGACAGGTTGCGCCTCAGCGCCCACCGGCCCGACCCACATCCGCCGATCGCGCACGAAGCTGACATAGCCGCCCCGGCTCGAAAGTTGCGGGTTGAGCTCGGAGCCTTCAGTATCGGTCAGCCGGGTGACGGTGCCATCGAGCTTCGCCAGATAGAGATCGCCATCGAGCGGAACCAGCACGCCCGATCCGTCGTTCGCCCATTGGTAGGTGATGATGCCCTTGAGGCTGCCGACGCGCGCGCGCTCGCGCTGCATCTTTTCATCCTCGGACAATTCGCGACCCGAGCCGAGCGCCCGCGAATCCACCAGCATCCGCCATTCGCGGGTTTCAATGTCGTAACCCCACAGGTCGTACCGCTCACGATCATCACCGCGGTTGCGCAGGAGGGTGAGATAGCGGCCATCGGGCGAAAGCCGCACTTGGCGCGGCGCGGGGCCATCGAGGCCGGGTGAGGCAAAGACGCGCTCAAATGACAGGGTCGGGGCCGTCTCAGGCATGCTCTCCTCCGCCATGGCAGGGGCAGCGAGAAGAATGGCAGCAGCAACAATAATCGAACGCATCCAAGGCTCACCTCGTCATTGCGAGCCGCCGGAAAGGCGGCGCGGCAATCCCAAGCCGGTCCATGGATTGCTTCGCTGACGCTCGCAATGACGAAAACGCGGCAGCAATGCAAAAGGGCGGCCCCGCAGGACCGCCCTTCATGAATTGCGGGTAATTAAGCCTTACGCCTTGGGCGTATTGTCGCGGCGCTCGACGATCCGTGCACTCTTGCCGGTGCGGCCGCGCAGGTAATAGAGCTTGGCGCGGCGTACAACGCCGCGGCGCACCACGGTGATGCTCTCGACGATTGGCGAGTAGAGCGGGAAAACACGCTCGACGCCTTCGCCGAAGCTCATCTTGCGCACGGTGAAATTGCTGCCCATGCCGCGGTTCGAACGGGCGATCACGACGCCTTCATAGTTCTGAACACGCTCACGGTTGCCTTCCTTCACCTTCACGCCGACGCGGACGGTGTCGCCTGCACGGAATTCGGGGATTTCCTTGCCGGACTTGGCAATTTCTTCGGCTTCAATCTGCTGGATCAGGTTCACTGGTCCGGTTCCTTGTCTTTTCGCCGCGCGTCAGAGGCAGGCTGGACCCGAACGCCCTCATAGCGCTCCCACAAGTCCGGCCTGCGTGACCGTGTGTCAGATTCGCTTTGCAGCTTGCGCCACGCCGCGATCTTCGCATGATCCCCCGATCGCAGCACTTCGGGGATCGTGCACCCTGCCCATTCCTGAGGTCGGGTGTAGTGCGGGTATTCAAGGAGACCGTGTTCGAACGACTCCTCCGCCCCGCTGGAAGGCGCGCCCATTACGCCGGGAAGCAGCCGAATGCAAGCGTCAAGGAGGGTCAGCGCCGCCATCTCGCCGCCGGAGAGGACAATGTCGGCGAGGCTGACCTGCTCGATCTCAGGACGCGCCGCGAACAGGCGTTCGTCAAAGCCCTCGAACCGCCCGCACAGGATAATGACGCCGGGGCAGCTCGCGAGCTCGCGGATGCGTTGCTGGGTGATGGGTTTACCGCGCGGGGTCATGGCAAGGATGGGCCTATTTCCTCCCCTCCCCTCGGGGAGGGGATCGAGGGGTGGGGGCTCCACGCCTGCGAGGGAAGAACGACCCTCAACCGCCGAGCCCCCATCCCCAACCCCTTCCCCACGGGGAAGGGGCTCCTGAACACTATCCAAAGCCCGCGCCAGCACATCGCACTTGAGCACCATCCCCGCCCCGCCGCCTGCGGGCGTATCATCTACGGTGCGGTGCTTGTCCTCGGCAAAGTCGCGGATCTGCACCGCCTCGCAGGCCCACTTGCCCTCGGCCATGGCGCGGCCCGCGAGCGAGACTCCAAGTGGCCCAGGGAACATCTCGGGATAGAGGGTGAGGATGGTAGCGGCGAAGGTCATTCGAATATTTCGACCGTCCGGTCATCCTTGCCCGACCTCGAAAGCATGCAGATGGCCTTAGCCGATGCCAGACCGGCGAAAAGCCAGATTCCCAGACTGAGCAGCACTTCGGGCTGAGCGAGGAACGACAAATATGACGCCAGTCCCAGTTCCCCGGGCCGCAACGCAAACCAGACCCCGATTAAAGTCAGCAACGGTAGCGCAGCGGCAACAAGACACACGTCGCGTGTGTCCATTGACCTTGCAAAACGCGAAATAGACCAGGCAAGGAGCGCACTGATCGCTGCACTTCCGGCACCGAAGACCCAGACTTCGGGGTCTGTTACGACGCCCGCGAGGTGCTGCAGGCCCGAGCTTCTGGCAAAGGTCATTCCCACTTCACCCCATCCTTCGCTCGTGTGTCCACCGTTAGCTCGAATACATCCGGCCGCGCATAGTGCCCATCCGTATCAAGGCTCGTCAGCCCCGCGCCCACTTCGCCCAGATCGAGCTCCGCCAACAAAGTCACCTCGCCCTCGCCAGCCTGCGCAATCACGCGGGTGTCGGGCGCGGTGATCAGGGATCCGCCTTTATTGAGCACCTCGCTCGGGATCGCTTCGATCAGCTCACGCGCATCAGCGTTCCCGCCAACCCGCTCCAACCCATCGAACAGATCATCGCGGTGCTGCACCAACCCCGCTGCCAGCACAAAACAGCGCCCCTCCATCGCATAGTGGCGTGAGGCAATCGCGTAACTTTCTCGCACTGTCGGCCAAGCGGCGACATGCACGTCCTCACCCAGATTGTGCATCGCCGCGCGCGCCAAGGGCATCCAGTGCTCCCAGCAAATGAGGCTACCGAGGCGGCCCCACTCGGCCTGATGCACCCCCAGCGTCGAGCCGTCGCCCCGCGCCCAGATCAGGCGCTCGCCATGCGTGGGAACCAGCTTGCGGTGATCGAGCACCGGCAGGCCCGGGCGGAAGGTCAGCTGGTTGTTGACGAGGCTGCGGCGCACCCGCTCATGCGCGCCGATAGAGATCACCGCGCCGCTGGCATCGGCCAGTTCCTGCAAGGGCAATAGCCGCTCGTCATTTGCGACCACCGCTTGTTCCAGCATGATCGCGTGAAGCGACCGGGTTCCGGGGTGATCCCACAAGGCCGCGCCGGGCGCTTCGTCGAGCCACAGCGGATAGCCTCCGAGGAAAGTCTCGCCAAACGCCACCACCCGCGCGCCATTGTCGATGGCCTCGCGGGCAAGAGCCACGGCCTTATCGATCCCCGACTGAAAATCGAACGGGATCGGAGCGGCCTGGACAACGGCGACAGATAGCTTTGTCATGCCCGCCACTTACGCGGTGCAATCAGCCCCCGCAACCGCCGCAACCACCGCCGCCATCACCGCCGCCGTCGCTGCTGCCACTGTCTCCGCCGCCGCCGCCGCCGTCACCGTTGCCCTGCTGACGCATCGCGTGGACCGGCTCCCACGGGGTGCCGACCAACACGCCGGTGCCGAACAGTGCCACTGCCAACGCCGCTTCCCCCGATTGCGGCGCGCGATTGATGCGTGATGAAGACCGGCCCATGGCCTGGACGGTTTCCATCCCGGCCCGCGTGCGCGGATCGCACTTGGCAAAGCGGATGAGCGCCAGCACTGCTGTCAACACCAGCAGGATCACGAGAAAGCCGGTCGGTTCGCCCAGCGCGCTCCCGGCGCGCTGACGATACAGGCCGATAATCAGCAGCGCGCAAAAGGGAGCAATGGAAAGCCAACGTAGCCGCAACTGGTCTTCATCCCGCAGCAGCAATCCATCGCGCCGCAGCCGGGCAGTGATGCGCTGCACGTGAACCGAGAGCAGATTGCCAGCCTCACGCCGATTGAAGGGTTGGCGCAACCCCAGCAAGATGCGCCCCGCCGGGCTGGCTGCCACTGCGGGATTGCTCACGGCAAGCTTGTTGCTTTCGCCCGCCATCAGCCCGCCGCGCGCGTAAAGATCGGCGATAACCGTATCGGTATGACGATCCCGCCCGCCCACGAGCAGCGCGACATCTTCGGGATCGGGCGAATCACTGCGGCGACCCGCCTCGCGCAGATTGGCGGGAATCCACCACGCCGCCGCTATCCCCAGCCCCAGTAGCGCGCTGTAAAACAGCAGGAAATCACTGCCCGTCCAGGACGAGAACAGCTGCATTACACCATTCCT
>JBBQWH010000066.1:0-14100 GCA_038210785.1 Sphingomonadales bacterium | reverse complement strand
GTTCGGGGATGTAAGGCTAACGCCGCAACGATACGCCCAAAAAGGGGCCGGAGGGATCCGGCCCCTTTTTTATGCGCAACTTTCAGAAGGGCGCAATCAGGCTACCAGTCGCAGGTTGGCGCGCCTGCGAAGCGGCACCAGCGCGACATTGGCGATGCCCGGAACCGCCGCAAGCCGCTCGGCCAGAGCGCCGCTCACCACGAAGCCGCGCCCCAGCCGCACCGTCACCTGCCCGCCCTCGTTCAGCGCGAGATGCACCACCACCTCGCCATTGCTACCCGCGTAGTTATCGCGCGCCAGATCGAGCTCGATCTGCAATTCAAGCAGTGCCTCGATAGTGGCGACATCGGCGGTGAGCTCCATCGCGGTAGCCCCGCTCACAGCTGCCAAGGGCCGCGCCCCGCGCACGGTGAGGCGCGGAGGCTCGTCCGGGCTGGGCGCATCGAGCTCGACTGTCAGCAGCAGGCATTCGCCCTCCTGTCCCCAGCGTTCGAACTGCGGCACCAGCGCCTCTTCGAAGCAGGCGGCCGAAAACTGCCCGGACGCATCGGAGAAATCCGCGCGCACAAATGTCCCGCCCTTGCGGGTGCGTGCTTTGGTGATGCCTTCGACCAGCACCGCCATCACCGCGGTCCCGCGCCCGCCGGGGGGGGCGCCGGCTTCCATCAGGCTCTGATAAGTGCGCGCGCCATTGGCCGAAGCAACCTCGTGATATTGCTGCACCGGGTGGGCAGAAAAATAGAAGCCGAAATTCTCGCGCTCCTTGGCCATGCGCTCGGTGCGGGTCCACGCGGCGGCCGGCTGTAGACGCAAGTCGTCGGGCGCGGACGCTTCGCCGCCGAACAGCCCGGCCTGTCCGCTCGTGCGTTCACGGATCGCAGCGTCAGCCACTGCCATCAACAGTTCGGCATTGGCATAAAGCAGCGCGCGGTCGGGTTCGAGCGGATCGAACGCGCCTGCACAGATCAGGCCTTCCAATTGGCGGCGGTTCATGGTGCCCTGCGGCAGCCGCTCGAACAGATCTTTGAGGCTGATAAAGGCCCCGCCCGCCTGCCGCTCGGCAACAATCGCCTCCATCGCCTTTTCGCCGACATTGCGAATCCCCGCGAGCGCGTAACGCACGGCGTACCCGGTCTCGGTCTGCTCGACCGTGAAACGGGCATGGCTCGCGTTGATATCGGGCGCCAGCACCGCCACGCCATCTGCGCCTCCCAAACCTGCGGCGCGGTAACGCCGCGCATCATCGATGAAAACGCCGAGCTTTTCGGACTGATGCATATCGAAGCACATCGAGGCGGCGAAGAATTCCTCGGGGTAATGCGCTTTGAGCCAAGCGGTCTGATAAGCGAGCAGAGCGTAAGCGGCGGCGTGCGACTTGTTGAAGCCGTAGCCGGCAAACTTGTCGATCAGGTCGAACAATTCGTTGGCACGCTTCGCCTCGATCCCCGAATTGTCGCGGCAGCCTTCGACGAAGCGGCCGCGCTGCGCGTCCATCTCGGCCTGCACTTTCTTGCCCATTGCGCGGCGCAGCAGGTCGGCTTCGCCGAGCGAATAGCCCGCCAGCACCTGGGCTGCCTGCATCACCTGTTCCTGATAAACGAAGATGCCGTAGGTTTCAGCAAGGATGCCTTCGAGCTTTTCGTGCGGGTACTCGATGGCTACTTGCCCTGCCTTGCGCTGGCCGAACAGCGGGATGTTGTCCATCGGGCCGGGGCGGTAAAGCGAGACGAGCGCGATGATGTCGCCGAAATTGGTCGGCTTGACCGCTTTCAGCGTGCGCCGCATCCCTTCGGATTCGAGCTGGAACACGCCCACGGTATTGCCCGCCTGCATCAAGCTATACACCGCCGGATCGTCGAGCAAGAGCGCGCCCAGATCGATGGTTATCCCGCGCTCCTCCAGCAGATCGGTCGCCTTGCGCAGCACCGAGAGGGTTTTCAGCCCGAGGAAATCGAACTTCACCAGCCCCGAACTCTCGACATATTTCATGTCGAACTGCGTTACCGGCATGTCCGAGCGCGGATCCCGGTAGAGCGGCACCAACTCGGCCAGCGGGCGGTCGCCAATCACCACGCCCGCAGCATGGGTCGAAGAATTGCGCGGCAGACCTTCCAATTGCATCGCAAGATCAACGAGGCGCTTTACGTCCTTGTCGTTATCGTACTCGCGCCGAAAATCCGCAGCCCCGTTCAAGGCGCGCGGAAGCGGCCAAGGATCGGTCGGGTGGTTAGGGATCATTTTGCACAGCCGGTCGACCTGCCCGTAGCTCATCTGCAGGATGCGCCCACAATCGCGCAGCACCGCGCGCGCCTTCAGCTTGCCGAAGGTGATGATCTGCGCGACGTGATCGCTGCCATACTTGGCCTGCACATAACGGATCACCTCGCCGCGGCGGGTTTCGCAGAAATCGATATCGAAATCGGGCATCGACACGCGCTCGGGGTTCAGGAAGCGTTCGAACAGCAAACCCAGCCGCAACGGATCGAGATCGGTGATGGTCAACGCCCAGGCGACCGCCGAACCGGCCCCCGATCCGCGCCCCGGCCCGACCGGAATGCCCTGTTCCTTCGCCCACTTGATGAAATCGGCGACGATCAGAAAGTAGCCGGGAAAGCCCATCCCCGCGATCACGTTGATCTCGAATTCGAGGCGGTCGAAATAGACCTTCCGTTCGTCAGGCGTCAGGTCGGGATAGGCCGCCAGCCTTGCTTCCAGCCCGGCGCGCGAATCCTCCGCCAGCATCCGCGCCTCGCCTGCGAGGTCTCCCGCGAGGCTCGGCAGGATCGGCTTGCGGTAAGGCGGCGCGAACGCGCAGCGCTGAGCGATGACCAGCGTGTTGGCGGTTGCCTCGGGCAGATCGGCAAAGGCCTCGTCCATCATGCTCGCGGATTTGACGAAGGCCTGCGGGTTGGAGCGTGGGCGCTCCTCAGCCTCGATCTGGGTCGCATGGGCAATGCACAGCATTGCGTCATGCGCCTTGTGCATATGCGGTTCGGCGAAGTTGGCAGGATTGGTGGCGACCAGCGGGAGATTGCGGGCATAGGCGAGGTTGATCAGCGCCTCCTCGGCCCGCTCGCAGACGGGATCGCCAAAGCGGGCGAGTTCGATGTACAGGCGCCCGGGAAACAGCGCCTCCAACCGGTCGGCCAGCCGCGCGGCGGCCTCGTGCTGGCCTTCCGCCAACAGCCGTGTGAGCCCGCCCTCGCCAGCGCCGGTGAGCGCGATCAGCCCGTTGGTGTGGCCCTCCAGCCCGGCCAGCGTGACGTGCGGCTCCTGTTCGAGCGGACGCTCCAGATGCGCGGCTGAAACCAGGTGGCACAGATTGGCGTATCCGTCATCGTTCTGCGCCAGCAGAGGCAGGTAATCGATTGCGCCGCGCTCATCACCGCGCGCCACCCCCAGCAGCGCGCCGATGACCGGCTGCACACCTTCAACTTTGCACGCCGCGGCGAACGGCATGACCCCGTAAAGCCCGTTGCGATCGCAAATCGCGATGGCGGGAAAGCCGCGCTCCTTTGCCAGCTTGGCAATGTCCTTGGGATCGATTGCCCCTTCGAGCATCGAGTAGGACGAAAGCACGCGCAAAGGGACGAAGGGGGCGAAGGGCATCTTTGCAGTGTAGGAATTTGCAGCGATTCTCAAAGCTCGTGGCGGCGAAAATTCTCCACAGGGAGCGCCGAACGGATTACAGCAGCCTTTCGATATCGCTGGCGATCCGCTCGGGCGCGTCGGTCGGGCCGTAGCGTTTGACCACCTTGCCATCGCGGCCGATCAGAAACTTGGTGAAGTTCCACTTGATCGAAGTCGAGCCCATCAGCCCTTTGGCCGAGGTTTTCATCCAGTCATAAAGCGGCGAGGCGCCCGCGCCATTGACGTCAATCTTAGCCATCAACGGGAAGGTGACGCCGAAATTGACCTTGCAGAATTCGGCGATATCATCGGCATTGCCCGGCTCCTGCCCGCCGAACTGGTTGCACGGGAAGCCGATCACTTCGAACCCGCGATCCTTGTAAGCCAGATAGAGCTTTTCCAGCCCGTCATATTGCGGGGTGAAGCCGCACTTGCTCGCAGTGTTGACCACCAGCAGCACAGTGCCGAGCTTGTCTTTGAGATCGAGGCTTGCGCCGCGGTTGGTGGAGACGGTGAAATCGGCAATCGTCGTCATGGTCATGATTTCCCTGTAAACTATCTCGGGCCAAGCCCTTCGATCAACACGCCTTCCTTCAGGCGCACCACCCGGTCCATCTTGGCAGCTAGGCGTTCGTTATGAGTAGCCACCAGAGCTGCGCTGCCTTCACCGCGCACCAGCGCGAGGAACTGGCCGAGCACGTTATCGGCGGTCGCCTCGTCAAGGTTCCCGGTTGGCTCGTCCGCCAGCACCAGCGTCGGCCGGTTGGCGAGCGCGCGGGCGACCGCAACACGCTGCTGCTCGCCGCCTGATAGTTGGCTGGGGCGGTGCGTGAGCCGCTCGCCGAGGCCCAGACTGGTGAGCAGGCTGTCCGCACGTTCCTCGCACGCAGGCCGGGGCGTGCCGAGGATCATCTGCGGCATCACCACATTCTCGCGCGCATCGAAATCGGGCAGCAGGTGGTGGAACTGGTAGACGAAGCCCAGATGCTCGCGCCGCAGCCGGGTGCGCTGGTCGGAGGCAAGGTCTTCGGCGCGTTCGCCCGCTAGGCTGATCGAGCCTTCGAACCCGCCCTCAAGCAGGCCAATCGCCTGCAACATAGTCGACTTGCCAGAACCCGAGGGCCCGAGCAGCGCGACAATTTCGCCCGGCATGATATCGAGATCGACCCCGCGCAGCACCTCGATGCGCTGCCCGCCCTGTTCAAAGGCGCGTTTCAGGTCGCGCAGCGACACGATTGGCGTGTTTTCGTTCATCGACCTATTCATAACGCAGAACCTGCACCGGATCGGTGTTCGCCGCCTTGAGCGCCGGATAAAGTGTCGCAAGGAAGCTCATCACCAGCGCCAGCGTGACGATGCCGAGCACCTCCCACGGATCAGTGCGCGAGGGTAAAGCGGAAAGGAACCGCACCTCCGGATCCCAGATTTCCTGCCCCGTGGCAAAGGCGATAAAATCGACGATCGGTTCGCGGAAGAACAGCACGATCGCACCCAGCAGCAGGCCCGCCGCGGTGCCGATCGCGCCGATGGTGGTGCCGGTGGTGACAAAAATCTTGAGCAAGCTGCGCCGCGTTGCCCCCATCGTGCGCATAATTGCGATGTCGCGGGTTTTGGCGCGCACCAGCATGACGAGGCTGGAGAGGATATTGAACGCCGCCACCAGCACCATGAAGCTCAAAGCGAAAAACATCGCCACGCGTTCAACCTGCAAGGCTTCGAACAGCGCAGAGTTTGTCGTCTTCCAGTCGGCGATCACTGCCCGGCCGGTCAGCCGGTCCGCCACTGGCTTGAGGATTTCTCCGACCCGGTCAGGGTCATCGACGCTGACTTCGATCATGCCGATCTGGTCTCCCATCAACAGCAGCGTCTGCGCGTCCTTGATCGGCAAGATGACAAATTTCTCGTCATAATCGTAGATGCCAACCTCGAAGATCGCGCCAACCTCGTAGCCGATCTGACGGATCGAGGTGCCGAACGGGGTGGCGCGGCCCTGCGGGTTGATGATGGTGATGGTATCGCCCACGCGCGCCCCGATATTCTGCGCCAGCCGTGTGCCGATCGCGACCCGGCCCGAACCGTCGCGCAGGCTGCGGATATCGCCCAGCACCACCTTTTCGCTCAACGCGGTAATATCCTTGTCGGTCTGGCCGCGCAGGAAGATCGCCTCGACCCGGCCGCCAAAGCTGGTCAGCAGCGGCCGCTCGATCAGCGGCGAGGCCGAGGTCACGCCCGGCGTGCTCTCAAGATTGGCGAGCACACTCTGCCAGTTGTCGAATTTCTCGTCATAGGCCTGCACGATTGCATGGCCGTTAAGGCCGACAATCTTGTCGAGCAGCTCGGCACGAAAGCCGTTCATCACGCTCATCACAATCACCAACATCGCGACCGAGAGCATCACTACGCCGACCGAAATCCCGGCGACAAGCGCGATGAACGCCTCCCCCTTGCCGGGCCAGAGGTAACGCTTGGCGATCATAAATTCGAATGGGGAGAGCATGAGAGATGTGGGCTGCCCGTTATTGGCTGAACGCTGCCTTTAGAGCGCGCGCGCAGTGCCCGCAATCCCGAGTGACGCGGCCTTCATCGCCCCGGTCATGGCCGACCCATGTCACACTGCAGTCGGCAAAAATGCGGGCGGCTGATGCGTGCTTTGGCTTGTAATTGATCCGTCACAACGCCATTGGAGCCGTGCGCCCCAGCGGCACTGCCGCAAACAGGTCTGGTGATGCCGATGACACCCCTAAATGTGACTCACCCATTTTGCGATGCGGACGGCGACAAGCTGCGCGAAGAATGCGGGATATTCGGCGTGATCGGCGCAGCAGACGCCGCCGCAACCACCGCGCTGGGCCTCCATGCGCTGCAGCATCGCGGGCAGGAAGCGGCCGGAATGGTCAGTTATGACGGGACGGAATTCTATGCCCGCCGCGGCCTTGGCCATGTGGCCGAGAACTTCTCCTCCCCTGACGCCATCGCCGCGCTACCGGGGCATATGGCGGCGGGTCATGTGCGCTATTCCACCACCGGCGGAGCAGGCTTGCGCAACGTCCAGCCGCTCTACGCCGATCTCGCCAGCGGCGGATTTGCGGTGGCGCATAATGGCAATATATCAAATGCGATGAGCCTGCGTGCTGAACTGGTCAACAAGGGCTCGATCTTCCAGTCGACCTCGGACACCGAGGTAATCATCCACTTGGTCGCGACCAGCCGTTATCCCACCATCGCCGACCGGCTGGTCGATGCGCTGCGGCTGGTCGAGGGTGCCTATGCGCTGATCGTGATGACACCCGAAGGCATGATTGCTTGCCGCGATCCGCTCGGCATCCGCCCGCTGGTTATGGGGCGGATGGGACCAGAGAACGGGGGCGCGATCCTGTTCGCCAGCGAGACGGTCGCCTTCGACGTGGTTGGCGCCGAGGTTATCCGCGAAGTCGATCCTGGCGAGTTGGTGATGGTCGATTTCAAAGGCGCGATTCGCTCGGTCCGCCCGTTCGGCAGCCCCAGCCCGCGCCCCTGTATCTTCGAACACGTCTATTTCAGCCGTCCCGATTCCGTGTTCGCGGGGCGTTCGGTGTATGAGGCAAGGAAGGCGATCGGCATCCAGCTCGCGCTTGAGGCGCCGTGCGATGCCGATATCGTGGTGCCGGTGCCCGATAGCGGGGTTCCCGCCGCGATCGGGTTTGCGCAAGCCTCGGGCCTCCCGTTCGAGCTTGGCATCATCCGTTCGCACTATGTCGGACGCACCTTCATCCAGCCTTCGGACGGCGCGCGCCATTCCGGCGTCAAGCGCAAGCACAACGCCAACCGCGCTCTGGTGGCGGGCAAGCGGATCGTGCTGATCGACGATTCTATCGTCCGCGGCACCACCAGCATGAAAATCGTCGAGATGATGCGCGAGGCGGGCGCAAGCGAAGTGCACTTCCGCGTCGCCAGCCCGCCCACCGCGCATTCCTGCTTCTACGGGGTCGACACCCCCGAACGCTCCAAGCTGCTCGCCGCGCAGATGGACCTCGAACCGATGCGCGAATTCATCAAGGCCGATAGTCTCGCCTTCATCTCGATCGACGGGCTTTACCGCGCGGTCGGACGCGAGGGCCGCGATCCGGCCAACCCGCAATTCTGCGACGCTTGCTTCACCGGTGAGTATCCCACCAGCCTGACCGACCTTGCGCTGGCTGAGCAGAAAACCGCTGAACTCCCCTTTGCCGATCCGAAAGCAGCCTGAGACATCATGACCGAACTAGCCAAGCTTGCAGGGCGCACTGCGCTTGTCACCGGCGCGAGCCGCGGGATCGGTGCAGCCACCGCCAAAGCGCTGGCCGCAGCGGGCGCGCATGTCATCCTCGTCGCACGCAAGGTCAAAGCGCTGGAGGCGGTCGAGGATGAGATACACGCGTTCGGCGGAACCTCGACCATTGCGCCCGTCGATCTGACTGAACCCGACGCCATCCCGCGCCTCGCGCAGGCGATTGCCGGGCGCTGGAACACGCTCGACATCATGGTGCTGGCAGCAGCCTATCTGCCCGAGCTGACCCCCGCCTCGCAGATCGAGGTGAAGCCGTTCAACCAGGCGCTGCTCACGAACGTGGTCGCAACGCAGGCTCTCATCGCCGGGTTCGACCCGCTGCTGCGGCGCGCTGATGCTGGCCGGATCATCGGGCTGACCAGCAGCGTCGCAAGCGCGCCCCGCCCCTATTGGGGCGCTTACGGCGCGACCAAGGCGGCGTTCGAGAACCTGCTCGAAACCTACAGCGCCGAGGTCGAGCGATTGAGCCCATTGCGTGTCGCGATCATCGATCCCGGCGCGACCCGCACCGAAATGCGCGCCCGCGCCTATCCCGGCGAGGACCCGGCCACCGTCAAGCCCCCCGAAGTGGTCGCCGACCGGCTCGTCGCGCTACTAGTGGAGGGATTCAGCAGCCTCCACCGCGAACGCATCGACTGACAGGACCGACTGACAGAAATTTCCTTAGCCGGGCATTAACCTTTCGCTTCTACGGTCTGTTAAGGAAGCCGATGCCATTGCTGGTATCGGACCAGTTCGCCGAGAGACCGCAGGCTACGGGTACAAGGTATAAGTCAATGCCCCTGAGTACAGATCCATATCGCATCGCAGCGCAGGAAGATCGCTGCGGCACACGCACGCGCTTGACGATCCCGGCGACACTGCGCGCCTCGGGCGGACGCGCGTTTCAAAGCGTGGTCCATGATCTTTCGATCTCCGGCTTTTCGGCCGCTTCGATCAACCGGATGCACGACAGCCAGATGTGCTGGCTGACGCTGCCCGGGCTCGAAGCGCTCCAGGCCGAAGTCGTGTGGTGGGACAATTGCATCGTCGGCTGCGCCTTCGTCGAATTGCTGAGCCCGATCGTCCACGACAACATCCTGCAGCGTTACAGCAATGTCGGGGTCTACCGGCAGATGATCTGAGCCGCGCGGGCCAGGCGCGTTTACCGCGCTTCGGCCGCGATTCGCTGGCCCAGCTCGAAAAAGCGCGCACGCTGCTTGCCGTCACTGGCCTGCGACCAGTTGCCGATATAGGCGAACACCACGCCTTTGTCGGGGAACAGGGTGATGCCCTGCCCGAAGATCCCCTGCGCGCCGTAACTTGCGCCGGGGTAGGTCCACCACTGGTAGCCATAGCCGTAACCGGGCGCGCGCGGGCCGAACGCGACCTGCGCTTTGGTGGCTTCGGCAAACCAGCCCACAGGCACCGCGCCCGTCCCGCCCTCGAGCGCGAACAGGCCCATCCGGGCATAATCGGCCAGCGTGATCGACAGGCAGCACCCGCCGATATTGCCGCCGCGCGGATCGACCATCCAGAACAACCCGCCCGCAAAGCCCGCCGGTTCGACGATCTTGGTTTGCGCATATTCGGCCAGCGGCTTGCCGACCGCATTTTCAACCAGCACGCCGATCAGGTTGGTCTCACCGGTCTTGTAAACCCATTTGGACCCCGGAGCAGCCTCACGCGGCAAGGCCTTCATCTGCGCGACGATGGCTTCGGGGCCATATTCGACCACGAAGCGGTTCATCTGGGCAACGTCGGAACTGGGGTTGGTGTAATCTTCGTCCCACTTCACCCCGCTGGTCATGGTGGCGAGCTGGCGCACGGTGACGCCTTCATAGGCGCTGCCTGCAAGGCCGGGGATATGCTTGGTGACGGGATCATCAAGGCTGATCAGCCCATCCTTCACCGCTGCGCCCAGCAGCGTGGAGGTGAAACTTTTGGCGACAGAAAAGCTGGTCCAGCGGTCGCCAGCGCCAAGGCCGAGGCCATAGGCTTCGTAGGCCACCTTGCCATCGACCAGCACCATGATCCCGGCGGTGTTGGTTTGCGCCATCAGCGCGGTGAGATCGCCCTGCAACGCAGCGCTGAGCGGTGCGCCCTTCGCCAGCGCGCGGGGGGTTGATGCAGCAGGGATTTCGTACCCGGCAAACCACTGCTCCATAGCGCGAAACCGCTCGCTGCGCTGGGCATCGTTCCAGAACAACACCTGCAAGTCAGACTGGTCGCGCGCAGGCGGCTGGGTGAGGCGAGCGGTAGGCGTCGGTGCGCCCACGATCACTGGCGCAGGCGTAGTGGCAATTTCGGTCTCGCTGCCAACCCTGACGGTGCAAGCGCCGAGCACCGCCGCTAGTCCGATCCCCGAAACCACCCCTGCAAACCGTTTGGCTGCGCGCATCATCCCTGCCCCTCACTGTGTTTTGTGGCCGCAGCATAGGCGGGCGCGGCGCGGGCGGGCAAGCCCCTTACCCGTCCTTCATCGCTTTCAACGCCGCCAACGCCCGCTCGCGCGCGGCCTTGTGGGGGACGATCTTGCGCGGATAGCCTGCGGGCCGCCGACTGAACTCCTCAGGATCGTGGATGTAGGGCTCCTCCATCCGCGCCAGTTCCGGCACGTAAGTGCGGATATAGCGCGCCGCGTCGAACTTTTCCGACTGGGTCAGCGGGGCCATGATGCGGCTGAACATGTTGGAATCTACCCCGGTGCCTGCGGTCCACTGCCAATTGGTGGCGTTCGACGCATAGTCGGCATCGCACAGCGTATCCCAGAACCACTTTTCCCCCTCGCGCCAATCGATCAGCAGATGTTTGATCAAGAAACTCGCGGTGATCATCCGCACGCGGTTGTGCATCCACCCGGTGTGCCACAGCTGGCGCATCCCGGCATCGACGATCGGGTAGCCGGTGCGGCCCTGCTGCCACGCCTTGAGATCGCGCGCGGCGGCAGGGTCAATCGCAGGGTCGCGCCACGGGAAGCGGTCAAAGTCTTCGCGGTAGTTCTGGCTTGCATAGGCGGGGAATTGCAGGATCGCGTTCTGCGAGTAATCGCGCCAGATCAGCTCGCTCTCGTAGGTGCGCCAGCCTTCGGACTTACGGTCCTTGAAGCGATGCCACACCTGAATGGGCGAAATCTCGCCGAAATGCAGGTGCGGCGAGAGGCGCGAAACCTTGTCGACGCTCGGCAGATTGCGCTTGTCGTCGTAACCGTCGACATCCGCTTCCCATGCGGCGAGGCGTGCGTGCGCGGCGTCCTCGCCGACTTGCCAGAAGGCGGCGATACCGCCCGACCAGTCGGGTTTAGTGGGGAGCAGGTTCCAGGATGCTAAATCGTCCGACGCAGGCCAGCCTGCGGGCGCATCCAGATGCTCCGGCGTTGGCAATTCATCGCGCGGCGGGAATGCAGCGCGCACCGCTCGGCTGAAGGGGGTGTAAATCTTGTACTGCCCGCCGCTGCCCGACGTGATGCTGCCCGGCACCATCAGGTAGTTGCCGTGGTGAAGTTGCAGATCGAGGGCCTTGGCAAGCTTGCGCTCGGCATTCAGCCACCACGGTTCATAGTGATGGTTGGCGTGAATGGTTGCCGCGCCGACCTCCGCCGCCAGCTTCGCCAACTCCTCCACCGCATCGCCGCGCCGCAGGAATAGCTTGCTGCCCTTGGCTTCGAGGCTCTTGGCGAGGCTCTCGAGCGAATGATGCAGCCACCAGCGCGATGCGCCGCCATAGGCGTGGTGCTTGGGCGCTGCGTCGTCGAGCACATAGACGCACATCACCGGCCCTGCTTGGGCGGCATGATACAGCGCGGGATTATCAGCGAGGCGCAGGTCGCGGCGGAGCCATACGATTTGGGTCATTTGGTTCTCTGAATTCGTGTTTCCCCACCAACGCCGTCATTCTGAACTTGTTTCACCTTTGGTGAACTTCGTTTCCAGCATCCATCATTCAAAATCGGGCGGAGGCTCGTGGGGAGAAATGGATCCTGAAACAAGTTCAGGATGACGAAGGAGGCAAAGGTTCGCACCTCACATCCGGCAGCGCCAGCGAGAAGCGGTCCCCAACCCGCGGATCGGTGAAACGGGCATCGCGCAGGATCACCGAGCCATCAGGCGCGCGGGTCAGGAACGGCGCGCGCGACCAGAACAGGAAGGCGTCGAGTTGGGAATTGGTGCGGCGCTCTTCTTCAAGGCCGATCATGTTACAAGCGCGGTCGGGAATTGTGACCACGCCAGCCAATCCGCCGAGCAAGGACCAATCTCCCATCGTCCATGCTGCGGAAGCCAACTCACCTCGGATCATTAATGAGGTGTAGATCGTCTCCCGCTTCCAGAACTGGAGCGGAACCGGACTGGGGATGACCGCGTGTCCATGTTCAAGGAAGAAGGTGGTCTGAGCCACCCGATTGGCTTGCTCAGAGGCACGGGCCGAAATCATCCCATTCACCCCGATGTACGCCAACACTACCGCAATCCCCACCCGCGCAGGCCGCATCCAATCCGCCCCCGATTTCTCCCGCCGCCGCGACCACCACACGCTCGCGATCAGCATAGCCCACAGCCACACGTCAATGATGAACAGCGTATCGCCATAGAACCATTGCGAGGAGAACGGCTCGAGCAGCCGGATGCCGTAGACGTTGAGCCAGTCCATCGCCGGGTGCGTCAGGCAGCCGATGAAGGCGAGCACGAACAGCCAGCCGAAGCTTACCGGCAGCCGCGCCTCCGGCCGGGTGCCGCGCTTTGTCTGCCAGCGGTCGAAGCCCCATAGCATCCCCGCCAAGATCAAAGGCAACAGCACCAGCGCGGGCGGGCCGTGGGTAATGCCGCGGCGGAAGGCGAGGTGCTCGAGCCCCTCGAGCCAGAAGAAGCACGCCGCGTCCACATCGGGCAGGTTCGCGCCGATGACCAGCGCGGGCATCGCGAGGCCGGTGGTGCGCTTCAGTCCCGCCTGCCCCAGCACCGCGCCGACAAGGCTGTGTGTCAGATTGTCCATGACTTTGTTGGCTAGCGCGGCGCGTTGCGTAAAGAAACCGCGAATGACCTTGGAAATCCGCGCGTCCCTCGCCTATCGCAGCGCCAAATAGTCCCGGGAGAGACACGCCATGACCGACGCCCCCTACATCCGTCCCGACATGAAGGGCTTCCTCGACATGATCGCGGCGGCCAATGGGCCAAAGCTGGCCGACATGACACTTGAAGAAGCTCGCCAGTCCTACATCGTCATGCACGGCATCGCCGACCGCCCTGCTCGCGCCCTGCCGGTGATCCGCGATCTCACCTGTCCCGGCCCGGCAGGCGACATTCCGCTGCGCCTCTACGACGCGCGTGAGACCCGCGAAGCTGGCCCAGTGATGATGTTCTACCACGGCGGCGGGTTTGTGATCGGCGATCTCGACACCCACCACGCGCTGTGCACCGAGATCGCTGCGCTGATCGACCTGCCGCTGGTCGCCGTCCACTACGCCTGCGCGCCCGAAGCGCCCTTCCCCGCCGCGATCCTCGATTGCGAAGCGGCAACGCGGTGGGTCGCGAGCAACCCGGCAGAGCTGGACCGCACGGCGACCGGCCTCATCACCATCGGCGACAGCGCCGGGGGCAACGCCGCCGTGGTGGTCGGGCAATTGCTGGGCGCGACCCCCGCCGCCGTTCCGGTGGTGCTGCAAGTGCCGATCTTCCCACTGGTCGCCGACGCCGATGGCTCGGCCAGCATGGCAGCGTTCGCGGAAGGGTTCCTGCTCACCGGCGACTCGATGGCGTTCTTCGATGCGGCTTATGGCGCTGATCGCGCCGACCCGCGCGGCTTCCCGATCATTGGCGATCACGCCTCCGCCCCGCCCACCATTGTCGTCACAGCCAGCCTCGATCCGATCCGCGATTCGGGCCGCGCCTATGCCACGGCGCTGGTCGATGCCGGGCGCGACTGCCTGTTCCTTGAAATGCGCGGGGTGACTCACAGCTTCACCAACCTGCGCGGCGCGGTGCCGAGCACGCAGAACGACCTCGAACGTATCATCGCCGCAATGCAGTTCATGCTAGGCAACCCGGCATGAAACCCGAGGGCCTCCCCTATCGCCGCTGCGCCGGCTTCATGCTGGTCAACGCCGACGGCCTCGTGTTCGTCGGCGAGCGCATTGACGCATCGGCGCACGGGTTCTGGCAAATGCCGCAAGGCGGGATCGACAAGGGCGA
>JBBQWH010000065.1:0-14110 GCA_038210785.1 Sphingomonadales bacterium | reverse complement strand
CATCGTCTCGAGCTTGCCGACCGACGCGTTGAAGGCGTCCTGCAACCGCTCATGCTCGCCCGGCGGCATCTGCGAGATCCGATGCGTGAGATCGCCCTCAGCAAGGTGCCGAAGCGCGCCCGAGAGCGTTTCGACCACCTCCGTCTGCGCCTCCGTGCGTGCTTTGTCTGCCTTGAGCGCAGCGCGGAAGGTCTCGATCGCGCGGGTCATCGTGCCGATCTCGTCCTCGCGGTGGACGCTGGTTATGCCAGCATCAAAGTCGCCCGCAGCCATGTCGCGCATCGTGTCCCCGGTGGCGGCGAACGGCCAAAGTACTTTGCGCCGCATCCAAACAAACGAATAGAGCAGCGCACAAATCATAATCATCAGGGCGAGGCCCGATCCCACCAGCACCATGATGGCGGTGCTGGTATTGTGATCCTTGACCGTGGCGGAAAAAGCCTCGCTTCGCGTCACCAGTTTTTCGATGGCTTCACGGTGTGCGCGATAGATTGTCAACAGTCGGCGATGTGATGCGAGCATTGCCGCCTCGTCCCAGCGCTTGGCGGCGGGTTTCAAGCGCAGGTTGATCTCTTCCCAGAACGCCTTTCCGTGCGTGCGGACGCCATCGGCGATTTCGGCTTTGAATTGGTCGGAAAGCGCGCTTTGTGCCCAGCGGCGCTCGCCAGCCGCGTATTCCTGTTCCAACTTGGTCAGCCGTTCGTCGTTAATGTCATAAGCATTGCGGTGGAGCACCATGATGCTCGCATTGGCGAAAGGCTCGACCAGGAACATCGGCGGGGGGAGGATATCAGCCCTTAAGTCGTTGAGGAGCTGCTCTGACGTGTCGAGCGGGCCACCGATCCGGGTTTGATTGACGCCGATCCCGACCAGCACAATCATGACCGCCATCAACCCGCAAAGCGCCAGTGCACCAAGCCGCGAAATCTTCTCGATCGTCATCCTGCATTACTCTGGTTGAGCCCGGGGCGAAGCGCTGATGCGGGCATGTTGCAGGCTGTCATCTACCCGCGCTGGGCATAAGCGCCGCTTTCTGTCCGCCTATGCGCAAGCCCCTAGCGCCGCGGCGCGAATTTGTTCGTGGCTGACCGATTATTGCTCCGTCACACGGCGCGCTCGCGTGTGCCGCCGGGCTGACCAAGGGCCAGATCAGGGTCACAATCGAAAGGCTGAGCGAAACATGGCCAATGTAAGGGTGATGGTAGTCGACGATTCCGCCGCAATGCGCGCGCTGTTCTGCGACATTCTCGACAATGCCAAGGGCGTGACCGTGTGCGGCACGGCCAAGAACGCCGATGATGCGCGCGACCAGATCGACAAGCTGAAGCCCGATGTGCTGACCCTCGATGTGGAAATGCCCGGAATGAGCGGGATGGAGTTTCTGGAAGAGGTGATGGCGAACCGGCCGATGCCGGTGATCATGCTGTCGAGCATCACCCAGGCCGGGACCGGCACCGCGCGGCGCGCGCTGGAGCTGGGCGCGGTGCACTGCTTCCCCAAACCGCTCCACACCTCGCGCGAAGAGTTCGATGCCACCGTCCGCCAGCTTGGCGACATCGTGATCAAGGCGGCCGCTGGCGAATTGCAGCCCGGCGGTGCAGGCGCAGAAGAAGCCGAGGGCGGATCGCGCTATCGCAGCGACGGGCGGATCGTCGCGCTCGCCTGCGGGGCGGCAGGGATCGAGACAGCGCGCCAGGTGCTCGCCGCTTATGACGCAGCCTGTCCGCCGACGATCGTGCTGTTCGATGCCGATCACGCCGCAGTCGAGAACGCGATGCGGGCGATGCGCGCTTCGCTGCCGTGCCAACTGGGCGATGCCATCGATGGGGTGTCGCTGGAAGTGGGCAAGGTGTGGCTCGCACATGATCCGAACCGCCACGTGATCATCGAGCCGGGCGAGCCGCCGCGCCTGCGGCTGGTCGAGCGCGATCCGATCAATGGTTGCCGCCCGTCTGCCGACTTGTTGTTCGGCTCACTCGCGCGCAGCGGATTGCCTGCGCTCGGCGGGCTGCTGACCGGCAGCGGCACCGATGGCGTGCGCGGGCTTGCGATCCTGGCCGAGGCCAAGGGCCGGGTGTTCGTTCAGCGTCCCGCCGATTATGCCCCGCGCGATCGTTATGATGCCGTGCGCGCGCAGGCACTCGATCTGGCCGACCTGAGGCAGGAAGCGATCCCAGATTGGGTCCTCGAGCAGACCAACGCGGCTGGGTAAAACAGCGGATCGGCCGCAAAAATGGTCGGGGAGACAGGATTCGAACCTGCGACCCTCTGCTCCCAAAGCAGATGCGCTACCAGGCTGCGCTACTCCCCGACACTCGCCACATGCGTGACCGCCCCGGCCTGACCGTCTCGCCTCTGCTCCGGTGGGCCCGGCAGGATTCGAACCCGCGACCTAGCCGTTATGAGCGGCCAGCTCTAACCGCTGAGCTACAGGCCCGTGGAACAAGGGACCGGAACACCAAGACGTTCACCGCCCCTACTGCGCAGACGACAGCGAGACAAGCGGGTAAACCGGCTTTGGCCTCTGGCTTATCCACCGGTTGCATCGATGATCTCGGCGACGGTGGTGCTGCGAACCCCGCGCCGGCCGAGTTCGGCATAGATTTTGGAAAACCACTCATACAGGGCTTCGACCCCAGCTTCATCGCGGGCATAGGACGTATGCCCGGGGGCAAGCGTCGGGCTGTGGAATGACAGCACCAGCAGCGGCAACCCGCTCGCCAGCGCCCTATTGATCCCGCGCCGCGCCTCGTCGACCGAGACGCCTTCCGGCGTCAGTGCGATGCGTTCCAGCAGGCGCAACCGGGAAAAACCCGAAAAGAACGTCGGAACATGGCGTTGCACCCGGTGGATGATTGGCCCCAATCGGCGCAGCGGCCCCCAATAGGCGCTGGTCAATGGCAGCTCGAGCAGACTGCGTTCAGGATCGACCCAGTAGGGGACGAGCGGGTGGTTGCTGTAATCGGGGCCGCCGTTTTGGGTGTAATCAAACAGCGGCCGAACCGAGGTGTCGATCCGGATCCCGGAGGCCTTGAGCAGATCGGCGGTGTTCGGGCCAAGCCCGTAACGCCCGGCGCGGTAGATCAGCGGCGCAGCGCCGAAAGCCGTCTCGATTGCATCGCGCAAGGCGCCGAACTTGGCCGCTTCCAGATCGCGCGGGAGATTGCCGGCAAAGGAGTTGCGTTCGCACACCTCCTCCGTGAACGGCGGGTTGACCCACGGATGGAGCTGCACGCCGACCTCGGCCGTGCCGCGGCGCACTGCATCGCCGATGATTTCGACCGCCGCTGTGTCGGTCACGATCGGCCAATCGACCAGATAAACCGGATGTGCGCCCAATTCCTCGCAGAAGCGCTGGAAGCGCGGGATCGCGGCGATATGGCTGAGGCTATGTCCCTCGCGCCGGAACGGGCCCTTCCAGTCGAACTCCTCCTCGGTGTCGACCGTCAGCAGCACGCGCTGGCCAAAGCCGGGCGCGAAGGCAGCAGTGCGCCCGGCGGGCGGCACATCGAGCATTGATCCTGTCGCCATCGCCCCCGATCCCGTGCCCCGCGCGGCTCCTTGCGCCAAGCTACGCCCCGGTAGCGCCCGCGCGTGCGCCTGCCGGGCTAGGGAGGCTGGGACTTTCGGTCAAGAGCGGGAGCGTGAGCGCTAACATGGCGCCGTCGCGCCTAAGGTCGCCGCCCGCCGCGCGCGCTTCCGCCCGGACGAGGCGCAGGGCAAAACCGGCACCGAACAGGCCGGCGTTGATGGTGCTTTCAGCGGCGCGGGTGGTGGACGCAAACAGATTGTCCTCCGCCGCCAGCCGCGCCGGCAACGCGCACACTAACCGCGCCACCGCGCCGGTCGGGCCAATCAGTGGATCGAGCTGCACCGCGATCCGCTCGCCTGCCGCACAGGCGGCCGCAAGGCTCGCCAGCAGCCGCCACACCAGCGCCTCGGCATCATCAGGATCATGCGCGATCAGCATCGCAGTGGTTTCGGTAAAAGCGAGCGTGAGGCCGGAACCTTGCGGAGCGAGCACCGGGGCAAGCTGCGCGGCGGTGCGACGCACAAGCGCGGCCAGATCGCTCTCTCCCTGCTCGACCGCGATTGCGCCTGCCTCTAGCCGGGCGAGCCGGTCAAGCTCCTCGAATCCGGCGAGGATCCGCGCGGCATCGGCGGCTATCGCGGCGGCAAGCGCGCGGTATTCGTGCGGGGCGGGGCCGAACAGCTGCTGCTGGATCACCTCGGCATAGCCCTGCACTGCGGTAACCGGCGTGCGCAGTTCATGGAGCAGCTGGCGGATCCGGTCGGCCTCGCGCGCCTCGGCGCCGGTTGGCATGGTGGCCCTATCGGGAACCCGCCGGAAGCGTCCGAAATAGCCGCTGAAATGCCCTTCCTCGCTAAAGCGCGGCTCGGCATCCACGATCCAGTCGCCGGCAATCATCGGGGCGCCCTGAAGACTGATCTCGCCGCGCGTGACCGGCTGGCGGCGGGCAAAGGCGCGCGCGAGGCTGGAGCCGCCCGCAGGCTGGTCACCGCCAACGTACGGGGCAAACAGCCGGGTGCCGATCACCATCGGGGCGACCTCGCTTCCCGCCCAAGCGATCCGCCCGGCGGTGTCGGCAGTAAAGCCGAATGCGGTGATGATGCGCTCAGGCCGTTCGGGCAATTCGCCAAGCGGGAGTCGCGGCGAGCGTTCGAGATCGAGCGGACTCTCGCCGCGTGTCCGCCGGAACTGGGCGATGCGTTCGACCAGCGCGGAGATTTCGGTGCGGCCGGTCTCCTCGCGGTCGCGCGGCGCGGCCGGGGCCGCCGCTCCGATTGCGGCGATCCGCAGCCGGATCGGTGCGTCGGCCGGCGCAGAGTCGGCTGGAGCAGGCTGGAGCAGAGCAGGTTGGGGTGCAGGCGCTTCGACAACAGCGGGCGGGGGTGCGGGGAGGCCGCGATCATGCACACCCAGGCGCGTCAGCAGCGCGTCGGCATCGACCGGCAGATCGCGGCGCAGGCGCAGAAATCCGCGCGCGCGCACCGGCAGGCGCGGGATAAGCGCGGTCCAGTCGTCAGAGGTAAGGTCCGCCCGGGTAAGCGCGGCGGCGGCGACCTCGGGCTCGTGATCTGCAAGATGCGACGCGAGATCGGGGCTGCGGAACCGCCAGCCGGGTTCGCGGATCATTCGCGCCCGGTCCGCGGCGGGGATCGCCTCGGCCAGCGCATCCATCCGCAACCACGCGGCGGCGAGCAGGCTTTGATCGGCGCCGGCCCGCGGGCGCACGTGGTCTTTGCCCAAGAGATCCAGCAATTGCCGGTACTGCGTTCGCAGGCCTGCCTCGCCGGTGGCGCGCAGGCGCAGCACGGTGGCAAGGCGGTCATCGAAAAACAACAGGATCTCCCATGGGTGCGCGCGGCACCGAATCGTTATCGCAGCTATTGGCGCGAGGCATCAATACTCCGCTCCACTCTGTTCGTCTTATCAGGATGGAGCAATTGCCACAGTCTGACGCGAAAGGCGCGTTGCAAAGCGGGACAATTGCTGCCAGACCTAATAATATTAGCATAGCGGGCCATCCGGCGCGCGTCTTGTTTCTTTCGGATGATAATACGCGCGGCGTTGCCGCCTGGTGAACGGCGCAGTGCAGGGGGGGCTATAGCCTAGTGGCAAATCTCGACGAAATTGATCGCCGTCTGCTGGCGGAACTGCAGGCGGAAGGGCGGGTGACCAATGTCGAACTCGCGCAGCGGGTCGGGCTGACCGCGCCGCCGTGTCTGCGGCGGGTGCGCGGGCTAGAGGAAGACGGAGTGATCCGCGGCTATCACGCCGATCTCGATCCCTCGAAGCTCGGCTTTGCGATCACAGTGTTCGCGATGGTCAGCCTCAAGAGCCAGGCCGAAAGCTCCTTGCGCGAATTCGAAGACCATATGCGCGCGTTGCCCGAAGTGCGCGAATGCCACATGCTCAATGGCGAGATTGATTTCATCCTCAAGATCGTGAGCAAGGACTTGCAGAGCTTCCAGGAGTTCCTGACCGGCAAGCTGACGCCCGCGCCGAATGTGGAAAGCGTCAAAACCTCACTGACGATCCGCACCGCCAAGCAGGAACCCGGCGTCCCGCTGTGAGAGTCCGGTCGCGTTGCGCAATCGGTTTGCTTTTTGTGGGAGCGGATATGGCTGGATGTTCGGACTTTGCAGGCTCCGGGCAAGGCAATGCAAAGCCCTTCGACGCCATGTCGGGCGAAGAGCACCTTGCCTGCGCGGTCGAGATCAGCGCTTACTCCTACCTCATTGCCGAAGGGACGATCCCCGAGGATCAACGATGGCAATCGCAAGCGCTTTTGGCCTTGGGCTGGCACCACAATGCTTACGCGATCCGCTCGGGCAAAGGCGAACAATATGCGCTTCTCAACCAACGGCGAGTGGCGCTGATTGCGCAGGACACTCCGGATGCGATCGCCGCGCGGGCCGAGCTGTGCATCAAGTTGGCCGAAGCCAAAATCAACCCCAGCTAAGGGCCAATCATAGGAGAGTGCTATGGGAGATCACGCAAACGAAGGCCCGGAAGCGCTTGCCGATCCGGTGACCGGGCACTGCCTGTGCGGCGCCGTGACGATCACCGTGACCGCGATGCATGCCGAGGTCGATGTCTGCCATTGCGCGATGTGCCAACGCTGGAGCTGGGCATTCTACGCGGGCGTCAAGGGCGAGGCGGCGGAGATCAAAGGCGAAGACGCGATCACCATCTACCGTTCCAGCCCATGGGCCGAGCGCGCGTTCTGCGGGACCTGCGGCAGCAACCTATGGTACCGCTTTCTACCCACCGACGCGCGCAGCTTCCTTGCCGGATTGTTCGACCTGCCGAAGGGCTTCGGGATCGAGCAGCAGATTTTCGTCGATGAAAAGCCAGATTGGTATGATCTCGCGCAGGAAAGCCCGATGCTGACCGGTGCCGAGGTGATCGCGGCAGCGATGGCGCAGGGCCTCAGTCCCGATTAAGGTTCAATGCAGCTTGAGCCGCGGCCGCACGATGCGGTTGACCCGGCCCACAGCCATCAAGAACGTCGCCTTCACCCAGCCGTGGATGCCGATCAGGTGCATGCTGTAGAGCGAGGTGTAGATGAGGCGCGCCAGCCGCCCCTCGATCGCCATGCTCCCGCCGATCAGGTTGCCCATCAGGCTGCCCACGGCCGAAAACCGGCTGAGCGAGACCAGCGAACCATTGTCGCGGTAGGTGAAATGCTTGAGCGGGACGGCCTTCTGCATCCGGCAGATATTGCTGAACACCACCGCCGCCATCTGGTGCGCGGCCTGCGCGCGCGGGGGAACGGGGCGGTCTTCCCCCGGCGGGGTGTAGGACGCGCAATCGCCCAGCGCGAAGATATTCGGATCGGCCGTGGTTTGCAGGGTGTCAGTGACCATGATCTGGTTGCGCGGGTTGGTTTCCAGCCCGAGTCCTGCAAGAAACTCCGCGCCTTTGACGCCGGCTGCCCAGACCATCAGATCAGCCTCGATCACATCGCCGCACTCAGTCACCAGCTGGCGCGGATTGGCCTGGATGACCTGTGTCGCCGGGCGAACTTCGACCCCCAATTGCTCGAGCTCGTGCTTCGCCGCATCGGCCAGCTTTTCGGGTAGCGCCGGCAAAATGCGCGGCCCAGCCTCAAGCAGTGTGACATGGAGCCGGCTTTCATCAAACACCTCGAGCCCGTAATGCCGCAATCCGCCAGCGGCGTTGTAGAGTTCGGCGGCCAGTTCCACCCCTGTCGCCCCCCCTCCAACAATCGCGATGCGCACCTGTTCGTTTGCGCCCGGATCATTCATCATCGCCCGGCTTACCCGCAGGCATTGGTCAAGCAACCGGGTGCGGAACCTGTCAGCCTGCAGGCGGCTGTCGAGATAGAGGCAGTGCTCCTTGACCCCCGGCACGCCGAAATCATTCGACACCGAGCCGAGCGCAATCGCGAGGATATCGTAGCGGATGGTATGGCCTGCGATCAGCTCGCTGCCATCCTCGTCCTTTACCGGGGCGAGGCTGATGGTCTTGGCCGCGCGATCGATCCCGTCGAGGCTGCCTTGGAAGAAGCGGTAGCCCCAGCGGTAGCAGTGCCCGCGATAACCGACCTCGTCGAGATTGGCGTCGAGCGATCCAGCCGCGACCTCGTGCAGCAGCGGCTTCCAGATGTGGCTGAGGTTCTTATCGACGAGAATGATATCGTGCTGCTCGCGCCCGTATTTCGCGCCGAGCCGCCGCACCAGTTCCAGCCCGCCCGCACCTCCGCCGACGACAACGATCTGGGTCTTGCGGTTCATTCAACCTCCACGGCACAGCACCGGCGTGCAAAAGTTCGGACGAACGGCGCAGGGACACGCTTCCCCCGCCGTATCAAGCCCTCAGACCGGCAACCGGTTCCCCCCACGGCTGCGCGCCCTAGCAATCGTACTAGGCAATGTCGCGCAGGAAAGCCACTTTGGTAAACGGCGGGCGGCGTCAACCCGCGCGGTCTTCGAGCCACTTTTCAAGCCACTTGATCGAATAGTCGCCGTTCAGCACATCATCTTGCCGCAGCAATTCCTGATGCAACTTGATGTTGGTATTCACCCCCTCGACCACCATTTCATCGAGCGCGCGGCGCAGCCGCATGATGCAATCTTCGCGGTTGCGGCCGTAGACGATCACTTTGGCGATCATGCTGTCGTAATACGGGGGGATACGATACCCGGCATAAAGCCCGCTATCGACCCGCACATGCATGCCGCCAGCCGGGTGGTAATAGGTGACGAGGCCGGGCGAGGGCGCGAAATTGAACGGGTCTTCGGCATTGATCCGGCATTCGATCGCATGACCGGTAAATTCGAGCTCATCCTGGGTCACCGAAAGCGGCTTGCACTCGGCAACGCGGATCTGTTCGCGCACCAGATCGACCCCGGTGATCGCTTCGGTGACGGGATGTTCGACCTGGAGGCGGGTGTTCATCTCGATAAAGTAGAACTCGCCGCCTTCCCACAGGAACTCGATCGTGCCTGCGCCGCGATAGGCCATGTCGCGCATCGCCTGCGCGCAGACTTCGCCCATCCGGTTGCGTTCATCGGGTGTGATCACCGGCGATGGCGCTTCCTCGAGCACCTTCTGGTGGCGGCGCTGGAGCGAGCAATCGCGCTCACCCAGATGGATCGCATTGCCATTGCCGTCGCCGAACACCTGGAATTCGATGTGGCGCGGGTTGCCGAGGTACTTCTCGATGTAGACGGTGGCGTCACCGAAGGCGGCCTTGGCCTCGGAGCCGGCCTGCTGCATCAAGGTTTCGAGCTTGTCCTGGGCCTCGCACACCTTCATCCCGCGCCCGCCGCCGCCGCTCGCGGCCTTGATGATTACGGGGTAGCCGATCTCCTTGGCGATTCGGCGCGCTTCGTCGAAATCGGACACCGCGCCGTCCGATCCCGGAACCAGCGGCAGGCCGAGCTTGCCCGCCGTCCGCTTGGCTTCGACCTTGTCGCCCATGGTGCGGATATGCTCGGGCTTGGGGCCGATCCAGATGATGTCATGCGCTTCGACGATATCGGCGAATTTGGCGTTCTCCGACAGAAAGCCATAGCCCGGGTGGATCGCATCGCACTGTGCGATTTCCGCGGCCGAGATGATGTTGGCGATATTGAGATAGCTCTCCGACGCGGGCGGCGGGCCGATGCAGACCGCGTGATCCGCGAGGCGCACATGCATCGCGTCGGCATCGGCGGTGGAGTGCACCGCGACCGTCTCGATCCCCATTTCATGCGCCGCGCGGTGGATGCGCAAGGCGATCTCGCCGCGATTGGCGATCAGGATGCGTTTGATGGCCATCGGCTTAGGAGATCACCACCAGCGGCTGGTCAAACTCGACCGGCTGGGCGTTGTCGATCAGGATCGCCGTGACCGTGCCCGATCGCGGCGCGGTGATCGGGTTCATCACCTTCATTGCCTCGACGATCAGCAGGGTGTCGCCTTCCTTGACCGGCTTGCCAACCGCGATGAACGGCGCAGCGTCGGGTTCGGGGGTGAGATAGCAGGTGCCGACCATCGGCGATCTGACCGCTTTGCTCAGGTCTGGCCCGGCGGGGGCGGCAGGCTCGCTCGGCGCAGGCGTGGCGGCGGCCGGAGCCGGGGCAGCCGCGGCCGGCACAGGGGCTGCGGCCATCACGGGCGCGGCAATGCTCACGCTCGCGCGCGAGACGCGGATCTTGCGGTCGTCATCCTCTACCTCGATTTCAGTGAGGCCGGTTTCGTTGAGCAGTTCGGCAAGCTCGCGCACCAGTGCGGTATCGATGTTCATGCCGGACTTGCGCCCCGCCTTCTTGTCATCACTGTCCTTGCCGTGTCCGTCGTCGTTCGACATGAAAGCCCCTTGTTGTGTGGTACGCCCGTTAGCCGTGCGACCTATTCACGCGAATTGCGGCTGGCAAGTGGCAAGGATGCAAAATGTGAAAGTCCGGTGACCAATCAAACCCGGCCCGAGGCGACGGCTTCGAGCGCGATGCAGTAGGAATCCGCGCCGTGCCCCTCGACAGTCAGCGCCGCGGCCATGCCGACATAGGAGAGGTGGCGGAACGGCTCGCGGGTCTTGGGATCGGACAGGTGTACTTCGATCACCGGCGTGCGGATCGCCTTGATCGCGTCCAGCAGCGCGATCGAAGTGTGCGTATAGGCCGCCGCATTGAGCAACACCGCCCGCGCGTCTTCGGCCTGCGCTTCATGCAACCAATCGACCAGCATGCCTTCGTGATTGGTCTGGCGCATGTCGATTTCCAGCCCGAGTTCGCGGGCGCGGTCTTCGAGCATGCCGGCGATATCATCGAGCGTGGTGGTGCCATAAATCTCCGGCTCGCGCGTGCCGAGGAGATTGAGATTGGGGCCGTTGAGGACGTAGACGAGGTTGGTCATAGGGGCTGGATAGCGCCCGAGCGCCCATGCGAAAAGCACTACCGATCCACGCCCTTGACCTTGCCCCACTGACGCGCGGCGGTGTAGCCCAGATAACCGGTGCCAAACAGCGCGTAGAGCGGCTCGGGCAGGCCATTGAGGTAGTTGTTCATCCCCGTCGCGATGTCCTTCGCTGCTGCCGGGTGAAAGGCGCTCAGCACGCCCATCGGCAGCGCGGTCAGCAGCAGGATGTACATCACATAGAGGAAGCTTGGGCGCGCGCGGCTGGTCCAGGGGTCCTTGGAATTGGCCTCGGCAACGATCGCCTGCAATTGCGCCTCGATCATGCGCATTTCCTGCGTGCCTTCGAGCGCGATCAGTTCGAGTTTGGCTTTGGCTTGCGCTTCCTTGTCCGGGATGATCTTGTCGATGATCGCGGCGATCGGGCCGATCAGCACGTCGAGAATGGCCATTTGCTGCGCTCCTTGGTGTGAGTCGCACAAAAATGACCAAATAGGTTAGTGTAGGAAAATGATTTAACCTATTTCTCGCCCGCTTCGGCCAGCAGCCGCTGCGCCAGCGCGAGATGCGGGCGGTCGAGCATCGCGCCGTCTAGCGCCACCACGCCCGCGCCGGGGTGATCCGCGAAGGCCTGCACCACCGCTCGGGCGTGGGCGAGTTCCTCGGCGCTCGGGGTGAAGGCGGCGTTGATCGGATCGACCTGCGCCGGGTGGATCGCCAGCATTCCGCGAAAGCCCGCCGCGCGCACACCGCGCGCGCGCTTCTCCAGCGCCTCCAAGTCGCGGAACTCGGGTCGCACCGTCTCGATCGCCGCCACGCCTGCTGCCGAAGCGCCGATCAGGCACAGGCTGCGCGCCAACTCGTAGGTGTGGGCATATTCACCGTCCGCCCCGCGCTGTGCGCTCGCGCCCAATGCCGAGGACAAATCCTCCGCCCCCCAGCTCATCGCGGCCAGCCGCGCCTTGCCGGGATAGTCCCCCGCATATTCGCCGGTGCGGAACATCGCCGCCGCCGTCTCGGTTACCAGCGCGGCGATCAGGGTGCGGCCTTGCGGGATGCCGTTGGCGGCCTCAAGCGCGGTGAGATAGTGGTGCAGCTGGGTGATATCGCCCGCGCCTTCGGCCTTGGGCAGGAACACCCCGCCGGGCCGCGCGGGGATGATCGCGGCGAGATCGGCAATGCAATCGGCGGTGCGTACCGGATTGATCCGTACCCACAGCCGCGCGCGGCCCGCAGATGCGGCAATCGCTTCGGCCACCATCATGCGGGCGGCGGCCTTGTTTTCGGGTGAGACCGAATCTTCCAGATCGAACAGCGCAATGTCCGCCTTGCTCGCCGCTGCCTTGCCCATCTTCTTCTCGCTATCACCCGGCGCAAACAGCCATGAACGCATGCGAGGTAGGGCGGGGGTGGAATGAGCCATGTGAGGTTCCTCTCTTGCACCTTTTGCTTACGCAGCGCGCCTGCGAGCAGCAAGCCTGCACCGCACCGCACCGCACCGCACCGCGCTGCACTGCGCTTAGCCGGGTCAATTGGGCATCCGACCACTCGGCGTTGGCGCGCACAGCAGGCTTGGCAGGCCCCGCATTGTCTTTCCATTAGGCGGCAGGCGAGCAGGTTGCTATGTAGGACTTAAGTTCAGCCAGCGGGGGAGCCTTTTGTGGCAATCGTTTTTTCGGTCAATGGCAAGCCGGTGAGCGTGGAGGCTGAGGCTGACACGCCGCTGCTTTGGGTGCTGCGTGACGATCTGGGCATGACCGGCACCAAGTTCGGCTGCGGGATTGCGGCGTGCGGGGCGTGTTCGGTGCATGTCGATGGTACGGTGACACGCTCGTGCAGCGTGCCGGTCAGCGCAATCGCGGGCAAGGCAGTGACCACGATTGAGGGGATCAAGGGCGCCGACGGCACGCTCCACCGGGTGCAGCAGGCGTGGATCGATGCGCAGGTGCCGCAATGCGGGTACTGCCAATCGGGCCAGATCATGGCGGCGGTCGCGCTGATCGAGGCCACTGGGTCGCCGTCCGACGCGCAGATCGACGAGGCGATGACCAACATCTGCCGCTGCGGCACCTATCCGCGCATCCGCACCGCGATCCTCGCAGCGACCGGCGCTGCTGCCCAGCAGGGAGAGGCATAATGGCCGACAATCCCAATCCCGAACTCGATTACCCCGAAGCCGATGCTCCGGCCGCAAAGCCCAAGCGCAAGGGTATTAAGCGTCGCATCTTCCTTGCTGGCTCCGCGCTGATGGTGGGCGGCGGCATCTTCGGTGTGTGGTGGACCGACAGCAGCGCCAAGGCGCGCGGTAACGCGCTGATCGGGGGCGAGGGCAGGCCCGCCTTTGGCAGCGTGATGACCATCGCTGAGGACGACACTGTCACGGTCTTCTCGCCGCATATCGACTTCGGCCAGGGGTCGCACACCGCGCTCGGCCAGATGCTGGCAGACGAACTCGATGCGAACTGGGACAAGGTCAAGATCGAGCAGGCCCCGGCCGACCTCGCCTTTGCCAACGCCGCGCTCGCCAAGGGCTTTCTGCCTTCGATGACGGGCGAGTTTGCCGCAGGGCTGATCCCGGATGCGGTTCTCGGCATCATGGCGCGTTCGATGCCGTTGATGATCACCGGCGGTTCCTCGGCGGTGCGCTTTACCGGTGAGGTGGCGATGCGCCGCACCGGCGCGGCTGTGCGAATGGCGCTGATCGCCGAAGCGGCTGACCGGCTGGGCGTGCCCGCAAGCGAGCTGACCACGGCCGACAGCAAGGTGATCCACGCTGCTTCGGGCAAGTCGCTGCGCTATGGCGAGTTGGCGGCGGGGGCGGCGGAACGCTCGCTCTCGAGCGATCCAGTGCTCAAGACCCGCGACCAGTGGAAGCTGATCGGCAAGCGCGTGCCGCGCCGTGACATTCCGGGGAAGGTCGATGGCAGCGCGGTCTATGGGATCGATTTCACCCTGCCCGAAATGCGGGTCGCGACCATTGCGGCTGCGCCTGTGCGCGGCGGCACATTGCTGTCGGTCGATGAAGCCCCCGCGCTGGCGGTTAAGGGCGTTGAGAAAGTGGTGAAGTTGCCGGATGCCGTGATCGTGGTTGCCAATGGCTATTGGCCCGCGCAAAAGGGCCTCGCTGCGCTCGCGCCCAAATTTTCGGACGGTGGCCATGCGGCGGTCTCGACCCCGGCGATCTACGCCGCGCAGGCCAAGCTGCGCAGCGGCGGCAAG
>JBBQWH010000064.1:0-14335 GCA_038210785.1 Sphingomonadales bacterium | reverse complement strand
CGCGGTGATTGCGAAACCGGCGGCGCAAGGCATCGCGCGCGGCCGCCTCGCGCGCCGGATCGTCCGCCGCGCCGCTGACCCCGGCAAGCTCGCCGAGCCGCTTGATCCCAAGCCGCCGCAGCACAGTGAGCACGTCGTCATCGAGCCGGAGCGCGGCCACCGGCAGATCGCCAAGCTGGCGCAGCGGATCGCCGCCGGCAGCAAGGATCGCGCCCGTCGGGCCATAATGTGCGCCAAAGTGTGCCAGCGCCCAGGCCGCCCCGGCGGTTGGCGCGAGCGCGGCGCGGGCGGTAAAGCCGCGCGCGGCAAAAGCGGCGGCGACATCGGCCAGCAGCCGCTCCTCTCCGCCCCACAAGTGCGCCGCGCCGGTCACATCGACCAACAGGCCATCGGGCGGATCGAGCGCGCTCCACGGCCCCCAGCGCTGCGCCCACAGGCTGAGCTTCTCCAGCGCCGCTAGATCGCCCGCCGGATCGGCTTGGACGGCGACCAGCTGCGGGCACAGCGCGCGCGCGTCGGCCAGCAACATCCCCGTGCGCGCCCCGGCGGCGAGCCCCGCGTGATTGGCGGCAGTGATGCGCGGACCGTGCGCAGTCTCGGCGATCAGCGCGGTCGGCGTGCTATCTGCGACAGCGCCCGCTTCAGGCGCGAGCGCGCGCCGCCAGCGATCGACCGACAGTCGGGCGAGCCAGATGGACAAGATCCGGCGGGATGGCGCCGATACCTGGGGCGAGTTCGCGGTTAGGGTGGAGGCGCAGGGTTCCAGTGTCATCACTCAATATCCATTCGCCCGGTGCATGACTGCGCGCGCGGAACAGTTCGGCGTGCCAAGTGGCGGTGCCGGGGGCCGCCGGGTTCCAGCTCGGGTGCGGTGAGGGGGCGGCGCGCGCCTGCCACCGCATCCGGGCAGAGGAGAGGTCAGGCTCGGCATCGAGCCGCACCAGCCACAGCCGTACCCCATGCCGCTCAGCGGTCAGGCTGAGGCGGCGCGAGGCGGTGAAGCCGAGCGCGCGCGGATTGCCCGCGATCTCGCCGATCACGCAGGCAAACTCGCGGCAGCGGAGCCCCTCCTCCAGTGCGAACAGCGCATCCTCCGGCGTGGCAGCGGCAACGTGGATCAGCCGGTGGCGCAGTTCGGGCGGCAGGCCCGCAAGGCACGGCCGCCCGCCGCGCCGGATCGCGCCGCGGTCCTGCACCCACAGCACGTGGCGGGTATCCTCGACCGGCTCACCCGCATCCGCTGACGGGCCTATTGACGTCAGAGCGTCACGCGCCAGCGCCAGCGCCAGCCCCACCCCGCTCGCTTCCCCCGCCGAAGCGAAGATTTCAGAATGGAACGGCTGTTCAGCCAGCCCCGGCCGCCAGCGCGCCTCGGGCAGGCGAGCGGACGGCGTGCGCGGCAGAACACGGGCGGGAGACAGTTTGGAGGACATGGGCAAACGACTCATTTGTTCGCATTATGTTCCAACATCGCTCCATTTGCAATGCAAAGGGCGCGGGATGCGCCAATCGCACCCCGCGCCCTTCATGTTCTGCCCCGCATCAGACGTCAGTGATCCCTACTCATCGACAACCGGACCGGGAAATTCGCCCATGTCGGGCGCATCATCCTGCCATTCGCCATGCTGAAGATTGGAATTGTGCAGGCCATAGACAAAATAGAGCGCAATCGCCCCGGCCATGAACCATGCAAAGAAGATCAGCACGCTCGGCGGCACGGTGTAGATAAGATAGCCGCACGACAGGATCCCAAGCACCGGGGTAACCGGATAGAACGGCACCGTGAACCCGCGCGGCAGATCGGGTGCGTTGCGGCGCAAATAGATGACCGACAGGCAGACGATGGCGAACGCCGCCAGCGTGCCGACCGAGGTCATGTCGCCCAGCACGTTGATATCGAAGAACCCGGCCGCCACCGCCGTGATCAGACCGACCAGCGCGGTGTTGATATAGGGCGTCTTGAAGGTCGGATGCACCGTGCTGAAGATCTTCGGCAGCAACCCGTCACGCGCCATGGTGTAGAAAATGCGGGTCTGCGCATACATCAGCACCAGTACCACCGAGGTCAGGCCGATGATCGCGCCGACCTTGATGATCTTCGCCAGCCAGCCCCACTGCGGGCCGAAATTATCGACGACCACCGCGACCGGATCGGGCACGTTGAGCGTGCCATAGGGCACCAGCAGCGTCATGATCGCCGCCACCAGCATATAGATCACCGTGCAGACAATCAGCGAGCCGAGGATGCCGAAAGGCATGTCCTTGGCCGGATCTTTCGCCTCCTGTCCGGCGGTCGAGACGGCCTCGAACCCGATATAAGCGAAGAACACGATCGAGGCGGCCCGCATGATCCCGTCGATCCCGAACGCGCCCTCACCATTATTGGCGGCGGGGTCATATTCGGGAATGAACGGCACCCAGTTGGTCGCCATCAACTCGCCCAGATTGGAAAGTACGATTAGCCCGCCGACCGCGATGAAGGCGACAAGCACGCTGACCTTGACCGCGACGATCACATTGTTGACCTTCGCCGATTCCGACACGCCAAGCATCAGCAAGCCCGACAAAACAATGCAGATCAAGAAGGCGGGCAGGTTGAAGATGGTCGTGACGGCTTGGCCGCCGACAACCACCGGTGCACCGTCTTGCATCAGAGTCATGCCGGCAGGCCCGGTGAATTGCGGCGGGATGACGAGACCGAAATCGGCCAGCAGACTGACCACATAGCCGCCCCAGCCGACCGCGACCACCGATGCCGCAAGCCCGTATTCGAGCAATAGCAGCGCACCCATGATCCAGGCGACAAACTCACCCAGCGTCGTATAGCTGTAGGTATAGGCCGAGCCCGACACCGGCAGGGTCGAGCTGAGTTCCGCATAACAAAGCCCGGCAAAGGCGCAGACGATCCCTGCAACCACGAAAGACAACATCACCGCCGGCCCCGCATGCAGAGCCGCAGCGCTGCCGGTGCGCACAAAAATCCCTGCCCCGATAATGCAGCCCACGCCCAGCAGCAGCAGGTTCCACTTGCCAAGCGTGCGTTTCAGCTCGCTGGTCTGGGTTTCGCGCTGGACCTGAGCAATCGACTTGCGGGCGAGCATGCGCCCGACAATGCTCTGCTTGGGTGCACTGGCCATCAGTATTCCCCCCTGCGCGCCGCCACGGCGTATAGCTTAATCCGGTCAAGCAACATCTGGAATAGGTCTCCCACTGATCGCAAGCCTATCCCCGGCGCGATCATTGGGTGTGGACGCTAGCGCAACACAGGCGCAACACAAGTCGAAAGCGCACCCTTTCCCCCAGCTCGCACAGTCGCTAGACTCCTGCTCCATGTCCACGACCTTCCAGCTCGACACCGGCACCAGCCGCGCCAACCCCACCCCGCAGCCGATGCGGCGGTTGACCGTGCCAGCAATCCGCGCCCGCAAGGAGGGCGGCGTCACCACCGATCCGTTGGTGATGCTGACCGCCTACACCGCGCGGCAGGCGCAGCTGCTGGACGCCCATTGCGATCTGCTGCTGGTGGGGGATTCGCTCGGTCAGGTGATCTATGGCCTGCCTTCGACCATCCCGGTGACGCTCGAGATGATGGCGAACCACGGCGCAGCGGTGGTACGCGGGTCGTATCATTCGGTGGTGGTAATCGACATGCCTTTCGGCAGCTACGAAGCCTCCCCTGAGCAGGCGTTCGAAAGCGCGGCCTTCCTGCTCAAGCAAACCGGCGCGGCGGCGGTAAAGCTGGAAGGCGGGGCGGCGATGGCGCCCACGGTCGCTTTTCTGACCCAGCGCGGCATCCCGGTGATGGGCCACGTCGGGTTGACACCCCAAGCTGTCAATGTGCTCGGCGGCTACGGCGCGCGCGGACGCTCAGAGGCGGAGGCCGAGAAGATCGTGTCGGACGCCGTCGCGCTCGATCAGGCTGGTGCATTTGCGATCGTCATCGAAGGCGTGCTCGAGCCGATCGCGATTACCGTTACCAAGGCCGTCTCCTGCCCGACGATCGGCATTGGCGCTTCGGCGCAGTGCGACGGGCAGGTGCTGGTAACCGAGGACATGCTCGGCATGTTCGAACGCGTGCCGCGCTTCGTCAAACGCTACGAAGACATTGCTGGGGTGATCGACCGCACGGTGGCCCGCTATGCCGAGGAAGTGCGCGCCCGGACCTTCCCGGGCGAAGATCAAACCTATCAGCCCAAGGGCTGAGCTTCGCCGCTAGAGTTATCCCCGCGCGCCAATCGCAGCGCGAGCGGCGCGGCTAACACCAGCTGCGCGAGGTGATAGAGCAGCAGCGGGGCGATCACGAACCCGGCGCTCGCGGGCGGGAACAGGATCGCAGCCAGCGGCGCGCCGGTGGCGACGCTCTTTTGGGAACCGGCAAACATGAACGCGATCCGGTCGGCCTGCGGCAGTCCAAGCAGGCTGGCGCTGCCCCATGCCGCGGCGACCGCCACGCTCAGCATCCCAAGCACCAGTGTGATTAGCGCCGCCCAGTCGCCCGCGCTGAACATCGTGGCCAGCCCCTGTTCGACCGCACCCGAGAAAGCGACATAAACCGCAATTCCGATCACGGTCCGATCCAGCCAGACAATTTGCGCGCGGTGGGCGGCGATGCGCTCGATCACCTTGTCCTGCACCAATTGTCCGATCACGAAGGGCAGCACGAGGATCAGCCCGATGCGCACGATTGCCTCGCTCCCGATCGCACCCGCCCCGGCTCCGCCCAGCAGCGCGAACAGCGGGGCGCTCACGAACACGCCGATGATGTTGATCAGCGCCGCGCCCACCACTGCGAGCGCGACATTGCCGTGGGCAAGGCTGGTATAGGATGTCGCCGATTGCACGGTTGAGGGCAGCACGCCGAGATAGACAAAGCCGAGCGCGACCAGCGGCGGCAGCATGGTTCCTGCAAGACCGGCAAAGCCCAATCCGGCGATCGCCATGCCGCCGAACACAAACAGCAGGAGCGGGCCAAAATAGCGCCAATTCGCCAGTCCCCGCGCAATTTCGGCGCGCCGGACGCGCATCCCGTTGACAAGGAACAGCACGAAGATGCCGGTGTTGGAAATGGTGCTGGCAATCACTCGCGCTTCGCCCGCTGCTGGGAGCAAGAGCGCAAGCGCGGTCGCGATTACCAGCACGGCGATCATCGGGTCGCTGAGGAATGGCAGACGCGGGAGGGCGACGGATTTGGGCATTGCGCCAGCGCCCTGCCCTGCCCGTTAGCGCTTGTCGAGACGGCGCGGCCGGATCTCCGCCAGCAGCGCAGCATAGCGGCGCGACTTGCCAGGCTCGCCCAGCACGCGCGCCGCCCGCAGGCGTAGGCCGAGCAGCGTTGCATCATGGCCTGCTCCCAGACCTATGGCATGATCGAGCAGCAGCGCCGTGCGTGCCCAGTTGCCAAGCGCGGCCTCGCTTGTCGCCAGCGCATAAAGCGCACTGGCATTGTCCGGCTCGCCCGCCACGTGCCGCGCGAGCAGCGTGCCGGCCGCTTTCTGGTCGCCCACGAAAGTGTAGGCGAGCACCGCCTTGCGTGTGAGTGGCCATGGGCGGCGGACCTTGGCAGCCAACGCATAGGCCGCGAGCGCGGCTTGCGGATCGCCAGAGCCCAGCATCACATCGCCGGACAGCGCCGCCACGTCCGCCGAGGCCGGGTAGCGTAGGACGAGCGCGCGTGTGCCCGCCAGTGCCACGGCCCAATCGCCGACACGCGCGGCCTCGCGCGCGGCGGCGGTCGGCGGCGGGAGGCCCTCTTGCACGGCCAGCACCGCAGGCCTTGGGTTCGCTCCGCCATAGGCCCGAGCCAACAGCGGCGCGGCACGCACGCGGTCGCCGAGCCGTTCGTAGGCGCGCGCCACCAGCATGATCAGATAGGACGAGGCGTCAGGCCGCCGCGCATCGGTATCGAATCGCGCGATCAAATCGCCTGGGTGGCCGCCTTCAAGCAATGCCTTGGCGAGCAACTCGCGCACCCGCGCATTGGCGGGTTGCCGCTCGGCCAGCGTCTCGAGCGTCGCAGTAGCGCTCTCGGGATTGCCTTCGGCCATATTGATCAGCGCATCGAGCTGCATCGCCGCCGGCACCCCGCGCGCCGCCATTCCGCTGCGGGTGAGCAGGCTGCTGGCCAGTGCAAACTCGCCCCCGCGCGCTGCCAGCACCGCCTGGAGATAGAACACGCGCGGATCGTCTGGCGCAATCGCGGCAAGCTTGCGAACCGCCTTGAGCATCGCCCCAGCCTGCCCGTCATCGCCCAGCGTCGCGGCATATTCCGCCCAAGCGTCGGCGTTATCGCGATCTGCCGCGAGCGCCGCTTCGAACCACGGGCGGGCAGCCGAAGCCCCATGCGCATCGCGCACCATCTGCGCCCGCAGCAGCAGCGCAGGCGCGTGATCAGGGCCGAGCGCAAGCGCGCGGTCAGCCGCTTCGATTGCGGTCAGGTGCTCGCCGCCGCGAAACCGCAGCCGGGCGATAGCCACCCACAGATCGGGATTATCGGGTGCCCGTGCGAGCACCACATCAAGCTTGCGCCCAGCCGTGGCAAGTTGGCCCGCAGCCATCGCCAGATCAGCCTCTTTCAGCATCCGCGCGAGCGCGGGATCGTCCGCCGCCGCGCTCGCCGCGCCCGTATCAGTCCCAGCATCGCCAGAGCAGCTTGCCAACGCGAAAGCCAGCGCGGCTAGCGCAGCGCCAAGGTCACGTTTGGAGATCATACTGCTTGAGCAAGTCATAAAGCGTCGGGCGGCTGATCCCGAGCAACTTGGCAGAACTGGAGATATTGCCTTCGCTGCGGGCGAGCGCGTGACGGATCACCCGGCGGTCAGCCGCTTCGCGCGCGGCTTTGAGATTGAGCACATCAGCGTCCGCTTCATTGCCCGCGCCGAAATCAAGGTCATCGGCGCTCACCAGCTTACCATCGGCCATGATCACCGCGCGCTTCACCCGATTTTCAAGCTCGCGCACATTGCCCGGCCAGTCATGCGCGTCGATCGCGGCGAGCGCATCGGAGGCAAAACCGGTCACCGATGGGTTCATTTCGCCAGCAAACCGCTTGAGGAACACCTTGGCGAGCAGCACCGGATCGCCGTGACGTTCGGCGAGGCCCGGAATCCGCACCACGATCTCGGCGAGCCGATAGAACAGGTCTTCGCGAAAGCCGCCCTGCTGGATCATGCTTTCGAGATCCTGATGGGTGGCGCAAACGATCCGGGTGTTGACTGCAATAGCGCGCCGTCCGCCGACTCGCTCGATGGTGCGTTCCTGCAGGAAGCGCAGCAGCTTGACCTGCAAGGGCAGCGGAATGTCGCCGACCTCATCGAGGAACAACGTGCCGTCATCGGCACTTTCGATCTTGCCCTCGGTGGTCTTGACCGCGCCGGTGAACGCGCCCTTTTCATGCCCGAACAGCTCGCTTTCGAGCAGGTTTTCGGGGATCGCTGCACAGTTGATGGCGATAAACGGGCCGTCCGCGCGGTCGCTCGCTTCGTGAAGGCCCTTGGCGAGCAGTTCCTTGCCGGTCCCGCTCGCGCCGAGCAGCATCACTGACACCCCGGTCTTGGCGACCCGTTCGATAGTCCGTGCGACCTTCACCATCTCCGGCGCGCCGGTAATCAACCGGCCGAGCACGGTCTTGTCGGCGCTGCTGGTGGCGATCAGGCGGCGGTTTTCCTCCTCGATCGCGCGCAAGTTGAACGCGCGCCGCACGATCAGGCCGAGTGCATGAATATCGATCGGCTTCTGGTAGAAATCATAGGCCCCGCGCGCGATTGCAGCTAGCGCGCTTTCGCGCGCGCCGTGGCCGCTGGCGACGATCACCTTGGTATCGGGCTTCAATGCCATGATCGCATCGAGCACGGCAAAGCCTTCGCTGGTGCCATCAGGATCAGGCGGCAGGCCGAGATCGAGCGTGACCACCCCGGGCGCGTCGGCGCGGAGCGCCGCAAGCGCGCTGTCGCGGTCCCCCGCGATCACAACCTCGAAATCGTCATAGGCCCATTTGAGCTGGGCTTGCAGGCCCGGATCGTCTTCGATCACAAGCAGCACGGGTTTCTTGTCTGCCATCACACGGCCTCTTGCGCTGAAGATAGGGGCGGCTCCTGCGCGCTGAGCAGGCGGACCGCCTCGGCACGCGGGAGGGTAACGGAAAAGCGCGTGCCGAGACCTTCGCGGCTCTCGACTGCGATCCGCCCGCCCATCGCCTTCACCAACGCGCGCGCCTCGAACGCGCCGATGCCAAATCCGCCTTGTTTGGACGAAACGAACGGCTTGAACAGGCCGGCGCGGACGAATTCGGGGCTCATGCCGGAGCCTGCATCAACTATGTCGATCGTGCCCTGCAGGCCCTCGCCAGTGACATCGAGGAACACCGGCATGCCCGGCTCGCTGGCGTCGATGGCGTTCTGGACCAGATGGATCAGGGCCTGTTCGAGCCCCTCCCGGTCGCCCATCACCGCGACCGCAGCCTCACGGGTGAGCGCTACCGGATGTACGCCCTTGAACCGTTCGGCAACGGTGCGCGCCAGATCGACCAGATCAATCGGGCCGAGCGCACTGACCTGGCCCGAACCATAACGCCCAAGCCGCGCAAGCAGGGCTGAAAGCTTGTCGGCCGAATTGCGCAAGGTGACCAGCATATCAGCCCGGAAGGCCGGGTTGTCGGCGTGCTTTTCGGCGTTGGCCGAGAGCAGCGAAAGCTGGCTGACGAGGTTCTTGATGTCGTGCATCACAAATGCCATGCGGCGGTTGAATTCGTCGAACCGGCTCGCGTCCATCAGCGCCTGTTGCCCGGCCTGTTCGGCGAGGTAGCTCGCCAACTGCTGCCCGGCGACCCGCAGCAGATCGAAGTCCTCCCAGTCGAGCTGGCGGGCAGTCCGCGGCCGGGCGAGCACGATCACGGCCACCAGGCGGTCGAAATGCAGCAGCGGCACCAGCGCCCAGGCGTCGTCTGCCTCCATCAACCAGGCTGGGATATGCCGGACTTCGCCGTGATAGTCGGTCCCGCTGCGCGCTTCGTCGAGCGCCAAGATCAGATTGTGCTGTTCGAGCAGGCCTGAAAGCGTGAATTCACTCGCGACTGCAGGCACCGCAATGGTCGGCCAATTCCAGCGCGCGGTGAGTTCAAGCTGCGCTTCCTCGTTGGGCATCAACAATAACCCAGCCGGGCTTTCGGTGATGTCGGCCAGCGCCTTGACCGCGCGTTCCTCGAGGCTGGCGTTCCCCGTCCCGCCGCGCCCGATCGTGCGGGTAAAGCGCAGCCATTCCTGACGGTAGTCATAGCGGTGCTGGAACAGGTGCTTGGTCGCAGTCACCCGCAACCAGCCCCGCAGCCGGGGCGAGGGTAACGCAGTGGCAGCGGCAAGGATCGCGACCACTACGAACACCACCTGGCTCGCGCGGGCTATATCGCCGCCGATCAGCGCCAGCGATTTCGTCACCAGCACCATCCCCGCCAGATAGCCTCCAATCAGCAGCAGCGAGAGCGTGCGGAAAGTCACCGCGCGCGACGGGCTAAACTGCACCCGCGGCCCTGCAGCGTTCATGCCGAGCGCGAACAGCACCGCCATCGAACCGGCAAACAGCCCGCGCAGATCGCCGAGCCCATCCGGGTTCGCTCCGCCGAGATAGGCGATGGTGTGAAGATTAAGATCGAAGGCAAAGATCCCGGCTAACGCGATGCCGGTCCAGCGCAGCACCGGGCGCAAAACGTTTGCCGCGCCTGCATAAAGATTGTGCAGCAGCATCAGGGCACCGATCGACACCAGCATGTCGATCGCCACGCGCGCTTCGAATACCGCTCGATCAATGGCAGGTGCGCCTCCGATCCGTATCCCCACCAGCAGCACCACTGGCTGAAGCAGCTGGACGAGCACCAGGGCGATGATCACCGGGCGGATCGGCTTTAGGCTGGCCGTGCGGCCATCGGCGGCGAACAGGCAGAAGATCGTGGCAATCAGCGCCAGATTGCGCGACATCGCAGCAGTGATCGCGGCATTGTGTTCCGCGCCAAGCCCTGCGGCAAGCGCGCACCACACCGCGCTGCACGCCGCCGCGATCATCAAGGCCGTGCGATCGGGCCGCGCCCGTTCGCCGTGGTGCCAGATCCACACCATCGCGCCCGCACTCAACACCGCACCCGCGATCCACGCGACCATACCCGCCATTGGGACCAGAGCGCCCAGCCAGATCACCGTGCGCCCTCCGGCCACAGGATTACTCGCAAGGTCTGCAACAGGATCACAAAGTCGAGGAAAGGCGTGTAGTTTTTGGCATAATAGAGATCATATTCGAGCTTGGAGCGGCTATCCTCTACAGACGCGCCATAGGGATAATTGATCTGCGCCCACCCGGTGATTCCGGGCTTAACCATGTGCCGCTCGCCAAAGAAGGGGATTTCCTCCTCAAGGCTTTCGACGAAGGACGGCACTTCGGGGCGCGGGCCGACGAAGCTCATCTCGCCCTTCAGAACGCTCCAGGTCTGGGGGAGTTCATCGATCCTGACCTTACGGATAAAGCGGCCTAAGCGGGTGATGCGCGGATCGTTTTCCTCTGCCCACTTGGCCCCGTCCTTTTCCGCGTCCGTGCGCATCGAGCGCAACTTGATCAGCGTGAAGGTCTCGCCAAACAGGCCCACGCGGGTCTGCCGGAAGAACGCCGGCCCCTTGCTGTCGAGCTTAACGAGGCCAGCGAAAAGCGCGATAATCGGGAAGGTGAGCGCAAGCAGGATCACGCTCGCGGTGATATCGAACACGCGCTTGACCGCGCTCGAAAACATCCGCCCGCTCGAAAAGCCGTCGGAGAAAATCAGCCAGCTGGGGTTGATGGTGTCGAGATCGACGCGGCCGGTTTCGCGTTCGATAAAGCTCGAGAAATCATTGACATGAACGCCCTTTGTCTTGATCCGCAAGAGGTCTTTTAAAGGAAGCGCATTGCGGCGCTCCTGCAATGCGAGCACAACCTCGGAAACGCCGAGGTTTTCGACGAAGCGGCCGAGATCGTGGACCGCCGAGCGCGGGATCGCCTCCTCGACAATGCGCGGATCGTCGCTCATCGCGATGTAAGCGACGATGGCGAAACCGGTTTCGGGCTTTTCCCCTAGCGCGCGCAGCCGCTGTGCTCGGTCGCCAGCGCCCAGCACCATCACCCGGCGGCGGAAAGCGGAAGAGCCGAGAAAGCTGTTGAGCAGCAGCCGGTCGGCCACCAGCACCACAATCGCAAGACCCATCGTGTAAAGCAGCGTCGAGCGCCAGAAAAGGTCGCTCGGGATAGCGAAGTCGATCACCGCCAGCGCGATAATGCCGAGGCTGATTGCCACTAGCACCCGCGCTCCGGCAAAGCGCAAGGAGCGAAGCGCATTGGGACCGTAGACCCCGACCGCGATCATCGCCAGCCAGATCACCATCGCGGTGCCTAGCAGCGCCACCCCGCGATCCCCGAAGGCACCCACATCCATGCCGATCTGGTGCGCGCGCCATTGCCAGGCGATCTCGCTCGCCAATACCAGCAAGCCGAGATCGAGCATGCCGAGCAGCAGTACGGCATGCGGGATATAATGTTTGAACAGGCGGATCATTGCAGGACGAGCCTCTGATGCGTGCTTGCCCGCTTCTAGGCACGAGACCTTAAGTGTCGGTAAATTTTACATCACCTTGCCAAGCGCCGCATTTCCGCTGGAGACGAAGGTTAACGCAGCTGTCACGAACGAGGCTGCGTTCGCGGCAGAACGCCCGCCATCCGGTTCGGCGCTGGGGTCAGGCACTCGGGCCTTCCGCAGCGGCAGCACGGCGTGCCGAGCGGCACCGCATCGTCGCGGTTCAGCGAGACCCCGCGGGCATGAGCCAGTTCGCCTGCAAAGCGCGCCTCGATCCCAAGCACCACCGCGCGCCGTCCGGCGCACATCACCCCATCACCGTCGACCGTGCGGGTGATCGTGAACCAGTGCCGTGCCGCCGCCTCACCCTCGCTGAAGGTTACCGCTTGGGTCAGCACCGTGCCGGGGCGCTCAAACGCAGCAAACGGCACCCAGGCCGGCCAGCGCGCGCCTTCGAGCGGGTAGAGCGCGCCGCTCCCTCCTGCGGTGAAGTGGGTCATCCGCCCGGCGCGGTCGAGGGTGCCGGTAAAGAACGGCAGGCCGCGCTCACCGACACGGCCCAGCGTGGTCAGCCGCTCCGCTACCTGATCGAAACTGACGGCGAACCGGCGTTGCAGCACCGCCAGATCATATCCGGTCGCCTCGCAGGCGCGCAGGAAGCGCCGATAGGGCAGCAGCAATGCGCCCGCGAGGTAATCGGTGATGTGTTCGCGAAAGGCGTCGCGGGCCTCGGGGCTGGAGAGATTGGCGCCCGCCACCAAAGTCTCGATCCCCTCACGCATTTCCAGCGCGCCGACCTGGCGCGCGATCTGGAAACGCCGCGCTGCGCCGGGGAGCATCTCGGACAGCTGCAATTGCCGCGAATGCAGATCGAGCCGGTGAACTTGCCCCGGCATCACCTCGGCCGGCAGCACGCGTACCGAGAGCTGATGCTTTTCGCGCAGCCGCTCGCTCAGGCCTGCGCTGAGCTCCCCGCGCGACAAGCGCAGCTCGTCGGCTAGGCTTTCTGCAGCGTGGTCGAGATCGGCAAAGTGGTTCTGCCAGCGTTCGACTGCGCGGCGCGCAGCGGCGGCGGTGTCTTCGGCCACGAAACGCTCGCTTGCGCCACTGATCCCGGCTCCGAGCCCTCCGGCATCGTAGAGGCGTGCAAAAGCGGCGGCGATCTGCGGGGCAGCGGCGAGCAATTCCTGCACCTCTTCGCGGTCGATCCCGAGATCGGCGAAGCGCTTGTCGGCCAAGCGTCGGACCAATCCGTCGAGCCCGCCGATCGCGTCATCCTCGCGTAAGCTGCGCGGGTCGAAATCAAAGCGCTCGATCACCTGCACCAGCACCCGGGCCGACAGCGGGCGCTGGTTGCGCTCGATAAGGTTGAGATAGGAGGGCGAGATACCGAGCAGGCTGGCCATCGCCGCCTGAGTCAGGGCTTCACGTTTACGCAACCGGCGGAGCGCCGGGCCAGCGAGGAGGTTGGCATCAGACATGCAGCCTTGTAAATAACTTTACCGATTGACACAAGTTTACGGGCAAATGTCAGTATAGCGACACGATTTTCTGTAATTTTCGCTTTCATGCTGCGCCGCAACACGCCAAGGGTCATGCGATCCAACCGCGCGGGTATTTCCAAGAACGCGCACTACTCCCCAGGATGGACAGGAGAACGCCATGACCTACCAGAACACCATCACCCGCATGCGCGAAGTTGTTGCCGCGGGCGGACCGGGCTGGGCCGCGATCGATTCCGAAAGCGCCGCGCGCATGGCGATACAGAACCGTTTCCGCACAGGCCTCGACATTGCCAAGCATACAGCGACAATCATGCGCGCCGACATGGCGGCCTATGACGCCGACCCAGCGCAGTACACCCAGTCGCTGGGCTGCTGGCACGGCTTCATCGCGCAGCAAAAGCTGATCGCGATCAAGAAGCATTTCGGCACCACCAAGCAGCGTTACCTGTACCTTTCGGGCTGGATGGTCGCCGCGCTACGCAGCGAATTCGGCCCACTGCCCGATCAATCGATGCACGAGAAAACCTCGGTGCCCGCGCTGATTGCGGAACTCTACACCTTCCTGAAGCAAGCCGACGCACGCGAGCTTGGCATGATGTTCCGCGCGCTCGATGCCGCCCGCGCCGCCGGCGATGCGGTTGAAGCCAAGCGGCTCGAAAACGCAATCGACAATTATGAAACCCACGTTGTGCCGATCATCGCCGATATCGACGCCGGCTTCGGCAATGCTGAGGCGACCTATCTCCTCGCCAAGAAGATGATCGAGGCGGGCGCCTGCGCATTGCAGATCGAAAATCAGGTCTCGGACGAAAAGCAGTGCGGCCATCAGGACGGCAAGGTCACCGTGCCGCATGAAGATTTTCTCCAGAAGATCCGCGCCTGCCGCATGGCGTTCCTTGAGATGGGCGTGGATGACGGCATCATCGTCGCCCGCACCGATTCGCTCGGCGCCGGACTGACCAAGCAGATCGCCTATTCGACTCAAGAAGGCGATCTTGGCGATCAGTACAACAGCTTCCTCGATTGCGACGAAGTCGACCCCTCCAACGTCACCAATGGCCAGGTTTTCATCAGCCGCGATGGCAAGCTGCTCGCGCCCAAGCGTCTACCCTCGAACCTCTTCCAGTTCCGCGCCGGCACAGGCGTCGACCGCGTGGTGCTCGACTGCATCACCAGCCTTCAGAACGGAGCCGACCTGTTGTGGATCGAGACCGAGAAGCCCAACGTGGAACAGATCGCCGAAATGGTT
>JBBQWH010000063.1:0-14375 GCA_038210785.1 Sphingomonadales bacterium | reverse complement strand
CTGTTCATTGCGCACCAAGCTGCCCGCGCATGGCAGACCGGTCAAGCGCGATTAGTGGCAGCCGCAATTGCCGCTGTTACCAAAATATGGTAGCGCGCAAGGCATGGGAAAGAACACCTCAATCTCGCTTGGCGACCACTTCACCGACTTCGCCCGCCGCAAGGTCGCATTGGGCGAATTCGGCTCTACCAGCGAAGTCGTCCGCGAAGCGATGCGCGAGTATATGGCCAAAGATGCGCAGATCGAGGCGCTGCGCGCGATCCTGATAAAATCCATCGAGAGCGGCCCGGCGCGACCATTTGATTGGGATGCCTTCATGGAGCGGAATTTCGGCCCTGCGAAAGATGCGTGAAGTCGTCCTTCGGCCCGGCGCTGAGGTCGATCTCCAGGAGACCGCTGGATTCACGATTGCGACCTGGGGCGCCGATCAGGCGCTGAGCTATATCCAAGGCCTCCGCTACGCCATCGAGTCTCTTGCCACTTCGGCTTTGCAGAACCAGATCCACGAGGACATCCTGCCCGGGCTGCGCCGTAAGCGCAGCGGAATGCATCATATCTACTATCTTGTCACCGCAGAGAGCGTCGAAGTTCTCGCGGTAATCCACGTCCAACGCGATCCCGGTTCGCGATTGGGTGGTGAGATTTGGTCAGGAGTTGAAGGCGATGGTTGAAGAAGTGTCGGCTACGAATGCGGCATCGCATGTAAACCGCATCCCCGGCGTTCACTTGGACGAAGCCGGGTTCATTCACACCGAATTCGGCACCTATCACCCGGTCACCGGCGAAGGGCTACCGATCAACGCGCCGGATGAATTGATGCAAAAAATTCTCGTCGCGCTGATCGAAGACGGCATAGCCAGCGGCCCGGCCGAGGAATTTGATCTGGATGTGTTCATGCGGGATTTGGGGCGGGATTGAAGCGCTCCGGGTGCCGCATGTGGCGAATGATCTGGGGCGGTGGGTTTTACCGTAAAACCATATTCGGGACATGCCGAATGGAAAATTCCTAAATCTTATTGGCTGCCAGAACGCTTATCGTATCGCCTCTGCTTTGGTAACAGGAACGCTCCTCGCTGTTCTCTATCAAAACCCACCGGAAATCAGTTCTGGATACAAGCAGCGTATAGCTACGATTTTCTGCGTTCAAAACTTCTACGATTGATGGGCCGAGTTCCTTGTTTGCCCACAAACGCACCGAGATCGAGGCAATTATGTCGTCCTTAGTGCTGCATCTGGGAAACCCTTCGCCCGGCAGGCCGAACCGAAACTCGGACTCGTTCTCCTCTAAGCTGGCTAGGGACTCCGTCGAGTCGCCTACTGTAAGGCAAAACATATCAGGAGGTGCGCCGCGTTGTGATTGCCACAATTCCCAAGCCGCCGAACTAGTTTCACTCAAGGCTCGTTCAAACACGATCACATGCTGAAGATCGTTATCGGCCCGAAGGGCAAGGATTGTAAGCGCTCCGTCAACTGCCGGAGTGAAGCGTGCTTGAATATCTTCCAGTGGCTTGCATTCGCCGTTGTCCGCAAAGGCAGGATGCGACGCAAAAAAGCAAAAAAGAAGAGCAATCCTAATTAGCATCTAACTCAATACACCCGCGCTTTCGGTTCAATATAAGCAATATCGTCCGTCAGCGTGTACTCGTGCACCGGGCGGTAATCGATCCGGCTGTTGCTGCCGCGGCCGCCCCAGCCATCGAACCAAGCGATGGTGTGCTTCATCCATTCGGGATCGTTGCGGTTGGGGAAATCCTCGTGCGCGTGGGCACCGCGGCTTTCCTTGCGGTTGGCGGCGCTGGCGATGGTGACGTTGGCCTGTGCCATCAGATTGTCGAGCTCGAGCGTCTCGATCAGGTCCGAGTTCCAGATCAGCGACTTGTCGGTGACGTGGATGTCCTCCATCCGCTTGTTCTGCTCGGCCAGCTTGGCGACGCCTTCGTCCATCAGCTTCTGATCGCGGAACACCGCGCAATGCTTCTGCATCGCCTTCTGCATCTCGCCGCGGATCTGCGCGGTCGGTGATCCGCCCTGCGCATAGCGGAAGTGGTCGAGCCGGGTGAGCGCAAAGTCGGCGCTGTCGGCCGGCAGTTCGGGCTGCTTGGCATTCGCCTTCAGGCTGTCGCGCAGGTGATGCCCGGTCGCACGGCCGAACACCACGAGGTCGATCAGCGAGTTGGAGCCCAAGCGGTTGGCCCCGTGCACCGAAACGCAAGCCGCCTCGCCCACGGCATAGAGCCCGGGGATGACGTGATCGGGGTTGCCATCCGGGCCGAGCGTGACGACCTGCCCGTGATAGTTACACGGGACCCCGCCCATGTTGTAATGCACCGTCGGCGTAACCGGCAGCGGCTGGCGGGTGAGATCGACGCCCGCGAAGATCTTGCCGCTTTCGGTGATCCCAGGCAGGCGCTGGGCGAGGATTTCGGCCGGGATATGGTCGAGGTGGAGGTAGATGTGGTCGCCATCCGGCCCCACGCCGCGCCCCTCGCGCATTTCCAGCGCCATCGACCGCGACACAACATCGCGCGAGGCAAGATCCTTGGCGGAAGGGGCGTAGCGTTCCATGAACCGCTCGCCTTCGGAGTTGGTGAGATACCCGCCCTCGCCGCGCGCGCCTTCGGTGATCAGCACGCCCGCGCCGTAAATGCCGGTCGGGTGGAACTGCACGAACTCCATGTCCTGCAGCGGCAGGCCTGCGCGCAGCACCATCCCGCCGCCATCGCCGGTGCAGGTGTGAGCCGAGGTGGCGGTGTAATAGCACCGGCCATAGCCGCCGGTTGCCAGCACCACGCTTTGCGCGCGGAAACGATGCATCGTGCCATCATCAAGGCACATCGCCATCACGCCGACGCAGACCTTCTCACCGCCCACTTCGGACATGATCAGATCGAGTGCGAAATATTCGATGAAGAAATCTGCATCGTACTTCAGGCTCTGCTGGTACAACGCGTGGAGCATCGCGTGCCCCGTGCGGTCAGCTGCGGCGCAGGTGCGCTGCACCGGCGGGCCAGCGCCCATGTTCTGCATATGCCCGCCAAACGGCCGCTGGTAGATCGTGCCGTCTTCATTGCGGCTGAACGGCACGCCCGCGTGTTCGAGCTCGTACACGGCCGCAGGGGCTTCACGCGCGAGATATTCGATCGCGTCTTGATCGCCCAGCCAGTCCGATCCCTTGACGGTATCGTACATGTGCCAGGTCCAGTGATCGGGCGAATTGTTGCCGAGGCTCGCCGCGATCCCGCCTTGCGCCGCAACCGTGTGGCTGCGGGTGGGGAACACTTTGGAGATGTTGGCGGTGCGCAGGCCGCTTTCGGCCGCGCCCATGGTTGCGCGCAGGCCAGAACCGCCTGCGCCCACAACCACCACGTCATAGGTGTGATCGATGATCGTGTAGGCGCCTTTAAGGTGCGCTCCTCCGACGTCATTAGCGGTGCCACGTGGTGCTGCGGTAGCCATCAGGCCTGTCCTCCGAGTGCGAGTGCGGCAACGCTGAAGATCGCAAAAGCGCCGCCGCCGATGGTTGCAAGATTGAGCGCCGAGATTAACGCGAATTTGGACCCGCCGTCATGGATGTAATCCTCCAGCACGACTTGCAGGCCCAGCCGGGCGTGCCAGAACAGGCTGATGACGAGCAGGATCATCGCGGTCGCCGAAACCGGCTGCGCGAGCCACTTGACCACATTGCCGTGGCTGAAATCGCCGAGTAGCACGAAGCTGACCAGCAGCCAGCTCATCAGCACCAGATTGCCGATCGCGGTAAAGCGCTGGACCAGCCAGTGATGCGGGCCATGATGCGCAGCGCCCAGCCCGCGCACCCGTCCGATAGATGTTCCGTTACCCATGTTTGTGCCCCCTCAAGCCAGCAGGATCAGGGCCCAGAAGCCCGTCGTCAGAATAACCGCGATCACCGGCGAGGCGATCGACCACAGCCGGTTGATGTCAAGTTCATACCCCGCGCCGATATCCATCACGAAATGGCGCAGCCCGCTCATCATGTGGGTGAAGAACGCCCATGACAGGCCGACCAGCACCACCATCCCGAGCGTCGAGCCCATCACATACTGAAAGTCCGCATAAGCCTCAGGCCCGCTCGCGAGCGCGCCCAGCCACCAAACCAGCACGCCAAGCCCGACCAGCGCCATGCCGTCGCCGGTCACGCGGTGAAGGATCGAGACCAGCATATGCGGGCCCCAGCGCCAAATCTCGAGATGCGGCGAAAGCGGTCTTTGGTTCATAAGGGCCCCGTCTGGTCCGGCGTTTACGGCAAACCCACTTAACGCCGTCAGCGCACGAGGCAAGCGGGGACCGGTGGACACAGGTTGCAAAGTTACAGATAGGCGCTTGCATGGGACACATTCTGATTACCGGATCAAGCCGCGGCATCGGTAGAGCAACGCTGGAAGCGCTGGCAGCGCGCGGGGCCAAGGTGATCGGCCACGCCTCGCGCCCGCAAGCTGCCTCGGCCGGCGGAGCGCCGATCATCGCCGCCGATTTCGGCGATCCACTCGCAGCACAAGCCGTTTGGGAACAGGCCCTTGTGCTAGCGGATGGGCAAATTGACGCGGTGGTCAACAATGCCGGACGGTTCGAGGCCAACCGGCTTGAGCGGTCGGATATCGAATGGCTCGATGCGTGGGAGGATACGCTCAGGATCAACCTGACGGCCGCTGCGCAACTGTCGCGGTTTGCGGTACGGCACTGGCAGGCGCGCGGGCCACACGAAAACGGCATTTCCGGACGGCTGGTGCACGTGGCGAGCCGCGCGGCCTATCGCGGGGATTCGCCAACCCACTGGCACTATGCGGCAGCCAAGGGCGGGATGGTGGCGATGCACAAGACCATCGCCCGCGCCTATGCCAAGGACGGCATTCTGAGCTTTGCGGTGACGCCGGGGTTCACAGATACCGGCATGGCCGGCGATTACCTCGCCAGCCGCGGCGGGGCGGGCCTGCTCGCCGATATCCCCTTGGGCCGGGTGGCGACCCCTGAGGAGATCGCGCGCATCATCGCCTTCTGCGCGCTCGACGCGCCGCCGAGCATGACCGGCGCGGTGATCGATGCCAATGGAGCCAGCTATGTCAGATAGCGCCACCTGGAAGCTCAGCCTGCACGCTCCCAAGCTCATAGTGCAAGCGGCTCTGCTGGCGCATGACCTGATCGACGATTGGGACGCCGAATTGGTGATTGCCGGGCGCGAGGAGGCCGAAGACCGGCCCGGTGACTGGGTGCTTGAAGGATGGTATCCAAGAAAGCCCGGCAAGGCAGAGCGCGAAGCGCTTGCGGGACTGTTCGAAGGCAAGGTACCAAAATTCACCGTCGAGGCGCTGCCGCCGCAGGACTGGGTGACGCTGAGCCAACACAATGCTCCCCCGATCCGCGCCGGGCGGTTCCATGTCCACACCCCCGACTATCCCGTCGACCCCGACCTGATCGACTTCATCATCCCCGCCTCCCAGGCCTTCGGCACCGGCCAGCATAAGACCACTGCCGGATGCCTCGAAATGCTCGGTGCGATGAAGGCGAACGGAGTGGTCGCACGCAATATCGCCGATATCGGCACCGGCACCGGGCTGCTCGGCTTTGCAGCATTGGCGTTGTGGCCGCGTGCCTTGTGCACCCTTACCGATATCGACGCGGTCTGCACCGGCGTGGTCGAGGAGAACGCGCGGCTCAACGGCCTTACCCTCGGCCCCAAACCGGGCGAGGCGGTGATGATCGTCGCCGACGGGATGGACGATCCGCTGATTCAGGTGCGCGGGCCTTATGATCTGCTGATTGCCAATATTCTGGCCGGACCGCTGACCCAACTCGCGCCCGATTTTGCCCGCGCGGTGGCACCGGGGGGCAGCCTGCTGCTCGCCGGATTGCTGGCGGGCGAGCAGGAGGCGGCGGTCGCACAGGCGATGCGGCTGGCGAGGTTCCGCATGGCGGCGCGGCTGCAACGCGGGGACTGGGCGATCCTGTGGCTGCGGCGCCGAAACGCCCGGGCGCAATAGGGCGATGATCGAGCGCATCGACATCGCCGTGCGCTTGTTGGCATGCGGAGCGACGCTGCTCCTGCTGGTGCTGCTGCTCGTCGGAGAGGTCCGCCGCGATCTCAAGTTGCCACTCGCTGGATTGCTCGTCGGATCGATCGGCTATCTGCTCAACACATCTTCGCAGCTTTTTCACGACACACCGACGCCGTCGCCGCTGCCGCTGGGCGATTTCCTTTCGATCTTCACGCCGTTCTTCATCTGGCTGTTTGCGCTCAGAGTTTTCGAGCGCGAGCCGCCGCGCCTTGCCTTGTGGGGCGCGGCGAGCCTGCTCGCGGGCGCTTGGGCGGTGGCTTTCTTCGTCCTGCCGCACACGCATATCGGCTTCTACATCATCCATTTCACCGGACTCGTGCTCGTCACCGACCTGTTTCGCGTGGCGCTGCTGGGCCGTGCCGATGACCTCGTCGAACAGCGCCGCGCCTTCCGCCTTTGGCTTCCGTTGCTGGTCGCCGCCCAAACCGGCGGCATCCTTGTTTTCGATCTGGTAACTGGGAGGGTCAGCGCCAGCGGTTTTGATCCGCGCGTCCAGCTCGTGAATTCGCTGCTAATTCTCGCGGTGACGCTATTTGCGGGCAAGGCGCTGCTGCGCACCGAGCCTGAACTACTTGTGCGCAGCGCAGAACCTGCCGAAGCCCCCGAGCCGCCCACTGCCGCGCTGCTCAGCCCAAGCGAGGTGGTGCTCAGGGACAAGCTGGAAACCGTCATGAACGAGGGCTTCTACCGCACCCCCGGGCTGACCATCGCCAGGCTGGCCGCGCATCTCGGCACGCCCGAACACCGCCTGCGCGCGCTGATCAACCAGCGCCTAGGCCACCGCAACTTTTCCGCTTTCCTCAACCGCTACCGCATCGCCGAGGCGCGTGCGACCCTCGCCGACCGGGCGCACGTCGACCTGCAGGTGCTGAACATAGCGCTCGACCTCGGCTACAATTCGCTGCCGACCTTCAACCGCGCGTTCCGGGTCGAAACCGGCCAGACCCCGACCGATTTCCGCCGCGCCGCGATCGGTCAGAACTGAAAATTGCGGGTCAATTTCGAAATCGACCAGCATTTTTTGCCGCCGCGTCGACGGTTTGCTGTCGGCCGGTGCATTGCGGCCCCATCGCATCTATGGAGAGCCCGATGACGCACGCACATGACCTTCCCCAACCCGTGATCGGCCTTATCGTCGAACACTTTGCCAATGTGATCTATTTCGATCTTGGCCGCTATCTGATTGCCGCCAGCGTCATGACTGCGATCCTGTGGTTGGGGAGCCGCTGGCTGGAGCTGCGCCGCATCCAACAGCGCCGCGCCGGACCGAGCGATTATCGCCGCGAGTTCTTGTCCTCGCTGCGGACGGTGATCGTGTTCGGGGTGACCACGCTCAGCACGCTCGCCATGCGCCAGACCGGGCTGGTACACCTCTCGCTCGGCAGCTTCGATTGGCTCACGCTGGCGCTGCAAACCACGGCGATGATCTTCGCGCATGATGCCTATTTCTACTGGATGCACCGCGCGATCCACCACAAGCGATTGTTCCGCACCTGGCACCTGCACCACCACAAATCGCGCACGCCGACCCCGTGGGCGGCCTACAGCTTCTCCGGCTGGGAAGCCGTATCCGAAGCGGCGTTCGTGCCGATTTACCTGCTGGCCGTGACAACGCTGGGGTTCGAATATGTCGGCTTTGCGGTGTTCCTGTTCCTATGGCACATGATCATCCGCAACGTGATCGGCCATTGCGGGGTGGAGATTTACCCTCGCGGCTGGGTCGATAACCCGTTGACCGGTTGGTGGAACACCGTGACCCATCACGACCTTCACCATTCGTCGAGCACCTATAATTTCGGGCTCTACTTCACCTGGTGGGATCGCTGGATGGGTACCGAGCACCCGCGTTACCGCGAAGCATTCCGCGCCATCACCTCAAGGACGCGCGAACCCGAAGCGCAGGCGGAACCCGCCGAGTAGGTCTCAAGCATGCGCCTTCTCCAGCAGCGCAGCGCCATCAGCGCTTTCGTCCTCGTTGATCATCAGCATGAATTGCATCGCTCGTTTCCCTCATCGGCCCCGCCGGAATGGTGAGGCTCTGACAGGGAGACGGACGGGGCAAGCGGGATTCGACAGGGCGCTGTGACTTTTTTGAGAACGGGCGCTCAGCGCACCTGCACGCGCGCGCCGATCAGGTGATCGATCATGCTGCGCTCCGTAGGCGTCTGGCTGGATAGCCAGTCGGCGATAGCACCCAAATCAATGCTCCGGGCATCTGCCGGCAGGGGCCGGCCAGCGGCGGCATAATGCACTGCCCATTGGCTCAAATAAGTTACACTGGGACGATCGGTGACGACCATTCTGCTGCCCGCACTAACAAGCGCGGCATGGAACACCCGGTCTCCGATCCCTGCAAGCGGGTGCGGGATCAGCGCCCAGCGGGCGATCACCGGAAAGCCGCCGGGCAACAGAAACAGACAATTGGTATCGATCAACCCCGGGTCTTCGGCCGCGTTAACCGGTGTTCCATCGGGCAGTTCGAACCGGCGCCGGGCGATGACGACATCGGGGGGATCATCAGCCGCATCCTGCGCCGCTGCGAGGCACAGCGCGACATGATCGGCATCGATGCGGTTGTCGGCATCGAGGAAGGCGATGGCATCATACCGCTCGCCTGCAGCTAGCAACGCGCCGAGACCGCGCGCGACATTGCCGTAGTCGGCGTGATTGCGGTCAAGCCGGATATGGCGCGCCGCCGCTGCATCCAACCAATCCTGCGGCGCGCCATCAGCGATCAGCAGGTGATCGACCAAAACGCTGAGCGCAGGCACGCTCTGCGCCGCCACGCTGTCAATGCAGCGTTCGAGCACCGCGCGCGGCTCCTGCCAATAGGGTGTGATGATTGCGACGCGCATGGCCATGTTCGTCTGCCTATCCCAGCGCTTCGGCAACGATCGCCGCCCAGCCGGCCTCATCCACCACTTCGATCCCGAGTTCGGCAGCTTTCTTGAGCTTCGACCCCGCCCCCGGCCCCGCGACCAACAGATCGGTCTTGGCGCTGACGGAGCCTGCCGCCTTGGCGCCCAAGCGTTCAGCCTGCGATTTGGCCTCGTCGCGGCTCATCGTTTCGAGCTTGCCGGTGAACACGACGGTCTTGCCCGCGACCCGGCTGGCAACGGTGGCGATCTCGTAGCGCGGCGGGGTGACATGGGAGAGCAGGTCGTCCCACACCGTGACATTGTGCGGTTCGTGAAAGAAGTCGCCCAGCGCTGCGACCACCGAAGGGCCGATGCCGTCGATGGCGGAGAGCTCGCCCGCCGCCTCAGCATCGCCCTGATGCGCGCGGGTCGCCAGATCGCGCAGCGCAGGCAGTTCGTGAAAATGCTTCAGCAGATCGCGCGCGGTCACCTCGCCCACGTGCCGAATGCCGAGCCCGAACAGCAGCCGTGCAGCGTCGGGCACGCGCTTGGCCTCTACAGCGCTAAGCAGGTTGTCGACAGACTTGTCCTGCCACCCTTCAAGGTCAAGAATATCGGCGCGTCGCTCACGCAGGCGGAAGATGTCGGCAGGACTTTCGAGCCAGCCCAGCGCAAAGAACTGCGCGATGGTCTTCTCGCCCAGCCCTTCGATATCGAGCGCCTTGCGGCTGACGAAGTGCTCCAGCCGCTGGGTGCGCTGCGCCGGGCAGATCAGCCCGCCGGTGCAGCGGACATCGACTTCGCCTTCTTCCGCAACCGCCTCGCTGGCGCACTCGGGGCACTGATCGGGGAAAGGGAATGCCGCGCCCCGTTCCGCTCGGGTGAGGTTCTCGACCACCTGCGGGATCACATCGCCTGCGCGCTGGATCACCACCCGGTCGCCCACCCTCAGCCCCAGCCGCGCAATCTCGTCGCGGTTGTGGAGCGTGACGTTGGTGACCGTCACCCCGCCCACCAGCACCGGGGCGAGCCTGCCCACCGGAGTCAGCTTGCCGGTGCGGCCGACTTGGATGTCGATGCTCTGCACCACCGTTTCGGCGCGCTCTGCCGGAAATTTGTGCGCCAGCGCCCAGCGCGGGGCCTTCGCCACAAACCCAAGCCGCTCCTGCCAATCGAGCCGATCGAGTTTGTAGACCACCCCGTCGATGTCGTAGGGCAGCGAGGGGCGCGCTGCGCCGATGGTGTTGAAATGCGCGATCAACTCGGCTGCATCACCCTCGACGCGGGTGAACAACGGCGAGACGGGAAAGCCCCACGCGCGCACCGTTTCGACCACCTTGGTCTGGGTCGCTCCCGGCACTTCGGACGCCGCGCCCCAGCCATGCGCCCAGAACCGCAAGAGGCGTTTTGCTGTGACGCTCGCATCCTTTTGCCGCAGGCTTCCGGCAGCGGCGTTGCGCGGGTTGGCAAACAGTTTGCCCCCTGCTTCATGCTGCGCAGCATTAAGCGCGGTAAAGGCTTGTTTTTCCATATAGACCTCCCCGCGCACTTCGAAGACAGCGGGGACGCCTGCGGGGAGGGATTGCGGGATATCGGGAATGTGGGCGACGTTTGCGGTCACATCCTCGCCCACCTGCCCATCGCCGCGGGTTGCCGCGCGCACCAGACGACCGTTCTCATAGCGCAGCGAGCAGGACAGCCCATCGATCTTGTCCTCGGCAGTGCAGGCCAGCGGCTCGCCCTCGGGCATGTTCAAAAACCGCCGCATCCGTGCCAGCCATTCAGCGACCTCCTCGGGCGAAAACGCATTGTCGAGGCTCATCATCCGAACCTCGTGCGTCACCTTGCCCAGCGGCGAGGCGGCGATGGCGTGCCCGACCTTGCGCGAGGGGCTATCGGCGCGGATCAGGTGCGGGAAGGCCGCCTCAATCTCGGCATTGCGGCGCACCAGAGCGTCGTATTCGGCGTCGGAAACCTCCGGCGAATCCTCGGCGTGGTACAACCGGTCATGCCGCGCGATCGCGCGTGCCAGCCGCATCAGCTCGTTGGCGGCGTCTGCCTCGCTCAATCCTTCAACGCTCATGCGACTGCGAACCCCTGCTCGCGTAGCGCCGGTATCAGCGCCGGATCGGGATCCGGCAGCGCGCCATCGATCACCAGCAGCCGTTTGAAGAGCGGCTTGTTGATCACCGGGTCGATCCTCACACCCCCTCCAGCAACCGATCCGCCTGCGCGCGCGCTTCGGGCGTCACTTCCGCGCCGGACAGCATCCGCGCAATCTCCTCCTGACGGCCGGCGGCATCGAGCAGCACAACGCTGGTTCGCGTCACAATCCCGCTCGAAGCCTTGGCGATCAGGTAGTGCTGCTGCCCGCGTGCCGCGACCTGGGGTGAATGCGTCACCGCGAGCAATTGGCCTTCGCGTGCCGCAAGCCGCGCCAATCGCTCGCCGATAGCGCTCGCCACCGCCCCGCCCACGCCGCGGTCGATTTCGTCGAAGATGATCGTCGCCGCCCCGCCCTGCTCGGCCAACGCGACCTTCAGCGCTAGGATGAAGCGCGAAAGTTCGCCCCCCGATGCGATCTTGCCCAAAGGTGCGAAATCCGCGCCGGGGTTGGTGGAGATCAGGAATTCGACCGCGTCCATCCCGGCCGCGCCCCAGCGCTCTTCGGGCAGTTTGGTCACCGCCGTCAGGAACCGCGCGGCATCGAGTTTGAGCGGTGCAAGTTCCGCCGCCACCGCCACATCGAGTTTCCCCGCCCCCGCCGCCCGCGCTGCGTGCGCGGCCTCGGCGGCGGCGACATACGCGGCGCGCGCCTCTTTCGCCCCCGCTACAAGCGCGTCCAATTGCGCCTCCCCGCCCTCGATCGCATCGAGGTGGCTGCGCATGGTGCGCATCAATTCGGGCAGGTCATCAACCTCGCAGCGGTGCTTGCGGGCGGCGGCGCGCAGTTCGAACAACCGGGTCTCGGCATTTTCCAGCGCATGGGGATCGTGCAGCAGCGCCTCTGCGGCGTGGCGCAGCTTGTCCTCGGCCTCGCCTGCCTCGATCACCGCGCGGTCCAATGCGGCGAGCGCGTCTGCCAGCAGCGGGTGCTCGGGCGCGATCCGGTCGAGCTTGCGCGCCGCAACCCGCAAGCTCGCAAGCGGCGAGTCCGAGCCTTCCCACACGTGCCGCAGCGCCTCAAGATCGCCCGCCAGCCGCTCGCCTTTCTGCATATCGGCGCGCGCGCCAGCAAGCCGCGCTTCCTCACCCGCGACCGGTTCAAGCGCAGCAAGTTCCGTCAGGTGCGCGATCAGCAGATCCTGATCGGCCTTGGCCTGTTCAACCGCGCCGCGCGCTTCGGCGAGCTGCGCTTCGGCCCGCGCCCAGACGGCAAAACTGCGCTCCAGCCCCGCCGCGTCGGTCCCGGCATAACGATCGAGCAACATCCGATGCCCGCGCGGATTAACCAGCCCGCGATCATCATGCTGGCCGTGGAGCTCGACCAGCGCAGGCGCCAGTTCGCGCAGCAGCGCAACGCTGGCGGGCTGATCGTTGATAAAGGCTTTGGAGCCGCCATCAGCCTTGACCTGCCGCCGGATCAGCAGCGGCTCACCCGGTTCAATGGCGATTGCAGCGTCGTCCAATGCGGCTGTGATAGCAGGCGGCAGCGCGGCGAATTCAAAGCTGGCGGCAACGCTCGCCTGCGCCTCGCCGCTGCGCACGAGGCTGGTCTCCGCCCGGTCGCCCAGCACCAACCCGAGCGCATCGAGCAAGATCGACTTGCCCGCCCCCGTCTCCCCCGTCAGCACACCCAACCCGCGCGCGAAATCAAGATCGAGCGCTTCGATAAGGACGATGTTGCGGATGGATAGGCGGGTGAGCATGACTGTTCACAGGATAGCGCAGGGCCCGCGGTCCGTCACGTGGGAAGCGGGCGGCAATCCCCGGCAGTTGCTGACGGTCATAATGTCCGCTTTGGTATCGCAATTTTCGCAAACCAACTTATACCCCCCAACCGGGAGTGGCACAAAAAACGGGGCAAACACAATTCATGAGCCTGTTAGAGTCGCTTGCCACCGCCCGCACCGAGGAAGACGTCAAGGATGCCTATATCAAGGCGCTTGGGCTAAAAGACGTCACCAAGGGACTGGTGGATATAAAGACCCCTGAAATTTGGTTCGAAGCCAAGGAATCCCCCACCCCGCCCTTGCTGATGTTTGCGCAGTTGCTGACTTATGTCCGCGCCGCGCGCAAGCGGGGTGAGGCGATCCCCGGCTTCCTCTGCGTGATCGACCGCGAAAAAGCCGCGCTGATGGCGACCGAGCACGCGCTCCCGCTGCTTGAGGACAAGGCGATTGTCTGGCCCAAATCCGGCTCGGCGGCAGACAAGGCGCTGGCGGCCCAGATCGCCCCGACCATCGAAACCCACTTCATCCTTTACCAGAGCGCAGGGAGCGCAGTCTTCTGCTACGATGCCAACGGCAACCTCACCGCCGATGGCAGCAGCGTCTATCGCTACGATGCCGAGAACCGTCTAGTCGAGAAGCGGGCGCAGGGCACGGGCAACACCAACTGCGCCGCGCTGTCCTACGCATCCACCTTGCAGGCTCAGCTGCTCTACGATCCGACCGGGCGCCTTTATCAGGTCTCTGGCGGCACCTCGGGCATCCAGCGGTTCGCCTATGATGGCAATGCCATGATCGGCGAGTACAACGCTGCTGGCACCATGTTGCGGCGCTATGTCCACGGCTCCAGCGCAGAAGCCGACGATCCGCTGATCTGGTATGAGGGCGCGACCCAGACGTCGACGCTGCGGCGCTACCTGCACGCCGATCCGCGTGGCAGCATCGCGGCGGTCACCGATCACACCGGCCACCGCATAGCAGTCAACTCATACGACGAGTACGGCATCCCCGACACAGCCACCGGCAACGACCCCGGGTCGGGGCCCGGGGCAGGCATCGCCACCAAGGGACGGTTCCGCTACACCGGGCAGGCGTGGATCCCTGAACTGGGCATGTACTACTACAAGGCCCGCATCTACTCGCCCACCCTCGGCAGGTTCCTCCAGACCGACCCCATCGGGTACGAGGACCAGTTCAACCTCTATGCTTATGTCGGGAATGATCCGATAAATGCGGTCGATCCGACGGGAGAGTCTTGTAAAGGGAGTAATTGCAGAATTGATTCAATAAAAGTTCAGAGAGATGATAAGTGGATCGAAGCGAAAAGGTCCGATTTAACGGCCGCCGAATTTAGCGGAGCTGTCGAGTTCAACCGGCAATATACAAAAGCCTATAGAGAACTAAGAGACAATGATCGCGTAGCAACGGTTGAAAATTTTTCGAACGACGGAAAGGGCGGTTTTGAACAAACGTCAGCGGAGGCTGCAAATGCAATGGCTGCCCGTCACGTAACATATTACGTTGGTGCATCGCCGCCAGGAGGAGATTCTCTAATG
>JBBQWH010000062.1:0-14546 GCA_038210785.1 Sphingomonadales bacterium | reverse complement strand
CCTGCCTGTTGAGCGGTTTCACCATAATTCGCGCCAATGCCTTTTCGCTATAGGCTCCATATAGGCTCCACTTTGCGGAAGGACAACGCTCACCATATCCGCACCCAACCGAACATTATTCGACAGGACGCTATGACATAGATTGTCTATCTATCAGTAATATAGGGAATATATCTAAGAACAATTCTGGACGAAATTGAACAGCTCTGAACACCCCTAAAATGGCCCCCTGATCAAACTCTTAATCAGCGGGTCCTTGGTTCGAGCCCAAGTGCGTCCACCACTCTAAAAAATCAGGCTTTTTGTCGCTGGCAGCCGCCTCCTTTTTGCTTGCGAAAACCGGCCTAGCAATCACCTAGCTATCACGACAGTGTTTCACCCTGCCCTTTTCAGGGTTGGAAGCGCAAGCGAACTGCCTTCGCAGCGATGTAGGCTCCAATCCGCAGGAGATTCCACCTGCCTGCCAAAACAATAGCCAGCATCCCGCAGCGGTGGGCCGGGAATGTCGTCTCTTGTTGAGCAAGCGGCGTTTCGTTCGCTTGGGTCAGTGCTCCACAAGCACTGATCGTTGGCGTCCACCCGTCGGCCGTCCACTCGCCACACGCCGGTTTTGCCCTTCGGAATGAGCGGCTCGATCGCCGCCCATTGATTTTCCGATAGCCAGAGCAGGGCCGCGCGCGCCGCCGAGTGCGCTTCGAAGACTTGGAACCATGATTCATCAAACCCTATAAAGCGTTTGATTAGGCTTGGGGCCTAAGTTTTCTGAACGGACCTTCGGCAGTTGACTACCCACACAGTGTATGGTCATCTGCTAACGTAACGTAGGGGGGCGAATTGGCAGACGAAGCTTTGACTGTAGAGATCGCGGTTGCAAGAACTCGGGAACTTTTCAGCGAGGATGGCGACTACAGCTACATTACCGAGGATCTGATCGCGGCAGACGCGAAAATGTCCAGCGACGGCTTGCCAGACGAAAAACTGAACCTTCGAACCCTCTATGGTCACCGGCCGACTTTCGGCTATTTGACCATGAACGGGGTCCGTTACAGCGGCTATTGGAAGACCCACGGTGGCAACTGGACCTTGGAAGGCGCCTGTGGAACGGGTAAACGATTGTTCACAAGACCCGAACAGTGGCGCCAGTCCTCGCATGGACAATGCCCGAATGGTGCGTTCAGGGTCGGCTGGTCGCAATAGCCATCCCCAGATCACGTAAGAGATAAGTCATGCGCTTGGTTGTTGGTCTCGTAACCGCGCTACTACTAGCGGCGGGCACTCCGTCAGAAGCTAAGTCGGTGCAGAAAGAGTTTTCAGAAGCTTGGGCGCAGCGCGATGATGCTTATGCCGCTGATTATACGGAGCTGCTCAAGGAAGCGAACGTGGCAGCTGACACCTTCGCCACTGCTGTTGCCAAGAACAAGCCGTTGGAGACGCGCAAGGCACTGTTCAAACTGGCGATGGACAAGGCTCACGCTGCCTCAGCTGCTCATGGAAGAGGGATGTTCCTCATCGAGTTCCGCAAGTTCATGGCCACGAAGCCATCGGCTGCACGAACAGAGCTATGGATACAGGAGAAGTCAGCAGAGCTTCAGCGGGACGAAACTTCATTGGAGGTGCAGCGGCAGAGCATCGAGGCCTTTCCGGCCGAAACGCCAGAGGTTGATATCGTTCTCGCCACGCAGTCATGGGTCGTGGCGCACGGGAAGTTGCAAGGTAGGGTGGGCGAGATATTGCTGATCGACGCAAACTTGCGTAGCTACTTCACCGCACGGGGCGAAGAAAAAGCCAGATCGCGTAGCGCCCTAGCTGCAATCCTCGGCGGTATGGCGACGGGTTTACAACAACAGAACGGCTTTGCCCCCGCCCCACCCTTGCCACTCACGACCCGCTGCAACACCTATTTCAGCGGGACGGTCTGCACGACCAACTAGCGCCCTGGCTACATGGGTTATTGTCACCCTCGGCGCGTGATGCGTTGCCGAAATTCGCACAGATCATAGCAGGCATACGCCCGACTTGCATTACCTCGCAATGTGTGATGCTGATAATGTTCGCGATGCCTTATTGTGCACCAAGTTTCTGATTTTTTGTCGATTATTGATATATTTACAAGTTTTTGCGGTAGCGTGGGCCTAAAGTCGTGCAAATTACAGGTGGGCACAAGACGCGACCCCCTGCAGTGTCTTCTGCTTGCAATCACACGCTGCTGTGATATTGCCCACACATGAACACATCACTCATCACACGCATCCGAGATCTCGTCACATTGGGAACCATGACCAGGGCCGGCCTCGCCCGTGCGGCCGGGCTTCATGCCAACACTCTGCGTGACTGCAACGAGGCGGGCTGGAACCCGACCGCCGATACGCTCGCCAAGCTCGAGGCTTTCCTTGACGCCAACAACGACCGTCCGGTGCTCGCCACGATCGAAGCAATCATCGATGAGGCGCGCAATGGGCGGATGTACATCCTCGTCGATGACGAGGACCGCGAGAATGAAGGCGATCTCATCATCCCGGCACAAATGGTGACCCCGCAGGCCATCAACTTTATGGCCACCCACGGGCGCGGGTTGATTTGCCTCGCGCTCACCAAGGACCGGGTCGATCATCTGGGTTTGCAGCCGATGAGCCGCAACAACAAGGAATCGATGCAGACCGCCTTTACCATCTCGATCGAGGCCAAGGAAGGCGTCACCACTGGAATTTCGGCGGCCGACCGGGCGCGCACCATATCGGTGGCGATCGACGCGGCCAAGGGATCAGACGACCTCGTCACCCCCGGCCACGTCTTCCCGCTCATGGCGCGCGACGGCGGTACGCTGGTTCGCGCCGGTCACACGGAGGCTGCGGTCGATATCTCGCGCCTTGCGGGCCTAAATCCGTCGGGCGTAATCTGCGAGATCATGAACGACGACGGGACCATGGCCCGGCTCGACGATCTGGTGACATTCGCTCGGCGGCACGATCTCAAGATCGGCACGATCCGCGATCTGATCGCTTACCGGATGCGCAACGATCATCTGGTCGAGCGGCTGAACGAGCGCGCCTTCACCTCCGACTATGGCGGGCAGTGGCGGATGATCACCTATCATGATCGGGTCTCGGGGAATGAGGCCTATGTTCTCCAGAAGGGCCATATTGTGCCCGGCGAACCCATCCTTGCCCGTGTCCACCCGATTTCCGTGTTCGATGATGTGCTGGGCCAACCCGGCCCGCGCAAGCGAACGCTCCAACGCGCGATGCAGGCGATTGGCGAACATGGCTCGGGTGTGATCGTGATCCTCACCGGCCGGGTCGGCACGGGCGAATGGCGCCCGGATGAGGAATTGCGCAATATCGGCATCGGATCGCAGATTCTGGTCGATCTTGGCGTTACGGAAATGGCGCTGCTGTCAAACAGTCGCCCCGATTACGTCGCGCTCGAGGGCTATGGCCTGACCATCACCAGCTTTCACGCTATCCCGGAGTAACCCCAATGGCCGACATCCTGATTGTTGAAGCGCGGTTTTACGCTCACCTCAACGACATGTTGATCGCCGGAGCGCGTGCCGCGCTCGAGGCTAAGGGCCACAAGGTCGAGGTGCTTACTGTTCCCGGCGCGCTCGAAATCCCCGGCGCGATCGCGCTGGCTTCGGAAAGCGAACGCTACGACGCTTTTGTTGCCATCGGTGTGGTGATCCGCGGCGAGACCTATCATTTTGAGATCGTGGCGGGCGAAAGTGCGCGCGCGATCATGGCCTTGACGATGGACGGCATCGCCATCGGTAACGGTATACTTACGGTCGAGAACGAGGCGCAGGCGTTGGTTCGCGCCGATCCTGCGCAGAAGGACAAGGGCGGCGAGGCGGCCAAGGCGGCGCTGGCGCTGCATGCACTGCAGGACCGCTTCGGCCGTTGACCGTTGACCGTTGCGCGGCCAGGCGTCCCGTTTTGGCGCTGCCCCATGACTACGTAGTTTCCCTCTGTAGATTTCCATAAGGCTTTAACGCGATATCCGACCAGCTTTTGCTGTCTTCCGTTGGTCGCGCGGGGTAGCAATATGGACATCTGAAAATTGGGATCTGACCTTGGAAAATCTCTCACTCCCCGCACCGTGCGACCACGGCGCGAATGCCATTCTTGCCGCGCTTGAGCTGCAGCTCGCCGCACTTGATACTTTTGGTGCCCATATCGCAGCAGCGCATGTTGACGCAGCGATCCAACAACTGCGGCGCGATCTCACGCGTGGCTAACGGATCGCAAAGTCGAGAATTTCCCCCACGAAAAGAACACCCTGCGTATTTCCACGTAAAGCCTTGAGCGCAACATCTACCTATGATGGGCGGCAGGACACATCCGGCCCAGGGGGGGTCCGGGGCTTTCCTGAAGGCAAAAGGATGCGCGACATATCAAGCGAAGCGGCGCTTCAAGCGGACGATCTGGACCCTTTCGGTGCAGCTTCGATCCTTCATCCGCTGGCCGATGAACTAATGGCGATTGCCATCCGGCTGCGCGATGCCGCCGTCGGTGCGCCGGGTATCGAAGCTGAACACCAGATCCGCCTGCTCTCGCCGCGCAGCAAGCAGAGCCATCTCGCATTGGCACGCAAGGCCTATGCCCTCCGGCGCAAGCGGGCGACGATTTTCGGAAACCTCGATCTGTTTGGCGAGCCGGCGTGGGACATCCTGCTCGATCTCTTCATCGCCCATGCTGAAGGTAAGGCGGTTTCGGTGTCGAGTGCTTGCATCGGTTCGGCCGCGCCTGCCACCACCGGGCTGCGTTGGCTCGGCGTGCTCGCCGATGTCGGCCTTGTGGTGCGCGAAAACGATGCCGATGACCACCGCCGGGTGATGGTGCGGCTCACTCAAGCCGGGCGCTTGGCGATGGAACGCTTCTTCGATGCCGTGCAGGAAGCGCGGGTCTAGGCGCGTGCCCCAAAGCAGGCCCGGCCAGCATAGGCCGCGCTATGACCGAGCTCTTCCTCGATCCGGATCAGCTGGTTGTATTTGGCAAGGCGGTCTGACCGCGCCAGCGATCCGGTCTTGATCTGCCCGCAATTGGTGGCGACTGCAAGATCGGCGATGGTCGCATCCTCGGTCTCGCCCGAGCGGTGGCTCATCACGCAGGTATAGCGCGCCCGGTGCGCCATATCGACCGCGGCGAGAGTTTCAGTCAGCGTGCCGATCTGGTTGACCTTGACCAGCAGCGAATTGGCCAGGCCGCGCGCGATCCCGTCCGCCAGGCGCACGGGGTTGGTGACAAACAGATCATCGCCCACCAACTGCACGCTGTCGCCCAGCTTCGCAGTGAGCGCCGCCCAGCCTGCAAAGTCGTCTTCGCTCATCCCGTCTTCGATCGAGCGGATCGGATAGTCCGCGCACAGTTTCGCCAGATAATCGGCCATTTCATCGCCGGTGAGGCTGAGGCCCTCGCCCGAGATTTCGTATTTGCCGTTCTTGAAGAATTCAGTTGCCGCGCAATCCAGCGCCAGCACAATGTCTTCGCCCGCCTTGAACCCAGCCTTGGCGATGCTTTCCATGATGAAATCGAGCGCTGCGCGGGTGCTGGCGAGATCGGGAGCGAACCCGCCCTCGTCCCCGACGCTGGTGGCCAGGCCCTTTTGCGCCAGGCCCTTTTTCAGGGTGTGGAACACCTCCGCGCCCCAGCGCACGGCTTCGGCGATGCTGTCGGCGCCGACCGGCATGATCATGAATTCCTGAATGTCGATCGGGTTATCAGCATGCTCTCCGCCGTTAATGATGTTCATCATCGGCACCGGCAGCAGATGCGCCGAGACCCCGCCTAGGTAGGAATAAAGCGGCAAGCCGCGCGCATTGGCAGCCGCCTTGGCGACCGCCAAGCTGGTGCCGAGAATCGCATTGGCACCGAGCCGCGCTTTGTTGGGCGTATCGTCGAGCGCAATCAGCGCCAGATCGATGTCGCGCTGGTCCTCGGCATCGAAATTGTCGAGCAGCAGCTCGCGGATCTCACCATTGACCGCGTTTACGGCACCGAGCACCCCTTTGCCGAGATAGCGCGCAGGGTCGCCGTCGCGCAATTCGACCGCTTCATGCGCGCCGGTCGAGGCGCCCGAGGGCACCGATGCACGGCCAAAGCTGCCGTCTCCGAGCAGCACATCGACCTCGACGGTGGGGTTTCCGCGGCTGTCGAGAATCTCGCGGCCGTGCAGGTCGATGATGGCGGTCATATTTGGCTCCGGCAGGAATGTGTTGTAGACTTGTGATACATTTTGCCCGGTGATTATCTGGTATGAGCCGCGCGATGGCGTTCCTATGCCCCGGAACCCGGCGGTGCAAGCCGGCATCCCGCCGGGGTTCGCGCAGACACGGAGATTGGACGATTTATGGCTGACACCACCCCCGAAAACTCACCCTCAGCCGCCACCGGCAAAACCCCGGCCGCTCCGGCCAAGGGCGGTTCGGCCAAAGCAAAGTCGCCGGTAAAGGCCGAATCGCTAAAGATAGCAGCGACCGGCAAGAGCGCCGACACTGCTGTGACGCTTGCCGACGCTCCTACCCCCGCCTCCGATCGCTCGAGCACGCCCCAGATCGCTGAAGCCAAGAGCCGGTTCAACGCCGCTCTCGAGGAAGCAAAGGCCGGGGCCGCCGCGCTGCGCAGTGAAGCGGAAAGCCGTATCAGCAGCGTTGGCGAACAAGCCAAGGACAAGGGCACCGATCTGGTTGCCGAGGCGAAGTCCTATGGCGAACAGGCTCTAGGCAAGGCGGGCGAACTCGCGGTCGATGGCAAGCAGGCAGCGAGCGATGCGATCGCCTCGCTCGGCAAAGTGGTTGGCGAAACCGCCGCGCAGATCGACGAACGGCTCGGCGAACAATATGGCGACTACGCCCGCAAGGCCTCGCGCACGCTTGCAGAAACTTCGGCCAAGCTTGAGGCCAAGAGCGTTGATGAACTGGGTGACGACGCGCGCGAGATGGTGCGCAAGAGCCCCGGAGTTGCGGTCGGAATTGCCGCAGTTCTCGGCTTTTTTGTCGCGCGGATGCTGGGCGGAAAGCGGCGCTGATCCGGTCGTCCCGCGCGGTTTGCGAAAGAGTACGCCATGCATGCAACTGAGCCCGGCCCGCCGCGGCCGCCGGTGGACGGCAGCGACGGTTCGGAGTTTGCGCCAGAGGCGGCGGCGGAGGGCAATGAAGCTACCAGCTTTGCAACACTACGCGATGATCTGACCGCTCTGGTCGATGATGCTCGCACCTATGCCGAGGCGGAAATTGCCTTCCAGAAAACCCGCGCAGGGTTGGTCGGCAAGCGGGCGGGCCGGGCGTTGGTACTGCTGGTGCTGGCGCTGGTGCTGCTCAACATCGCGCTGATCGCGCTCGCAGTCGGCATGGTGATCGCGTTGGCGCCATTGGTGACGATTTGGGGAGCGATTGGAATCGTGGTTGGAGCTTTGCTGGCCTGCGTGGTCGCACTGCTGCTCGGCGCTGTGGGTGACGGTAAGATGCTTGCGGCAATGTTCGGATCGGGGAAGGACGCATGACCCGCCTGCCGGATCGCTTCATTGAAGACCGCGCCTTGCGGGATGCAGCGCGGGCGGTTTTGACCGAAGATATTGCACGGTTACGCGCCGGTCTGAGCGAGCAAGGGATCGCAAGCCGTGTGTCTGCTGGCTTCAGCGCGACCATTTCGGGCCGCATCGGCGCAGGCGCTCGCGATGTGCTGGCGCGGGCCCGGGCGCAGGCAGGCGATCACAAAGGCGTGTTCGCGCTGCTAGTCGGCGCAATCATCCTGTGGTTTGCGCGCGGGCCGATCGGCGACTGGTTTGATAGCCTTGATGCAGACATGACCGACGATGACGAAACTGAACACGGCGCCGTGTCCCCTGACGCGGCATCTGAAGGAGACCCCGAATGACCGAGCAGCCCCGCATTTCCGCCGCCCGCCTTTCCGCAGACGGCCAGCGCGATTCGCTGCGCGCCCGGATCGATGCGGCGGAGCGCCGCAATGCGACCCGCACCTTTGCCGATTCTGCCCGAGAAGCCGCAGATACGGCAGTCCAATACACCCGTGCCCATCCGTTGACGGTGATCAGCGGCGCGCTCGCGCTGGGACTTGCGATCGGTTTGCTTACCCGTCCCGGGCGGCGGCTGGCACGCAACGTCGTTGGCAGTGCGTCAGATGCGGTCAGCGGCGCGACATCGAGCGCGACCTCGGGCGCCAAGAGCGTCGCCGCGCGCGGCGGGACGGCGCTGGGGACAATGCTCGGCGAGGCAGCGGTGGCCTATGTCATGACCCTGATTGACGATGCGGTCGAAACCGCCCGCGCAGGGCAAGACCGGGCTGAGGACCTCGGCGACGCCGCTGGCGCGCAGGCCCGCAAGCTTGGGGCCAGCGCAGCGCAGGTCGCCGGCACCGCTGCCGAAGGCTCGCGCAGCCTCGCGCGCAAGACCCGCAAGGCCGCAAGCCGCGTGGTGGCCGATCTCACCCGCAAGACCAAAGGATGAGGCCCGCCTGCCATCGGCAGGCTTGCCCTTGTTGCGGGGGCCGTTAAAGCGCGCCCATCCTTCCTCCCCTAGGGCTCGGCACATGACAGAAACCACCCCCACCCAGCGGCTTCACCTCGTAATGGGCGGACGCGTTACCGATCCGCGCGGGCTTGAATTCCAAGACCCCGAAAGCATCCATGTGGTCGGCGTCTACAGCTCGTACGACGCGGCGGTCGATGCTTGGCGCGCGCAGGCACAGCGCACAGTCGATGATGCCGAAATGAAATATGTGGTGGTCCATATCCACCGGCTGTTGACCCCGGACGCGTAAGGCGCTGGCGGAGCAGCGATGTGGCTGACGGCATCCGCCACTTTTGCGCAGACGACGCTGCGGCGCTTGCTGCCCTGACGATCGCCGCGATCAGCAAGATTGGCCCGCGCGCCTATAGTCCGGTGCAGGTCGCGGCTTGGGCCGCGCGTCACCCGGGGCCGGAGCGGTTTATCGTCAGCGCTGCCAAAGGTTACACGATCCTTGTGGCGGTTGACGCGGCTGACGAGCCGATCGCTTATGTGCTCACCGAAGCTAACGGTCATATCGAGATGCTCTACTGCCATCCGGATCACACCGGGAGCGGCGTCGCGGGGGTGCTGCTTGGTGTAACTGAGGATGAGGCTCGCAAGTCCGGGATCGCCTGCCTGTTCACCGAGGCGAGCGAACTTGCCCGTCCGGTGTTTGCGCGGGCGGGCTTTGCCTTGCTGCATCGGCGCGATTTCACGATCGGGCCAGACTCGGCGCCGGTAGCGATCCACAACTACGCGATGGAGAAGCAGCTCACCTAAACCGCGTCGCAGCGCCTGCATGTTTCACATGAAACATCGCGCTGGACGAAGCTAGTGGGGGTCTAGATGGGGTCTGGACGGGGCAAGACAGCGCGGCTGGAGCGGCTCACCGTAGCGCGGCGAAAGCTCCGGCAGCGGCCACCGCCAGCATCGACAGCACCGCACGTGTCCGGCGGTCCGAGCGGCGCCGGTTCCACTGCGCTTCGTCGAGATACCAGCGGCCCCGCCCGTCGGTCTTGAGCACATCGGCGCCCTTGAGCCGATCAAACGCGCGTTGGCCGCTCGGACGCGTTGGTGCGAATGGAATCGCATCAGCCAGACTGACCGCTCCTGCATCAAAGAAATGCCGTACCACCCGCCGCTCGGCAATCGGCCTGATGGGCGGGACGGCCACGGCAGCGCGGCTCAGATGAACTCGATCTTGTCGACGGTGTAGAACCGTTCCCCCGAAGGCACCGTCACCTCGATATCGTCGCCCACCTGCTTGCTGATCAGCGCGCGTGCGAGCGGTGAGTTGTATGAAATGCGGCCCTTGTTGGCATCGGCCTCGGTCTGGCCGACGATCTGATAACGGATCGGCTTATTGTGCTCGTCGAGCAGCGTTACGGTCGCGCCGAAGATGATCTTGTCGCCCGAAAGCGTGGTCGGATCGATGATCTGGGCGCGGCTGACCATGCCTTCGATATCGCCAATCATCGCTTCGACCTGGCCCTGGCGTTCCTTAGCCGCGTGATACTCGGCGTTTTCCGAAAGGTCGCCGTGGGCGCGCGCTTCCTCGATGGCCTCGACAATCTTGGGGCGTTCCTCGCGCAGCAGCTTGAGGTCGGCCGTGAGCCGTTCATACCCCTCGGTCAGCATCGGAACCTTTTCCATTGTCGCCATCTTTCTTTTCTTTCTGTCTGCCCCCCCGACATTCGCCCCGAAAAAAGGGAAGAAAGCTATTCGCGCCGATCAATCCGCACGGCGTGAGGAGCTTGCGATGTCTGGGGGAAGGTCTCAGTCAGGTTCCGTAATAGTCCTGCAACGAGCGGACTTCAAGCTGGTCCGGCCGGATCGCTGAAATCGCTGCTGCCGCCGCGACTGATCCGGCCGCTGTCGTGTAATACGGCACCTTACCCGAAAGCGCCGCCTGCCGGATTGATTTGCTGTCCATCAGCGATTGCCAGCCTTCGGTGGTGTTGAAGATCAGCGCGACATCGCCATCGATGATCTTGTCGACGATATGCGGCTGGCCCTCGGCGACCTTGTTGACGCGTTCGACGGCAAGCCCCTGTTCGGTAAGGTACCTCTGCGTACCGCCGGTGGCGATGATGCGGAAGCCATGCTCGATCAACTGGCGCACCGCTGGGACGATCACCGGTTTGTCGGTGTTTTTGACCGAGACGAACACTGTGCCTGACTGCGGTGGGATCATTCCAGCGCCCAGCTGCGATTTCAGGAAGGCAGCCTCGAAGCTGATATCGATCCCCATCACTTCGCCGGTCGACTTCATTTCGGGGCTGAGCACCGGATCGGCGCCGGGGAAGCGCCCGAACGGGAACACCGCCTCTTTCACCGCCATGTAGGGCAGATCGCGTTTGAACGGCGGAAACGCGCTTAGCTTTTCGCCCGCCATTATCCGTGCGGCGATTTTGGCCACCGGCTGGCCGATGGCTTTCGCAACAAACGGCACAGTGCGGCTGGCACGCGGGTTGACCTCGATCAGATAGACCAGACCATCCTTGACCGCGAACTGGATGTTCATCAGGCCGACCACGCCCAGCGCATGGGCCAGAGCCTCGGCCTGCTGCTCCATCTCGGCGATGATTTCGGGCGCAAGCGAGTATGGCGGCAAGGTGCAGGCACTATCGCCGGAGTGCACGCCAGCCTCCTCGATATGCTGCATTACGCCTGCGATGCGCACGTCCTCGCCATCGCACAGCGCATCGACATCACATTCGATCGCATCGCGCAGATATTGGTCGATCAACACCGGACTATCGCCCGACACGTTGACCGCAGTGGCGATGTAATTATCGAGCTGCGCTTCGCTGTCGACGATCTCCATCGCCCGCCCGCCGAGCACGTATGAAGGGCGCAGCAGCACCGGGTAGCCGATCCGCGCGGCGACGTTTGCCGCCTCGTCGCGGCTGCGGGCGATGCCGTTTTCGGGCTGGCGCAGCTTTAGCTTGCTGACCAGCTTGGCGAACCGTTCGCGGTCTTCGGCCAAGTCGATCGCATCGGGCGAGGTACCGAGGATCGGGATCCCCGCATCCTCCAGCGCCTGCGCCAGCTTCAGCGGTGTTTGCCCGCCAAACTGCACGATCACCCCGACCAGCTCGCCATTCTGTTGCTCGACCCGCAGGATTTCGAGCACGTCCTCATCGGTCAACGGCTCGAAATACAGCCGGTCGGAGGTGTCGTAATCGGTCGAGACGGTTTCGGGATTGCAGTTGATCATGATCGTCTCGTAGCCCTGCTCCGCGAGCGCAAAGCAGGCATGGACGCAGCAATAGTCGAACTCGATCCCCTGCCCGATCCGGTTCGGCCCGCCGCCAAGGATCACGATCTTGCGCCGGTCGCTCGGCATGGCTTCGCATTCCGGCTCCCCGAAAGACGGGGCTTCGTAGGTCGAGTACATATAAGGCGTGATCGCGTCGAACTCGGCGGCGCAGCTGTCGATCCGCTTGAACACCGGGTTCACACCGAGCTTGCGGCGCAACGCGCGGACTTCCGCTGCGCTGGTCGCGCCCGCCATTGCGACGAGCGCATCGTGGAGCAGGCCCGAACGCTTGGCCTGGGTCTCGGCCATTCCGCCCGCCACGCCGACCGAACGCACCGCCAGCGTCGCAAGCCGGCGATCGGAAAAGCCCATGGCTTTCAGCCGCCGCAGCCCCGCTGCATCGCGCGGCAGGCCATCGGTCTGCACTTCGCGTTCGGCAGCGATGATGCCCTCGATCTGGCGCAGAAACCATGGATCGTAAAAGGTGACCGCAGCGATGTCCTCCACGCTCATGCCCTCGCGCAAGGCTTGGCCGACCTTGAGCAGCCGGTCGGGCGTGCGGCGCGAGAGCGCGGCGGTGATGACCTCGCGGCCAGCGCCCTCCAGCTCCGGCACGCGGTTGAACCCGTCGAGCCCGGTTTCGAGGCCCCGTAGCGCCTTTTGCAGGCTTTCCTGAAAATTGCGCCCGATTGCCATGACTTCGCCGACGCTCTTCATCGCGGTCGACAGGTCGGTGGCCGCGCCCTTGAACTTCTCGAACGCGAAACGCGGGATTTTGGTGACGACGTAATCAATGGTGGGCTCGAAGCTGGCCGGCGTCGCCCCGGTGATCTCGTTGGTGAGCTCGTCGAGCGTGTAGCCGACCGCCAGCTTGGCCGCGACCCGGGCGATCGGGAAGCCTGTCGCTTTGGAGGCCAGCGCCGAGGAGCGCGAAACGCGCGGATTCATCTCGATCACGATCAAGCGGCCATCGGCGGGATTGACCGCGAATTGAACATTTGAACCGCCGGTCTCCACCCCGATTTCGCGCAGGCATGCAATGCTCGCATTGCGCATGATCTGGTATTCCTTGTCGGTCAGCGTCAGCGCCGGAGCGACCGTGATGCTGTCGCCGGTGTGCACCCCCATCGGATCGACGTTTTCGATCGCGCAGATGATGATCGCGTTATCCTTGCGATCGCGCACCACCTCCATCTCGAACTCTTTCCACCCGAGCAGCGATTCCTCGATCAGCACTTCGGTGGTGGGCGAAGCATCGAGGCCTTCGCGCACGATCTGGTCGAACTCGGCCTTGTTGTAAGCGATCCCGCCCCCGGTCCCGCCGAGCGTGAAGCTGGGGCGGATGATCGAGGGCAGGCCGGTGCGTTCGAGCACGGCGCGCGCTTCTTCCAGCGTGTTGGCGACGCCCGAGCGCGCACTTTCAAGCCCGATGGCAGTCATCGCGTCGCGGAACCGTAGGCGGTTTTCGGCCTTGTCGATCGCGTCGGCCTTGGCACCGATCATCTCGACGCCGTATTCCGCCAGCACACCCATTGCGTCGAGCCTGAGCGCACAGTTCAATGCCGTCTGCCCGCCCATCGTCGGCAGCAGTGCATCGGGCCGTTCCTTGGCGATGATCTTGGCGACGATCTCGGGCGTGATCGGCTCGATATAGGTCGCGTCGGCGAACTCGGGATCGGTCATGATCGTCGCCGGGTTCGAATTGACGAGGACCACACGGTAGCCCTCCTCCTTCAGCGCCTTGATCGCCTGCGTGCCCGAATAATCGAACTCGCACGCCTGCCCGATGATGATCGGGCCTGCGCCGATGACGAGGATCGAGGAAATGTCGGTGCGTCTGGGCATCAGGGTTCCTGCTCGGAAAAGGCAAAAGTGATTTTGGTGTAGCGGTTCACCAGCGGAAGCACGTCGGGCTTGGACGCGGCGCTGCCGAAGATGAAGGTGCAGTTGCGGCGGATGTCGATCAGGCGGTCGCCGCCGCGGGCCATGATGTAGCTCAGCACATAGAACGAGCGCGGGGCGCTCCGGCGGCCGATCACGTCGAATTGCTTGATGGTGTCACTGCCCGAGGCGAGGCGTTCCATATCGATGAACCCCTGCTCCTTGCGCGCAGCAGCGACGGCCTTGTGGCGCGCTTCGGGATCGAAGGCGGCTTCATCGAAGGGGCCTTGCGTAGCGGCGATCCGGCAATCCATCCGGCCCGCGACGGGGTAGCGGGTGCCCTCGTCATGCAGCACCGGGCGCCAGAAGGTAAGCACCGGGAGACCGGTTTCGGGCGAGGCTTCGAGCGTGACGGAACCATCGCCCTGAAACGCGACGCCCTCGGCGATTTCCGCGCCGGGCCACTGCGCGACGGGCGCGGGGTTTTGGGCGAGCGCGGGGGTAGAAATAGTTGCGAAGAGTGCGGCGAGCGCACTAAGCCCCTGCCCTTGAGGGAAGGGGTTGGGGATGGGGGTACCACGATGGCCGAAAAGCGCCTGACCAGCCTCGCGCGCAACCTGCGCAACGCGCCGACGGACGCGGAACAGCGCCTGTGGCAACACCTGCGCAGCCGCCAATTCTGTGAGGCCAAATTCACCCGCCAGCACCCCATCGGCAACTTCATCGCCGACTTCGCCTGCCGGTCCTTGCGCCTCGCAATCGAACTCGACGGCGGGCAGCACTCCGAAAGCCCCACCGACGCAAACCGCACCCGCATCATCGAAGCCCACGGCTACCGCGTGATCCGCTTCTGGAACAACGAGGTGCTGGCGAATATGGACGGGGTACTGCAAGTGATTG